>JBKCGF010000044.1:0-4444 GCA_046303455.1 Chitinophagaceae bacterium | reverse complement strand
TTTCCTTTTACAAAGTGCTGCCAAACCACACTCCCCTTATAAACCCCTTTGGGTTCAAGCTCATTTGAATGAAAATAAACACCAGATTTTCTATCTGAAAACAACCATCCCATGAATGAAAAATGGGCTTTCATAATTGCTTTAAAAAATGCAGGTTGTCCAGATAAAAGGTTCTTCCACGCACTTATTGCATCCAATGCAAACCTGAATGGCAGAATCCATAGCACCTGACCCATACTAAGGTTTTTCCATAGCATAATGAGGTTATTCCTGAAATTCAAATAGATTTTTCTGGGATTGTCCTTAGACAAGGTACCTCCTCCTATATGGTAGACAATTGAAGCGGGACAAGAAACTATTTTATATCCTGCCTTTTGCATCCTCCAACAAAGATCAATCTCTTCCTGATGCGCAAAAAAATACCCATCAAAACCTCCCGCTTTTACAAATGCAGATTTACGTATGAACATTGCTGCTCCTGATGCCCAGAAAATTTCTTCTGAAACGTCATATTGTCCATTATCGATTTCAAGTTTATCAAAAACTCTGCCTTTTGAAAATGGATATCCAAATATATCTATCCACCCTCCTGCTGCACCAGCATATTCAAATGATTTCCTGTTCTTGAAATCCATGATCTTGGGTTGAACAGCTCCAATGGTTGAATCAGATTGAAATAATGTTATTGCTGGTTCAATCCAATGGGATGTGACTTCAATATCAGAGTTCAAAAGAATTATGAATTCTTCCGGGACTGACTTCAAAGCCAGATTATACCCTCCTGCAAAGCCATAATTACTTTTATTGTCGATTATAATTACGTTTGGATGGGCATCTTCCAAAAATCGAATAGAACCATCAGAAGATCCATTATCGGCTACATATACTTTTAAACCAGGGTAAGTCGACTTAAAAAGAAAAGGCAAAAACTCCTGTAGGTATTGCTTACCATTCCAGTTCAGTATCACGACCGCTACAGGTTCTATTTGATCTTGTTCCAACATGAAGTAGGCAAAAATAGGTTCTTGGCAGGAAAATAGTTTGTATCTCGGGCTTAAATCGTCATTTTTGTTGTGTTACGCTATAAAAAATGATACAGAAGCCAAATACATGGAAATTATTGATGTCAATTCTGGCAGTCGCCATTGTAATTGGCACTTTTTTTTACTCCAATTATTTGTCGACGCGCATTGCTGAAAGAGAAAAACGACAAATGGAAGAATGGGTTGCAGCCCAGCAAAAAATCGCCAATGCAGAAATTGGAGAAGACCTATCTCTCGCTTCTATAATCATAGCAGAACAAACAACAATTCCGGTTATCGAAGCTAATGAAACTGATAGCATCATGGGGTTCATGAACCTAGATAGTAATAAAGCAACAAATAATAATTACCTGGCTTCAAAATTAAATGCATTCAAAAACAAAGGAAATTTCATTAAGACTTATATCGATACTAGTCAAAAGAAATTCAATGTATACTACTATGGAGAATCATCTCTATTGATTCAAGTGAGGTATTTTCCGTTGCTCCAATTATTAATTGTAATACTATTTACAACAATGATGATTATTTCTATCAACAATAGAAACAAATCCATACAGAACCAACTATGGGCGGGACTTGCAAAAGAAACTGCGCATCAACTGGGTACACCTATTTCCGCACTTTCAGGTTGGACAACCATCTTAAAAGAAGGTGCGTCAACACATGAGATTCTTCCTGAAATGGAAAAAGACATTGATCGTTTAAAATTAATAAGTGAACGATTCAGCATGATTGGAGGTACACCCAAAAAAGAAAATGTAGTACTACAGGAGCTCGTTGAAAATGTGGTGACTTACATGAAAAAAAGAGCATCTGAAAAAGTAACATTTATTTTCAATGATTATCCTGCTCATTCAGTTCAAATAGCATTAGCCCCAGAGTTGATTGAATGGGTAATTGAAAACATTTGTAAAAATGGATTGGATGCAATGTCTGGAACTGGCACGTTGACCTTGGCCATTCATGAACTAAATCAGGAGATTTATCTGGATATCAGTGATACAGGAAAAGGTATTCCTGCATCGCTTCAAACTGAAATATTCAATCCAGGTATTAGTACCAAAAAAAGAGGATGGGGAGTTGGACTCACACTTGCAAAAAGAATTGTAGAGGAATATCATAGGGGCCAATTGTTTATCCTCCAATCAGCTGAAGGAAAAGGAACAACATTCAGGATTGCCTTCAAAAAATAAATAAAAATCATTCTTTTCTTCACTACCGATTTTTATTTAAATTTGCAGTCCCCTGCCCAGGTGGCGAAATTGGTAGACGCACTACCTTGAGGTGGTAGCGCTGGAAACGGCGTGCTGGTTCGAATCCAGTCTTGGGCACAATGCCCTTTCAGTAAAACTGAGAGGGCATTTTTATTTGTGTTAGTCTCAGACTGTTTTACTATTTCAATGTATTCTTCTCTTTGTCTTTTGACTTATTCACTTCTTTTCTGATTCTTTGTGCTCCTGCAACTAGACCCGCTGCAAGAAGTAAACTTATTCCACCGTCAATTGGTGCAGAAGTTACATCATCAGCAAATCCAATATCGTCAGTATTGTCTGTACCAGCCTGGGTATCATACATGCCATCCATGCTAAGACCTGTTCCATTTGATGATCCTTGATCTCCCCAGATTTTTTTCAGATCATCACTAATCGATTGGTTGTTGTCTTGTGCTGCTGCTGATTGTGTAAACAAAATAGCAATGGCTCCGCACATCATCAGTATACTCCTCATGGCTTAATCAGTTTAGTTGTAAATGAATTTCTATCTAAATATACCCTTACTACATAGCCGCCTGATGTTAATGAAGAAAAATCCAACGTCGCTTTTCCTGTTGCATCCAGTGTTACGTTCTGTGTAAACACAACCTGGTTGTTGGATGAGAATACCTCTATCCTAGCAGGCTTGTTCATCATGTCATTCTTACCACTGATGTTAGGGACGATAACCTCTACTGTTCCAGTAGTGACTGGATTAGGGAATACAACCAATTGTTTTCGGGTGCGCACAGGATTAGGAATAGATTGTGAGTTCACCACTAGTACTAAATCATCCTTGGTCTTTGTAATGCTGTTTAAGAATGATAGCGCTAACCCCTTCGTGTAGTCGACCTTATATTGCTGCTTCGTTACTCTGTTCACTACATATACTTCTCTAACAGGACTCACACTCTTATCGATGGATACTTTAAGTAAGTATTCTCCATCATAGAGATTAGACATGCTAATGGGGATGGTGTCTGTTTTGATTTGATTACCACTTGCAGATTGTAATCCCAGTATCGACTGACGGCTTCCATTGTACACCGCTGCAATGTTCTCATCTAAGTTGCTGAACTTGGAAGCGTCTTCCTTACCATAAGTATCTGTAAACCCTTGGTTGTAGGCAACTAAAAATCCATCTGCTGGTCCCGCTGCAACCTTGTTCTTAATCAACAGCGATACATAGATCTTCTCAATTGCCAGTGGCACTGTGCCTCTCACACGCTGTTGGTCATCCATACCCAACTCTCCACCTACTGATATATTGTTCTTCTTACCAAAGATGGCTGTGCGTGTTGGTGAACTGCCTACAATATCTGCATGATCAAACGTAATTGAAGGAAGGTTTGATGCACTGACATCAGAATTATTACGAACAAAAAATGCTTGTCCCGGTTGGATGTAACGATTGGCTACTGATCCCTGGGTGTTATTACTACTAGTAAGCGCATTATAGGTTATGTAAGCACCCCGTCCATTAGTACCTGATATGGTTGGATCCCAATAATATAAATTGTCTTCTACATTGGTCTTTGTCACTGCATGCCAGTCCACGACCGACCAATAGGGATTACCGATAAAGGAATAACGACCCGCAACGCTGCTTAGTGGAACTACAGGTGAAGTGGTTGTGAAGCTCATCGATTCACATACTTTCAGCACACCTGTTGTGCGTATCGTAGTGGCTGTGGCTGCTTCCGCATCGGTGTTCAGGTTAACGCCTCTGTCACCTCGGACAAACAACCGATATGCTTCTCCCCTTTTTAATACATTACCAGAAACATTGGTATTGGCTTCTGCAACCCATGCATAAGATGATACATCGAAAGTGTATAAACTAGAACTATTGGACAGTGAAGCATCAAAACCATTTGTAGATCCACCAGTACCCATAATATGGGTGCCATATTCTGATATAGGATTCTCTGTTGTACCACCAGCATAAGGATAACCCGCAGTGCTTGAGACACTGCGACCCTCCTGCCAGTTGGCATTGATAGTTGTAGATGTAGTTACACCAGGAGTCAAGAACCTGAAGGCACGTTTGGCTGGGATGTACTTCTCGACTGTTACATCTCCTGATATAGGTTCAGTCGGACAAATACCAGCAGTGCCCACCACACCCTCTTGCGTTGCAGTGGA
>JBKCGF010000043.1:0-2695 GCA_046303455.1 Chitinophagaceae bacterium | reverse complement strand
GATGCAGTAAGTGTACCACCGCTAACGGTTTTTACTTTTGCACTGCCATTTCCAGCTTGAATAGCTTTTACAACAGAAGCTGCATCGAGGTTATCAGCAACAACGTGGTAAGTAAGAATTTTTACCAAAGTTGCTTTAGCTTCTGGCTTTACCAATGATTCAACTGTTCCAGCAGGAAGTTTACCAAAAGCATCATTTGTTGGCGCAAATACTGTGAATGGTCCAGCACCTTGTAGTACTTCAACCAAACCACCTGCTTTTACAGCAGCAACCAAGGTTGTGTGTGCAGGAGAACCAACAGCTATATCAACAACCGTCTTTTGTGCAAATCCAAAAGAGAAGGCAATTAAGGCAATAGAAGAAAGAAATAAAGATTTGAGTTTCATGTTTGTTTTTTTACATAAACCTCTATCTCACTTTAAAGTTCATTTTCTCTATGTTAATTTTTAATAAATCATGCAGAATACAGTTATTGTTTAGTTTGAAACAAAGAATTGTTTATAATAGGTAAACAAAACAAATGAGGTCACTATTCGCGACCTCATGTATGGGGTAATTCAATTATTCAAGCATTCAGGTCGATTAATTTCTGAGAAAATGACGCAACCAAATTGGTGTTTTCCCCGACAAGGATTGGAAAGCGATCTGCATATTGTAGATCGAATAAAAAATCCAATTCATGCAACTAACCAAATACCTCAGTAAGGCAGGATATGACCTGGTTGATGGTCCAGTCCGCAATCACAAGCCTTTACAATTATGGCTGAAACAAGGCTTCAATCGTCCCGAGCTCTATTATGATAGTATTGATCATGCTTTTGTCAGCGATGTTCAGTTGGAAATAAAAGAGGAGGCTGCCCTAAGTGTAGACGGGAGTAAAAAACAAACGCACGCATTTAATATTGGGATAACCATATTGGATGAGGTATTAAAATCTATTGGACTTGCTTCTTTAGAAATGTCTGCTAAAATAAAACAAGGCAGAAAAGTAAGTATCAGTTATAAGAATGCAGTAACTAAGTCTGTAACCTTAGGAGCAGTTACAGAATATTTTACCAAAGCAGATTTTCTACACGTGAATCCAATTTTATTGAATAATGCTAACCAGAACAATTTACTTTTGGTTACAGGTGTTGTGTTTGCACAACAATTAGTGATAGATATCGATACTTCGTTGACAGTCGATAATAAATGGATGGCCTCTATTAAAAAAGAATTAAAAGGGAAAATCGACATCAGCACGGACAAGCAAGAGAAATTAAAAATGGTTACTAGTGCAAAAGATTATTTTCCTGTCGCAGTAAAAGCAAGCCGATTGGATTTTGACAAAGGACAGTTTAAAGGCTTATTGCAAGTGACCGACAACAGGAATTTCTTTTAACATCATTTCTTAATTCCAGGGTTTAATTGAAATTTCTCTGCAGCATTGTTTAGAATTTTTTCCTTTGAATATAATGCAGGGAAGTAGCGATCGTTGGCCCACTCCTCAAAGAGGTTGCGGTAAAAGGGACTATCAGGATTACCTGATTGTCCGGGTGTGTTGGTCATAACAGCTTTGTCCCAATCAGCAAGATCAACTACAATCCTGAAACTTGCTCCTGCTGTCTGATTGTCTGCTGTTCCATTTGCACCTGGTGTTAAACCATATCCACTGCGCGGGAGTGGACCAAAATTAATTTTAGATTTCATGGTTTCATCTACCCAATCTGACAAAGGATGGTTGATGCTGATGTGTTTATATTTTGCTTGGCCATATTGCCATTTCTGCATATCCTCACCCAACTTAGTTTTCAACTGTTTAATGGCTTTTTCAAAACATTGCTTTAAAAATGTATCTCTTTTTGAAATTGCGTTTTCTCCAAATACCGCTTCTGGCATTTTCATCCATTTTATAACAGTAGATGTTTGCAAAGTGATATAGGCGTTGATTTCTTTTGGAACGAATTGATTTTTTGCATCAGCAGTTATTGTTCTTTCCCACATTACATAAATAGCAGCAGGAATACTTTCTTTATGCAATACATAATTCCATCCCTTCAACATCTCTTTTGCTTTTTCAGTTTCTGGATTGGAAAACTGCAATGATAAAAGCAGGGGGACTAATTCACGAGCGGGTAAAGATGTGTAATCAGTTTGCAATGCCATGGAAGAAGCTACAGTAGATTTTTGAGCTGATGCAAGCACTTCATTTACACGGTCTCCGCGATAATCATCTGCCCATGTATAAGCCAATGTAGATGCATGTTTGTAATCAGATGGTGTTACATGTTGGTTGGCTGTCGCGAAAAATCCTTTAGCAGGGTTGAATAGATGCGGCCTTTCTTTGATGGGAAGAAAGTCCTTCCACTCGTATTGTCCGTTGCCTGGAACGGGCACCATTCCTGAATGCGTTGTTCTGATTGGCGTAATGCCGACAGCCTGCCAACCGATGTTTCCTTTTTTATCTGCCCAGATCATGTTTTCACCTGGGATGTGACTGTAAGAACATGCATCTCGAAACTCTTCCCAATTTTTTGCTTGGTCGATACGAAGGGATGCCATGTAAGGTGCTCCACCTGGTTCCAGCCATGCGCAGCGAATGGCGTATGCTTTATTATTCTTTGTATCAATCTTTGTAACTGGACCATGGTGCGTGAAATACAAAGTGACAGTCGTATCTTTTTTGTTTTTTCTTTTAAATGTTTCTGTTGCGCTA
>JBKCGF010000042.1:0-8883 GCA_046303455.1 Chitinophagaceae bacterium | reverse complement strand
GTGTGCCAAGGTTCCAGGCTCAATCTTACAAGGATATGCTCCCAAACGCATGGTTCCACCTTTGCTTGTTACTGTTTTCTGGGCTTCCATTAAATCAATCACTGGATCTGTTGCCTGAGGATCCATTTCTGTTGAGTGTGCGCCACTTAATCCGAGCACATTTCTAGCAAACTCAATTACACTCATTTGCATCCCCAAACAAATACCAAAGAAAGGCAAACCATTTTCTCTAGCGTATTTTACAGCTAAGATTTTACCATCAATACCACGATGACCAAAACCAGGTGCCACCAACAATCCATTCAAGCCCTGAAGTTTTTCATGCACATTGTCAGATGTAATAAACTCACTATGGATATCGACAACTTCCACCTTGCATTCATTCATAGCACCTGCATGAATAAAGGCTTCAAGAATGGACTTATAAGCATCCTGCAATTCGATGTATTTACCAATCAAGCCTATCGTTACTTTGGACTTTGGATTGGATAGTTTTTCTAAAAACCCTTTCCAGATGGTCAGGTCCGGCTCCGGATACCAGGTAATATTGAGCTTTTTCAAAACTATTATATCAAGTTGCTCTTGTTGCATGAGCAAAGGAACTTCGTAAATACTTTTTGCATCTGCAGCTTCGATTACTGAATCAGGTTTTACGTTACAGAACAATGCAATCTTGTTTTTCAATTCTCTTGATAGCGGCTGTTCCGTTCTGCAAACAATAATATCAGGATGTACACCATTTTCACTCATCATTTTTACAGAGTGCTGAGTAGGCTTGGTTTTTAGCTCTTTTGCGGCTTTTAAATATGGAACAAGTGTAAGGTGAACAACAAGGCAATCACCTTCAGGCAATTCCCACTGCAACTGACGAACCGCTTCAATAAAAGGTAAACTTTCAATATCGCCAACAGTCCCTCCTATTTCAGTTATAATAATATCATAACCAGATGCAGAGAGTAATTGCATTCTTCTCTTGATTTCATCGGTTATATGAGGAATAACCTGGACTGTTTTTCCTAGAAATGCACCTTCGCGTTCTTTGTTGATGACCGACTGATAAATTCTTCCAGTAGTTACGTTATTGGCCTGAGTAGTAAAAATGTTCAAAAAGCGCTCATAGTGACCAAGATCAAGATCTGTTTCTGCTCCGTCCTCTGTTACATAACACTCACCATGCTCGTAAGGATTTAAGGTTCCAGGATCGACATTGATGTATGGATCGAATTTCTGGATGGTTACTTTAAATCCACGCGCTTGTAACAATTTTGCTAGAGAAGCTGAAACAATGCCCTTACCCAACGATGAAGTAACCCCACCGGTCACGAAAATGTACTTTGTCATACGTTAATCTTTTAAATCAAACCCACTGGCTGATGATGGTCCCACAATAAAATAAAAAATGGACCAACTAAAGTAATTGTAGAAACTTCCGGAGGTCGTACAAACTTACCATAAATTTGATACATGAAAAAGACATTATTCATATTTTTAATGATATGTGCAGGACTTTATAAAGTATGTGGACAAACTCCGGTTCCAGTCTTTGAAGAGCCTCGTCACAAGCCAGTATTTACAAATAATTATCTGCGGGTTATTCAAGCAAGAATCATGGACAAAGACACCAGTCTTTATCATATTCACGCTACCCCATCTTGCTTTGTTTTCGTTAAACCTGCCAACTATGATAACCAGGTTCTGGGCGAAGGGTGGACGCACCCCAATAATCCGAAAGGCTATGCATGGTATTCATCATTTGCTGCAGCACCCGCAATACACAGAGTTGCAGCCAGACCTCATGATGAAATTTTCGCCTATGATGTAGAAATCTTAAATCCGTTCAATACAACCAATTCAAATGCCTGGTCACCTTTATCCAGCGATACCATTTTTATAGTAGACAAAGCAGCAGGCTACCGGATAAAATTATCCAAGAACAATCCTAGTTTTGAAATTAAAGACAGGGGGCCAATTGTTGCCATTTTATTAAATGGACCTGATGTAAGAATTAAATCAAGTGGAAGTCAGAAATCAATTATTAAAGAAACCGACTATTCTTATCTGGCACCAAATAAAAAACACAAACTTGAACTTAACAGCGAAGCTGATATTGAAATTATTTTATTCGAAGTGAAGTAACTTTTTACTTAACCATCTTTTTGGTAATCGCATCATCGTAATGCTTTTTCCAACTATCGACTGTCCCCCAGTTTTCTCCATTTACAACAACCTCTTTACCCTTTACTGCTCCAAGCAACTCATGTGCAATACCTGTTGATGTAAGATGATGCTCAAATTTAGATTGATCATCTTTTCTTACTGAAACAACGGCCCTGCTTTGTGCCTCTCCAAACCAGTAAGCATCAGAACGAATAGCTGAATTTTGTTGCGCAACTTCAAATCCTAAGGCACCAGCAAATGCACTCTCCAATATTGAAATAAACAATCCACCCTCACTAACATCATGTACAGATTGAACATGTTTGTTTGCAATCAGCTGTAAAACAACTTGCTGAAAAGCATGCTCTTCATCAAGATCAAAATGAGGTGCTGGAGAATACTCAACACCTGCATATTTGTGCAAGTATTCTGAAGAGTTGATATCATTTCTAGACGCGCCAACCAGATAAATTAAATCTCCATCATTTTTAAAACCAAGCGTCATTTTATCTTCTACCTTATTCAACACACCAACCATACCGATAGTTGGGGTTGGGTACACCGCTCCCTCTGGATGTTGGTTGTAGAAACTTACATTTCCTCCTGTTACAGGAGCATCAAACTTTTTACATGCTTCGCCCATTCCTTTAATTGCATGTACAAATTGATAATATACTTGTGGATCGTAAGGATTACCAAAGTTCAAACAATTTGTTACGCCCAAAGGCACACCACCACTGCAAACAATATTTCTTGCAGCTTCACTCACTGCAATCATTGCTCCTTTATAAGGGTCTGCATAAACATAGCGACTGTTACAATCTGTTGTAATAGCCAATGCCTTACCGGTTTCTTTTACCAATACTACTGCAGCATCACTTGGTTGATTGGTTGATGAATTTCCGGTACCCACCATGCTATCATATTGGGTATAGATCCATTTCTTACTTGCAATGTTTGGTATCGTTGTGATGGCTTCTGCAACCTTTTTTAAATCTGATGGAACAGGAATAGACGCAGCATCAAAAGCCTCTATTTTATCAAAATAAGCAGGACGCTCATAAGCGCGATCATATACCGGAGCACCTCCACCAAGAACTAAACTTTCTGCAGGAAGTTCTGCCTCCAACTCACCATTCATATAAAACTTGAGCAATCCATCACCTGTCACCTCACCAATTTCAGAACATGGAAGATCCCATTTCTCAAAAATACCCAACACTTCTTTTTCTCTTCCCTTGTGAACCACCATTAACATCCGCTCCTGACTTTCACTCAATAAAAGTTCCCATGCTTTCATGTTTTGCTGACGCATAGGCACTTTATCCAAATGAATAATCATTCCAACTCCACCTTTGGCACTGGTCTCTGCTGTTGAACAAATAATTCCAGCAGCACCCATATCCTGCATGCCAACCAATGCACCAGTTGGAATAACCTCCAAACATGCTTCTAATAATTTTTTCTCTTGAAAAGGATCTCCAACTTGAACTGCTGGCAGATCTTGTGCGCTATCTTCTGTGATATCAGCAGAAGCAAATGATGCGCCACCAATACCATCTTTTCCTGTTGCTGAACCAACAATGAAAACAGGATTACCAATTCCCTCTGCTGTTGCACTCACTGTTTGTCCCACTTTCACAATACCTACACTCATTGCATTAACAAGCGGATTGGTATGGTAACAATTTTCAAAATACACTTCCCCACCAACAGTCGGCACACCAAAGCAATTACCATAATGTCCAATACCTGATACAACACCCTTTAAAAGGTGTTGGGTTTTTGCTTCATTGATGTTTCCAAAACGGAGAGAATTTAAAGCAGCGATTGGTCTTGCACCCATTGTAAAAATATCTCGGTGAATACCCCCTACTCCAGTCGCGGCCCCTTGAAAAGGCTCAATAGCCGAAGGGTGGTTATGAGATTCGATTTTAAAAACAACCCCATAGCCATCTCCAATATCTGCAAGCCCTGCATTTTCTTCACCTGCCTTCACCAGCAACTTACTTCCATCCCTGGGCAAAGTCTTCAACCACTTGATTGAGTTTTTATAACTGCAATGCTCACTCCACATCACCGAATAGGCAGCTACTTCATTGAAATTTGGAGTCCTGCCCAATATGGTTTTGATCAATTCAAATTCGTCTGGAAGCAGTCCAAGCTGCTTTGCGGTTTCTACTGTTGTTTCCATGAGATTTTTAAGTGGTGCGAAGTTAAATAAAACATTTGTTGGAAGCTGAGCCCAAACAGATAGGTTGACAAATCATCATTCGTTGTTGAAAACAATCATATTAATATTTTTTATATGTAATTAAATCAGCACATGTGGTTCATTTTCAGGCGCAAAAAACTATTTATCAATATTTTCTTCACACCAAATGGCTTTTTTTAATGTTTAGAATAAAAAAAATTGCAGTTTCTGACAATTTTAATGAATTTTGTGGCTTCAAAATTCATCTTTATGCAATCATTACGTTTCAAAGCAATTGATAACCTCACTTCTGCAAAAGAAGATATACAGGTGGTAAGTCCCGCTAAAGTAACTGCTGCCTTCGGGGAGAATGTATTTACAATGAAAGTCGCGAGAGAATACCTCAGCGATGACGCTTACAAGAGTTTACAGAACTCAATTAAGAGCGGACAAAAAATTGACCGAAATGTAGCCAATCAGATAGCAGCTGGTATGAGACATTGGGCACAGGGAAAAGGTGTTACACACTATCCACACTGGTTTCAACCTCTAACGGGTTCTTCTGCTTAGAAGCATTATTCATTTTTCACTTTGAAATCGGATGGAACTCCAATTGAAGAATTTGATGGTAACGCATTGGCACAACAAGAGCCTGATGCTTCATCATTTCCAAGTGGTGGTATCCGTGCAACTTTTGAAGCACGTGGTTATACTGCATGGGATCCAACATCTCCTGCCTTCATCATGAATATTGGAAATGGTCAGACGCTTTGTATTCCAACCATTTTCGTTTCTTATACTGGTGAGTGTCTTGACTACAAAGCACCATTGTTAAAATCTATTGAAGCACTCAACAAAGCCGCAGTTGATGTTTGTCATTATTTTGATAAAAACGTTGGAAAAGTAACTGCAACCCTTGGTTGGGAGCAGGAGTATTTTGTAATTGATGAAGGATTGGCCAATGCGCGCCCCGACTTAATAATGACAGGTCGCACAGTATTTGGACATATTCCAGCAAAAGGACAACAATTGGAGGACCATTATTTTGGTGCAATTCCTGAGCGCGTATATGCATTCATGAGGGATTTCGAAAATGAATCTTATAAGCTTGGTATTCCATTGCGTACTCGTCACAATGAAGTTGCTCCAGCGCAGTTTGAATGTGCGCCAATATTCGAAGAATTGAATATTGCAGTCGATCACAACACCTTGCTCATGGACATCATGACGCGTGTTGCTAAACGCCACAAGCTTCGTGTATTGTTGCATGAAAAACCATTTGCAGGAATTAACGGAAGTGGTAAGCACAACAACTGGAGTATGGCTACAGATACCGGAGTGAATTTGCTTGCTCCAGGTAAAACGCCAAAGACCAACCTGATGTTCCTTGCCTTTTTTGTGAACACCATTAAAGCTGTTCATGATCATGCTGATTTGCTTCGTGCAGCAATTGCTTCTGCTGGTAACGATCACCGCTTGGGTGCTAATGAAGCGCCTCCTGCAATCATATCTGCGTACATTGGTGGATATTTGGCAAAGGTGTTGAATGAAATTGAAAGTCGTGTTGGAGATAAGTTTGATGAGCAAGATGAAGTAATGTTGAAATTGGACATCCATAAGAATATTCCTGAATTGTTGCTTGACAATACAGATAGAAACAGAACTTCTCCTTTTGCATTCACAGGAAATAAATTTGAGTTCCGTGCAGTAGGATCTTCTGCTAACTGTGGCTACAACATGACTGTTTTGAATACCATCATGACTGAAACACTAAGCAGCTTTAAATCAGAAGTGGACAGCCTTATTGAAAAAGGAGATAAGAAAGAAGTTGCTATCATGCAAGTAATTAAGTCGTACATCAAAGCATCAAAAAATGTTTTGTTTGAAGGCGATGGATACAGTGAAGAGTGGCAGGAAGAAGCAGCAAGACGAGGATTACCAAATCTTAAAACCACTCCACTTGCATTAGATTCTTTGGTTACTGGAAAAGCAATGAATCTGTTCCAAAAGCACAAAGTATTATCTCATAAAGAACTTGAGGCACGTCATGAAATTGAACTTGAAAAATACATCAAGTATGTTCAGATTGAAGGTCGCGTTATTGGAGACCTCGCAGGCAACCACATATTACCTGCAGCCATTCGCTACCAGAACGTATTGATCAACAACATCAAGGGATTGAAGGAGCTGTGTATGAAAGAGAATGCCTACAAAGCACAGCTAAATGTTTTGAATGAAATTTCTGAACACATCAATAAAGTACAGATCCTTACAGAGGAAATGACAGAGGCAAGAAAAGCAGCTAATGCAATCAGCTCATCAAGAGAAAAAGCAATTGCCTATTGCGATAAGGTGAAGCCTTTCTTTGATGAAATTCGCTATTCAGTCGACAAGCTTGAATTACTGGTTGATGATTCTGAGTGGGAATTACCAAAGTACAGAGAGATTTTGTTCTTAAGATAATTGGAACAATGAAAAATTGGATAATCAAAAAACCCCGCATCTGCGGGGTTTTTTATTGAACTAACTATTTTGATAATTATAAATCATCTCACTATTTCATAGTGAATGTATCCAGAAACTTGGTAGTGAAATTACCATTGATAAAATCTTCATTCTTCAT
The DNA here is from genome assembly GCA_046303455.1 of Chitinophagaceae bacterium. Taxonomy (GTDB): domain Bacteria; phylum Bacteroidota; class Bacteroidia; order Chitinophagales; family Chitinophagaceae; genus Pollutibacter. The sequence goes on along the minus strand of JBKCGF010000042.1, from coordinate 1,909 downwards.
GAGCTGCTGATGGAAAGGAATAGTAGTCTTAATTCCTTCTATTACATATTCACTCAATGCCCTGCTCATGGTATCAATAGCTTCCTTACGTGTTCTTGCTACAGCGATGATCTTTGCAATCATTGAATCGTAATAAGGCGGAATAACATATCCAGCATACACATGAGAATCAACACGAATACCATGACCACCTGGTTGGTGTAAGACAGTTATTTTACCCGGACTAGGTCTGAAATCGTTGTAAGGATCTTCTGCATTGATTCTGCATTCGATGGCATGCATTTCTGGGAAATAGTGCTTTCCAGAAATAGGCTCACCAGCTGCAATTTTAATTTGTTCTTTAATGAGATCAAAATTGGTTACTTCTTCCGTTACACAGTGTTCAACCTGAATACGGGTATTCATTTCCATGAAATAGAAGTTCCTGTGTTTGTCCACAAGAAACTCAATGGTACCTACACTTTCATATCCAATGGCTTCAGCAGCTTTAACTGCAGCCGCACCCATGCGCTCACGCAAATCATCCGTCATGAAAGGAGAAGGAGACTCTTCTACCAACTTTTGGTGACGTCTTTGAATAGAACAATCACGCTCACTCATATGACAAACTTTGCCATATCTGTCACCAGCTACCTGAATTTCAATATGCCTTGGCTCTTCCACAAATTTTTCCATGTACACCCCATCGTTCTTGAAAGAGGCTAATGCTTCAGCTTTTGCAGTATTGTATGCCTTTTCAATTTCGCTTTCTTCCCAAACTACACGCATTCCTTTACCACCACCTCCGGCAGTCGCTTTGAGAATAACAGGATAACCTATTTCTTTTGCTGTTTCTTTTGCATGTTCAACACTCTCCAATAAACCACCGCTTCCAGGCACAACAGGAACACCTGCCTTGATCATGGTTTCCTTTGCTGTAATCTTATCACCCATTGAACGAATCTGATCTGGGGTGGGACCAATAAATTTAATGCCATGTTCACCACAGATTTCTGCAAATTTTGCATTCTCGGCCAAGAAGCCATACCCAGGATGCACTGCATCTGCGTTGGTGATTTCCATAGCAGACATCAGATGAGGGATATTTAAGTAAGAATCTGCACTGGCTGGTTTACCTATACAAACTGCTTCATCAGCAAATCTAACATGCAAACTATCTTTATCTGCTGTAGAGTAAACCGCAACGGTTTTGATACCCATTTCTCTACAGGTTCTGATCACCCTTAAAGCAATTTCTCCTCTGTTAGCGATCAATATCTTTTTAAAATTCTTCTTAGAATCTTTGGTCATGCCACATTTTTAGATGAAAAAAATTAATCTGCTTTGAATACTGCATTAAGCAGGCTCAACTAGGAATAAAGGCTGGTCGTATTCTACAGGTGAAGAGTCTTCCACCAATATTTTTACAATCTTACCACTCACTTCACTTTCAATTTCATTGAAAAGCTTCATCGCTTCAATCACGCATACCACTTTACCATTTCTCACCTCATCCCCTTCTTCTACAAAATTAGGCTTATCAGGAGCCGGCTTGCGGTAGAAAGTGCCAATCATAGGACTCTTGATGGTAATCAAGTTATCAGCAGCCTTAGGTGCAGGAGCTGAAGCAGCTGCAGCTGGTGCAGATGGAGCCGGGGCAGCCGCGACAGGCATAGCTGACATTTGAGGTATAGCCTGCATAGGTGCTGCAGTCACATATTTATCCTCTTTTTGCTTAATTGTAATTTTAATGTCTTTTTCTTCAATGGTCAGTTCGCTGATATTTGACTTGTTGACCATTTTAACGAGATCCTGAATTTGCTTCAAATCCATTTTTATAATTTTTTGGGGTTGAAATCGGGAGGTAAAGGTCAGCGAAAAACACATACCCGCCAAATTAAATTTGATGCATTTTTTAATGAAAAAGCCC
>JBKCGF010000041.1:0-2021 GCA_046303455.1 Chitinophagaceae bacterium | reverse complement strand
ATTTTTGTTCCGGAGGGATATCAACATACATTTGGAGAATTGGATCAAAACATAAAGACGGAAATCAGTCACCGTAAAAAAGCAGTCGCTAAAATGGCCGACTTCCTTCTGCATCAAGAAAAAAAAGTAAATAATTTTTAGATGTCAAGCAACCAATTCCTGGATGATTACGACATAATTAAAGGTTGCTTGCAAAATAATGCAGCCATGCAAAAAATGCTGTACGATAAGTATTCAGCTAAAATGTATGGTATTGCACTCAGATACACACACGACCAAGAGGAAGCAAAAGATATTTTACAGGATGGCTTTGTCAAGGTTTTTCAAAACCTAGGCAAGTTTAAAGGGACAGGTGCATTTGAAGGATGGTTGAGGAGGATTTTTGTAAATACTGCCATTGAACATTATAGAAAGAAAAATGACACCTATGAAATAAAAGAAGCGCACGAGGAAGGCATTACTGATAGAGACCTGACAGCTCTTGATAAATTGGCCGCAGATGATATTGCGAAAATGATCAGTGAACTTCCAAATGGCTACAGAACCGTTTTTAACCTTTTTGCTGTAGAAGGATATGCGCACAAAGAGATTGCAGAGATGCTGAAGATCAGTGAAGGAACCAGCAAATCGCAATTTGCAAGAGCAAAAGCCTGGCTTCAGGAAAAGATCAAAAACCATGAAAAAAATAAACATGGAATGGAATAATAAAATCAAGGAACAATTGCAGGACTTTGAACAACGTCCTCCCGAAACCAGCTGGGAATCGATTGCTCAAAAAATAAATGCTGATCAAGCTAAAGTTGTACCTATCCGCTCCAAATATGCGAAAGCAAGTACCTGGATAAAATATGCTTTTGAGGCAGCCGCTGTAATCGTCATTTCCCTCTCACTGTTTAGTCCATCTTTTAGGGATTCTTTAAAAAATGCAGTAAACGGACCAGGTATTAAAACTGCTGTTATTGATAGCCCAATGGTTTCCTCCAAAGATTCTATCGCTATCCGTGATTCTGTGAAATAGAACACCTCCACTAAATGGCCAAAAACAAAATTACAATACCAACACCTGTTTGTTTTACTACACAGATCCTAGCAAAGGAAGAAGATATTAATTATGGAGGGCATGTTGGCAACGAAAGATTTTTGCTTTTCGCACAAGAAACAAGAATGCAGTTTTTAAAAACACTTGGTTGCTCAGAATTGAAATTTGGTTCGTTCGGACTCATCCTTGCAGAAGCACATGTAGAATACATGAGCGAACTTTTCCTTGGAGAAAAAATAGAAATTCATTTATCGATTACAGAACCGACCAGAGCTGCATTTGAATGTTATTACCAGATCAAAACAAACAGAGCAGGAAAGACAGTTGCTGCAGCAAACATAAGAACCAACATGGTTTGCTTTGATTACAATGAAAGAAAAGTAAAATCCATACCAGAAGGGCTAAAGTCGGAACTAGCGAAGTTGGCAAAGGGAAATATAAGTTAACCTTGATTCCAAATCTCCCAAGAAGCTTCTGCCTGAATCACCAGCATTTCTGCCCCATTTTCAATTACAGCACCCATCTGCTCCCCTTCTAATAAAAACTTCGTCTTTGCAGGATTGTAAACAAGATCATACAGATAATGCTGTTGTGTTAAAAAACGATAAGGAAGATCTGGCGCTTCGTCCACATGAGGATACATCCCTAATGGAGTGGTGTTGATGATTAAAGTATGAGACAACAACAGCTGCTGATCAATTGCAGCATAATCTATACACCCTTGTTTTTGAACGCGACTTACTTCAAGAAACTGAATACCTTTTTTACGCAGCACATAATGCACTGCCTTTGCAGCACCACCGGTGCCTAGTACCAAAGCCTTTTGATGATGTGAAGACAATTTTTTTTCAAGTGTTTTTTCAAAACCTATCACATCAGTATTATAACCAATCAATTTCCCATCTTGAATACTGATACAATTACAAGCCTTGATCTCTTGTACAACGGGCGTTTGAACATCCAAAAACGGAATTACCTGTTC
>JBKCGF010000040.1:0-16011 GCA_046303455.1 Chitinophagaceae bacterium | reverse complement strand
AAAATGAACAAGATCCAATCATACTTCAAAGACTCGTACACCGAGTTAATGGAAAAAGTGACTTGGCCAAACTGGCAACAATTACAACAATCCACAATGATCGTATTGATTGCCACCTTGGTGATCACAGCGATTGTATGGGTATTAGATCTTGGCAGTAGCTCTGTCCTTAAATTCGTTTACTCATTGTTCAAGTAATGGAAGAAATAACAGTACAACAGGAAACCAAATGGTATGTTCTTCGCGTCATCAGTGGCAAGGAGAAAAAAGTAAAGGAATATCTGGATAAGGATATTGTACGCAACGGATGGGATTCTGTTATCAAACAGATATTCTTGCCAGTTGAGAAAGTGTACAAGGTGCAGAACGGGAAAAAGGTGATGCGTGAGCGTAACTTTTATCCTGGATATGTTATGATTGAATGTGTAGGTGGTAAGCTTCATGATGATATCATTTCTGCCATTAAGAATACAACCAACGTTATTCATTTTCTTGGTAAGGAAAACCCAATTGCACTTCGCAAATCAGAAGTCAATAAAATGTTGGGTAAGATTGATGAAATGAGTGATGCTGGAGGAATGACCATGAGCGAACCATTCATTATCGGAGAAACGATTAAAATAGTTGATGGTCCTTTCAACGACTTCAACGGTGTTATTGAAGAAGTAAATGACGAGAAGAAAAAGCTCAAAGTAACAGTGAAGATCTTTGGAAGATCTACTCCTGTTGAATTGAACTACATGCAGGTTGAAAAGATTTCTTAAAAGAGAAAAGAATATTGAATAAAAAAGGTAACCAGTTGGTTACCTTTTTTTATATCTCTTAATTTATTTTTTAATTTAATTGCTTGAACCTTCAGCAGGTGCTTGTGCTTCTGCAACTTGCGCTGCAGGCATAGCCACTGGAGTCTCAACAACAACTGGTGCTGGAGCTGGTTTGGCAACTACTTTCTTTTTAGCTGGTTTTTTTGGTGCAGCTTTTTTAGGTGCAGCTTTTTTAACTACTTTTTTAGGAGCAACTTTTTTTACAACTTTTTTAGGAGCTGCTTTTTTTGCTGCCTTTTTTGGTGCTGCTTTTTTTACTGCTTTTTTAGGAGCAACTTTTTTTGCCGCTTTTTTAGCAGCTTTTTTTACAACTTTTTTGGGAGCTGCTTTTTTAGCTGCCTTCTTAGGTGCTGCTTTTTTTACCGCTTTTTTTACGGCTTTTTTTGGAGCGACTTTCTTTGCAGCCTTTTTTACCACTTTTTTAGGTGCTGCTTTCTTTGCCTTCTTCGGAGCAGCTTTTTTGGCTGGCTTTTTGCTTGATTTTTTTGAAGATGCCATAATGTAAAATTTAATGAATTGTAGATGTATGAAAAACCGATTGAAAATTAACGATTAAAATCAATTCTTCACAAAACATTTTCAAAATAAAATCCACAATTATTTCATCAGAGGTTAAAAACTCGTTTTTGATTGGGTTTCCAAGATTTAAAAATGGCATTAAGGTGGGGTAAAACCCTTAAGCAGACTGATAAATCAAGAAAAAAACAGCAATTAAGATTGGCGTTTTAAATTTTGTGACTTACCTTTGCAGCCCCAATCGAAAGTTCTTTTTTTGAAAGGCTTTGGGAGTTCCAATAAAATGTTGGAACGCTATCACCAAAAAAACAATTTTATTATGGCTAAAGAAATTTCTGGCTATGTAAAGTTGCAGGTAAAAGGCGGACAAGCTAATCCTGCACCACCAGTTGGACCTGCATTGGGTTCCAAGGGTGTTAACATCATGGAGTTCTGTAAGCAGTTCAATGCCAGAACGCAAGACAAAATCGGTAAAGTTTTACCGGCACTCATTACTGTCTACACAGACAAATCATTCGACTTCGTCATCAAGACTCCTCCAGCAGCAGTTCAGTTGCTTGAGGTAAGCAAGCTTCAGAGTGGTTCCAAAGAGCCTAACCGCCAAAAGGTGGCTAAGGTAAGCTGGGCCCAGGTAGAGGCCATTGCAAAAGACAAGATGCCTGATCTCAATTGCTTCACATTGGAAAGCGCTATGAAAATGGTTGCTGGTACAGCAAGAAGTATGGGTATCACTGTTGAAGGCCAAGCCCCCTGGGAAAATTAATTGATCACAGCTTAAATCTTTATTAAGATGGGAATCACAAAAAAAAGAAAAGCAATTGCAGGTAAGGTAGACGATAAAAAGATCTATTCACTTACCGAAGCTTCAGGTTTAGTAAAAGAAATTAACTGCACAAAATTTGATAGTTCAGTAGATCTACACATCAGATTGGGTGTGGATCCTAAGAAAGCAGATCAGGCCGTACGTGGTACTGTTACCCTTCCTCATGGAACAGGTAAGACCAAGAAAGTGTTGGTGCTTTGCACACCTGAAAAGGAAGCAGAAGCAACAGCAGCGGGTGCTGATTTTGTTGGACTAGATGAATTTATCCAAAAAATTGAAGGTGGCTGGACGGATGTTGATGTAATCATCGCAACTCCATCAGTAATGCCTAAAATGGGTAAGCTGGGTAAAGTGCTTGGTCCACGTAACTTGATGCCTAACCCCAAGACAGGAACTGTAACCAATGATGTTGCAGCTGCTATCAAGGATGTTAAGGCTGGTAAAGTTGCGTTTAAAGTGGATAAAGCAGGTATCGTTCACGCATCAATTGGTCGCGTTAGCTTCTCTTCTGAGAAAATAACTGAAAACAGTATGGAGTTGCTCAATGCCATTATCAAGGCAAAGCCTTCTACTGCTAAAGGAACCTACTTGAAGAGTGTATTCATGGCAAGCACCATGAGCCCTGCTATCGCCATAGACACCAAAGTATTGGTACACTAATTGGTGAACAATTTTTAACACATTAAACAGCTTAACAATGAATAAGCAAGAAAAAAATGAAGTAATTGAAGTGCTGAAGGAGAAATTCAGTCAGTACAACAATTTTTATATCACGGATACTGAATCACTTAGCGTTGAACAGGTTTCTAACCTTAGAAGAGCATGTTTCGACAAGCAAGTGGAAATGAGGGTAGCAAAAAATACCTTGATCCGCAAAGCACTCGAATCTTTGGATGCTGAGAAGTACACTGGTGTTTACGAATCTTTACACAACGTAACAGCTTTGTTGTTCTCTGAGAATCCAAAAGAACCAGCATTGATCATAAGCGCTTTCCGCAAGAAAGATAATGTAGAAAAACCAGTTTTGAAAGCTGCTTTCATCAATGGTGATATCTATGCTGGTGATAACAACCTTAAAGCGCTTACACAAATCAAAACCAAGAACGAGCTTATCGGTGAGGTTATTGGCTTGTTGCAATCTCCGGCGAAGCGTGTACTTGCTGGCTTGTTGCAGCACCACGAAAAGCAAGCTGCAGCTGCAGAATAAGAATTGTAAAAAACCCAACGCCACTGAGGTCCAAATGTGGCATATTTATAACCATCCGCTGGAGCCTAAAGCTTTGAAAGCGGTTTAAAAAGTAAAAAAATGGCAGACGTTAAAGCATTAGCCGAACAACTAGTAGGCTTGACAGTAAAAGAAGTACAAGAATTGGCTGACGTATTGAAAGCTGATTACGGAATCGAACCAGCTGCAGCAGCAGTTGTAGTTGCAGCAGGTGAAGGTGGTGGCGCAGCCGCTGCTGAAGAAAAGACTGCATTTGATGTAATCTTGAAGAACGGTGGAGCTAACAAGCTTGCTGTTGTGAAGATCGTTAAAGATTTGACTGGTCTTGGTCTTAAAGAAGCTAAGGACCTTGTTGATGGTGCTCCTAAGCCCATTAAAGAAGGTGTTTCAAAGGCTGAAGCTGAAGACCTTGCTGCTAAGCTTAAAGAAGCTGGCGCTGAAGTTGAAGTTAAATAAGCAACACTCTTGTTTAGATAGAAAACCGGACTTTCGTCCGGTTTTTTTTTGCTTCCAGCAGCCTAGTTTATTGGCCATTCAAGAACCATGCCAAATTATTGCTTGAGCCCAATAAATTTGTCAGTTTCAGCGAATTATCCTAACTTCGCAATCCCTTAAATTGGGCTTATTTCAATTTTGACCTCCGTTGATGTTGCAAGTAGCTGTAAATCAATTTGTTGTAATTGGGTAGCAGCAGCGGAACTTTATTGTTTTAATATATACACACTTTAAAAAGCACATCATTCTATGTCTTCAGCAAAAGTGGCTTCAAGCAGAGTACATTTTGGTAAGGTAAAGCACCTGGCAGAAACTCCAGATTTATTAGAAATTCAGATTCAGTCGTTCAAGGATTATTTCCAATTGGAAACAACACCAGACAAGCGTAACAACGAAGGTTTGTTCAAGGTTTTCAAGGAGAACTTTCCGATCAATGATACAAGAAACATTTTCATGTTGGAGTTTCTTGATTACTTCATTGATCCGCCCAGGTACACCATCGAGGAGTGTATGGAGCGTGGACTGACTTATGCAGTTCCACTGAAGGCCAAATTGCGTCTGAGCTGTAATGACGAGGAACACGTAGATTTCCAGACAATTGTTCAGGATGTTTTCTTGGGTAATATTCCTTACATGACACCAAGAGGTACTTTCGTGATCAATGGTGCTGAAAGGGTTGTGGTTTCTCAGTTGCACCGTTCACCTGGTGTGTTCTTTGGACAATCATTGCATCCAAACGGAACAAAAATTTATTCTGCACGCGTGATTCCTTTCAAGGGAGCTTGGATGGAATTTGCTACAGATATCAATAACGTGATGTATGCTTACATCGATCGTAAAAAGAAATTCCCTGTAACTACCTTGTTGCGTTCTATTGGTTTTGAAACTGATAAGGACATTCTCGAATTGTTCGGAATGGCTGATGAAGTAAAGGCTGATAAGAAGACACTTTCTGCAATGGTTGGAAAGCGTTTGGCTGCGAGAGTTTTAAAAACATGGGTTGAAGATTTCGTGGATGAAGATTCAGGTGAAGTAGTTTCTCTTGAGAGAAATGAAGTTGTGTTGGAGCGTGATAAAGTGTTGAATGAAAATGATATTGAAACCATCCTTGAAACTGAGGTTAAGAGTGTATTCATTCAGAAAGAAGAGGTGAGTGGTGATTATGCTATCATCTACAATACTTTGAACAAGGACACTTCTAACTCTGAGTTGGAAGCGGTACAACATATCTACAAGCAATTGAGAGGTGCTGATGCTCCTGATAACGAGACTGCTCGTGGTATCATTGATAAATTATTCTTTAGTGATAAGCGTTATGATCTTGGTGAAGTAGGTCGTTACAAAATCAACAAAAAGTTGAATTTGAATTACGGTCTTAATCAAAAGACATTGACGAAGGAAGATATCATTGAAATTATTAAATACCTTGTTCGTTTGACCAATGGTAAGGCTGAGATTGATGATATTGATCACTTGAGCAACAGACGTGTTCGTACTGTAGGTGAGCAATTGTATGCGCAATTTGGTGTGGGTCTTGCCAGAATGGCCAGAACTATCCGTGAGCGTATGAACGTCCGCGATAATGAGGTGTTTACGCCAGTTGATTTGATCAACGCTCGTACACTTTCTTCTGTGATTAATTCCTTCTTTGGAACTTCACAGCTTTCACAGTTCTTGGATCAGACCAATCCATTGAGTGAGATCACGCACAAGCGTCGTATCTCCGCTCTTGGTCCCGGTGGTTTGAGCAGAGAGCGTGCAGGTTTCGAGGTACGTGACGTACACTATTCACACTATGGTCGTCTTTGTACAATTGAAACTCCAGAAGGTCCAAACATTGGTTTGATCTCTACGCTTTGTGTACACGCAAAGATCAATGAGATGGGCTTTATCGAAACTCCATACAGAAAAGTAAATGATGGTAAGGTTGAAGTAAAGAAACTTACTTACCTCAGTGCTGAAGAAGAAGATACTGCAAAGATTGCACAGGCAAACGTTCCTTTGACCGATAAAAGTGAGTTTGCTGAAGATAAAGTGAAGGCAAGACAGACTGGCGACTTCCCAATTCTTGATCCTAATGAGGTTGAGTACATGGACGTAGCGCCAAACCAGATTGTAGGACTTAGTGCATCATTGATTCCATTCTTGGAGCATGATGACGCTAACCGTGCTTTGATGGGATCAAACATGCAACGTCAGGCTGTTCCGTTGATCAAGCCGCAGGCTCCGATTGTTGGTACTGGACTTGAAGCGAAAGCAGCACGTGATGCACGTATTCAAATGCATGCTGAAGGAAATGGTGTTGTTGAGTTTGTTGATGCTAATGAAATTCATGTTCGTTATGAGCGTGATGAAGCACAAAAGCTTGTCAGCTTTGAAGATGATTTGAAAATCTACAAACTGACCAAGTTCATCAAAACCAACCAAGAAACTTCAATTACATTAAGACCAGCTGTTGCTAAAGGTCAGCGTGTTAAAGAAGGTGATTTCTTAACTGAAGGTTATGCTGTAAAGAATGGTGAACTTGCATTGGGTCGTAACTTGAAAGTGGCTTTCATGCCTTGGAAAGGTTACAACTTTGAGGATGCGATTGTAATCAATGAAAAAGTTGTTAGTGAAGACTTGTTTACTTCTATTCATATTTCTGAATTTGAATTGGAAGTACGTGATACAAAGTTAGGTGAAGAGGAATTGACTCCAGATATCCCTAACGTTTCTGAAGAAGCTACAAAGGACCTTGACCAATATGGTATCATCCGCATTGGTGCTCAAGTTAAAGAAGGAGATATTATCATTGGTAAGATCACACCTAAGGGTGAAAGTGATCCAACACCTGAAGAGAAACTTTTGAGAGCCATCTTCGGTGATAAGGCTGGTGATGCAAAAGATGCTTCTTTGAAAGCACCAAGTGGAACAGAAGGTGTGGTAATTGGTAAGAAGCTTTTCCAGCGTGCAAAGAAAGACAAGAATTCTAAAGCCAAGGAAAAAGCTGCAATAGAAAAACTTGAAGCAGTTCATACCCAGAACGAAAAAGATTTACTTGAACTTCTTGTTGGCAAGCTTCAAATCTTGTTGAAAGACAAAGCATCATCTGGTGTTTCAAATAACTTTGGTGAAGTGATCATCGGTAAAGGTGCTAAGTTTAATCCGAAGTCATTGGCTACCATCGATTACCAAAACGTAAATCCTTTGGGATGGACCGGTGATGAAAAGATTGATAATGCAATCAATACTTTGTTGCACAACTACAATATCAAGTACAACGAAGAATTAGGACGTTACAAGCGTGAAAAGTTCAATATTTCTATTGGTGATGAATTGCCTGCTGGTGTATTGAAGCTTGCTAAGGTATATCTTGCTGTTAAACGTAAGTTGAAAGTAGGAGATAAGATGGCAGGTCGCCACGGAAACAAAGGTATTGTTGCCAAGATTGTAAGGGCAGAAGATATGCCATTCCTTGAGGATGGAACTCCAGTAGATATCGTATTGAATCCATTGGGTGTACCTTCTCGTATGAACTTGGGACAGATTTATGAAACCATTCTTGGTTGGGCTGGAGAAAAATTGGGCTTGCGTTTCTCAACGCCAATCTTCGATGGTGCGACTGTTGATGAAATCAAAGGTCTCATCGAGCAGGCACAATTACCAGGCTTCGGTCACACCTATCTTTATGATGGTGAAACTGGAGATCGTTTCCACCAGAAAGCGACTGTAGGTATCATCTACATGCTTAAGTTACACCACATGGTTGATGATAAGATGCACGCACGTTCTATCGGTCCATACTCTCTTATTACACAACAGCCATTGGGCGGTAAAGCGCAATTCGGTGGCCAGCGTTTCGGTGAGATGGAGGTTTGGGCACTTGAAGCTTATGGTGCATCAAATATTCTTCAGGAGTTGTTGACGCTTAAGTCTGACGATATTATCGGTAGGGCTAAGACATACGAAGCGATTGTGAAAGGTGATAACGTGCCTCGTGCCGGTATTCCAGAATCATTCAATGTATTGGTTCATGAACTTCGCGGTCTTGGATTAGACCTGAAGTTTGATAATTAATACGATTTGACTATACTATTCAAGCCATTCCTTTTAGGAATGGCTTTTTTTATGATTTTATTAATTGGAATAGGAATAATTTATGAATATCTTCCTATATAAAAGATTTTGTAGCAGGTATGCCTCCAATACAATTATCCCATTTTACAACTATAGATTTTCAGGATGTAAGGCCGCAGTTGCTTTTCTCAGAGCGAAGGGATACCAAGTACCTTTTTCATTACAAGGAGGCTCTGGAAATTTTAAATGATTTAAAAGACAATTATATTATAGTACTACATGGAGAACAAAATAGCCAACAATACTCTACTGTTTATTATGACACTGATGAATTAGATTTTTATAAAGCACATCACAATGGCCATGGCAATAGAAAAAAAATGCGAATCAGGACATACGAAGATGGTCAAGCCTTTTTAGAATGGAAACAAAAAACAAATAAAGGGATTACTCAAAAACAAAGAACAACAACTATTGATGCTATACCCGATGATTTGATCCCACAAATAGAAGTCCGCTATAATCGAATCACTATGTATTCAAAGACATTTGAGGAAAAGCTGACATTTGATTTTCATCTGAATTTCATCAGGGAAGATGAAAGCATTAGGATTGATGAGATTGTGATTGCAGAATCAAAAAGAGCAAAGAACGCTTCCTCGGTATTTATGGATTCAATGAAGAAAAGGAAAATCTTAAGCACCTCGTTCAGTAAGTATTGTTTTGGGATAGCGAGCCTTCATACTTCTATTAAAAAAAATAATTTCAAACAATTAATTGTACAAACCAATAAACTAAAAAATGAGTACGACATATCTTCAAATTATTAGCAACTGGACTTGGGAAGAAGTGAATCCTGTTTTTGTCGCAAAACTTATTGTTGACCTGGTGGGAGTTTATATACTGACCAGATTTATTTATTTAAAAAAGCACCACAGAACCGACTTGTTCCTGACCTTTTTCTCTTTTAATATAATTGTATTCTTTATTAGTTATTTATTGAATCGCGTAGACCTCAGTACTGGTGCTGCTTTTGGATTATTTGCAATTTTTTCAATGTTACGCTACAGGACTGAAGGAATTTCTGCTGTAGATATGACATATCTGTTTTTGTGTATTGCTATTGGTTTAGTGATGGCTGTGAGCACAGGAAGTTTTTTTGAACATATTGTACTGGCTGGATTTGTGTTATTAATGACCTATCTTTTAGAGAAGGGATTTGTTGCTAAGCGAAGAAGTAAAATGACAGTCATGTTTGAAAAGCCAGAGTTGGTTCATCCTGATAGGAAAAAAGAATTGATTGATGAACTTGAAAAAAGGACCGGGTTAAAAATATTTGAAGTTGAAGTAGGAGATATTGATTACTTAAAAGATGCTGTCATTTTACAGGTACATTATGAAGAAGCATAGTATTATACTTTCAGTTGTTTTATTGCTGCTGGCCATGAAGGGATATGGTCAGGCAACAAAATCTGATCCAATAGATCAACAAGGATGGTTTAGTGTTGGAGTAGACCTCGATTTGCCTAAGAAATGGAAAGCCGAAGTAGAATACCAGGCCAGGGTGTTTAATGATCTTAAGACCTTTAATGGTTCATTTTATTCCATTGGTGTTGAAAAAGGTATATCTTCTTGGTTCGCATTACAAGCGGAATATAGATTGTCGAAGGTTTTAAAAGGCACCTATAATAGGTTTAGTGCTGGGTTCGTGGTCGATAAAAAAATCAAAGATCTCAAATTGGACCTGCGGGTCATTTATCAAAACCAAATTCAAGATTTTGATGACCCGGCAAAAGAAATCGATAAAGATGATTTTGTTAGGGTACGAATCAGAGGTAAAAAAGACTTGACCGATAAATTGGATGTAGTTCTTTCCCTTGAACCCATTTACGAACTTCAAAATGGAATCAAGATAAACAACTACCGTATACAAGGAGGTTTAAAATATCATTTATCTAAAAAATCCTCTTTGGATTTCTTTTATATCAATCGTCCTGATTATGGGAAGTCATATAAAAGACAATACCATATTTATGGCCTGTCTTTCAAACATGAAGTCAAAATTAAATAAGACGCTACATAAATAAACTAACTATCCAATAGACAAGTGCTGCTAATAAACCACTTACAGGAATGGTAAGTATCCAGGCTACGAGTAAAGATGATGTTACACCCCAGCGAACAGCGCTCAACCTCTTTGTAGCACCAACTCCAATGATTGATCCTGTAATAGTATGAGTTGTTGAAACTGGAATACCCATTTGACCAGTAAAGAATAGGGTGAAGGCACCTGCGGTTTCAGCTGCAACACCTTCGAGAGGAGTTACTTTGGTTATTTTGGTACCCATGGTCTTTACAATCTTCCATCCACCACTCATGGTCCCTATACCAATCGCAAGGTAACAAGAGATAGGAACCCAATTGGGAAGCTGACCAAAATCCTGAATACTTCCACTTGCAATTAATGCAGCTCCAATTATACCCATTACTTTCTGTGCGTCATTACCACCATGTCCAATGCTAAAAGCAGCAGAACTGAACAACTGTAGTTTTTTAAACATGTTGGCGACTGAATAAGCAGTCGGAGTTTTTATTTTTTCAACATACAAATAAACCAGTATGAAAAGAATTGAGGTGAGAACAATTCCCCAAACAATTACTCCATTTTCTGATTTTTCAATATCCTTTACGAAAGATTTTTTGATGTTGAATTTTTCAAGCTTTGCTTTTACTTTATCTATATTTTTCGCATCAATAGGATAAATTATATTCATTTGTGCAATTGCACTATCTGCAGATATTTCTTTTTTTAGGAATTTGGTAATGGGTTCTTTATACTTTTCGGTTTCTGTTTTGGCAAGATCAAAATCTTTCTTTTTTTCTGCACTCGCTGCAGATAGTGCCTCTAAAACCAAATAGTTATTGGCATTTCTGGCTTCGTCTTTTAATTTACTGGTCTCAATATCTGTTAACAGTCCTTTATTGTATGCATAAGAGGCAATTGAATCCGCTCCAATTTCGTCAAAATTTTTGACCATAGGAGAAAGTTCTGCGTATACTTCTTTTGCTTTATTTAGTTTTTTTTCAGCTGAAGCATATTTTTCAGCTATTTTTTCATCTTGTTTGTTTTCTGCTAATGCTAGTTCTGCTGTAGCAAAATCAGTTTTATATTTATCAAGTTTAATAAATTTTTGAAGACCTTCATCCATTTTTCCTTCTTCAAATCGGTCGAACAAAAGGACAGTGAACAAAGTTGCTACTAGAATAATTGCAACTCTTGCCCACATGTTTCTCATGATGGTGACAATCGTAATAAAGATGGAAATTGCCATTCCTATCATGGGAGCAAAAAAGATGAAAAGTACAGTTTTAATAATTGTTTGGTTTTCTACAATTTTTCCAAGGCTGATATCCCCGCCTTTAATTGTAAATGCATGTGCAATTGCAGCTCCTGCAAATCCTCCGATTAATGTATGAGATGAAGAAGAGGGTATACCATACCACCAGGTAAGTAAATTCCAGAAAATCGCTGCAACCAGACCTGATAAGATGACCGGAAGGGTGATGAATTCTTTATTTACAGTTTTGCTTATGGTATTTGCCACGGCATGATCTTGAAATATCCAATAGGCAACAAAGTTGAAAAAAGCTGCCCATACAACTGCTTGAAAAGGAGTGAGGACCTTTGTTGAAACTACAGTTGCTATTGAGTTTGCCGCATCATGAAATCCATTGATGTAATCAAAAATCAGAGCTAAAACGATGATGACAATTAAAAGGGTCATGTGTTTTTTCTTTAGAGCGCTTAAGCATATTTGATAATGATGGACTCAATTACATTTGCAGCATCTTCACATTTGTCAGTTGCAATTTCAAGTACCTGGTAGATTTCTCTTTTCTTAATAACTTCTTTGAAGTCATTTTCATTATTAAATAGCATTTCAATACTCATATCGAATATATCATCTGCCTGGTTTTCGATACTGTTGATTTTTACAAGTGCTTCGGTCATTTCACGAAGGTTCTTCATATCTCTTAGGCCATGAACAGCTTTCTTTATTTCAATACTGCCTTGCACAATCAATTCAGTCATTTTGTGAATACCGGTATCGTTTGGATTGATTTTGTAGAAATTGATTTTTTTTGCTGAGGCATAGATATAATCTGCAATATCGTCTAGTGCAGTTGCAAGTTGATGGATATCTTCTCTATCGAAAGGGGTAATAAAATTTCTACCCAACTCTGTAAAGATATTATGGGTCATGTCATCATTCTTGTGTTCCATGTTTTCTATTTGAGCTAGAATACTAGCTCTTTTATCTTCATCTGCTTCGTATACCATTTCCTGGAGAGTATTACCCATCTTGTGCACGGTATCTGCAACACTTTCGAAAAGGGTGTAGAAAATTCTGTCTTTTGGAAGGAACATCTTAAAGAATGAATTGGCTGCCATGGGTGATATTTTTAAATATTAAAAGTTAATTTGTGCTTGTACTCTAAGTAATCTGCCTTTTTGGTCATTTACTTTAAGTTTACTATCCTCAAATCTGCGATGCGAAAGTACATAGGATACAGTAAGTTCAAAATTTTTATTGTACTGCCATTCTACGCCAGTTTCTATTTCTCTAACATGATAAGTTCTGGCATCAAGTTCATGTTTTTTGCCCCCATTATATGCCTGAAGTCTCGTAAAAGGGAAAAAAACTTCCTCTTTTCTTTTCCCTAAGATTTTATAGCTGATTGTCGCATAACCACCAGACAAAGAGGATACTTCAATTGAGTCTTTTCCTGGATTGTATCTTGGACCATTTCCTATATTGTATTCTGCCTGTATACCAAGTGGTCTAGGATATAGGATGAATGAACCTGCAAAACGTTTATCATTAAACTCAAATGATTTTACTGCCTTTACATTTGTGGTTCTGTTTTCAGTAGGTACAACATACTTTCCAATATAACCTTGTACACCAGGTTCAATATACTGATTTCCAATTTTTATTGGAATGCTCAGTCGGGAAGCAATATGAAGATTGTTGTTCAATTCAGGTCGATTAGCTGTTTGCCCATTATAAATTCCAATTCCAAATACACCATAATCTCCCGAACCTTTTTCATTGTTGTTTACAAAACCCGAATAGAGTTTTCTTGCTTTTTCCGGAGCCCAATAAAAAAATACGCCAAGATCTCTTTCATTTGAAACTGCAGAATTCAAAGCATCAGCACGATCCAGAGGAAGTCGATTTTGACTGGATTGCATGTTTTCAAATCCAAAAGGAACTTTACTCTGACCGATGCGAAGCCTGAACTCACTTTTCTTATCAAAGCCTAAGTCGAAATAGGCATCCCTTAACTGGAAAATATTTAATGTAGTTCCTGCTGAGCTTCCAAAATCAGGCTGAATGTAGAAGAAGATATTTTCTTTAAGATTACCACTGAAAATTAAACGTGCTCTTCTTATGGCAAAAGTGTTGCCATCACCCCAAGAACGATCACATTGCTCACATTTTAGTTTTGGATTCGTTTCGAGTAATCTGTTGTATCTCACCTGCATATAACCGCGAAGCGAGATGGTTTCATACCAACGTTTTACTTCTTTAGGTGAACTTGAGGATTGTGCTTCAGCACTATAAAAGATGTGTAACATAATAACGGTCAGCAGACCGCATTTTTTGAATGTTGGTATCACGTTTTGGGCTTTTAATTGCTCCACAAACTTCAATACCTAATGTTACCCTAATGTCTTCCCTATGTTACCAAATTGTTAAGCGCCTTACTATAATTGTTTATTCTAGTGGATAAATTTAATTGTTCTTTGTTCATTTGCTGTCCTGATAGAAAGTAAAAAAGGACCTGTTTTGCCATTCAGTTTTTGTATAACCGATTGATCAAGGATCAATTCATGCTTACCTGCAGATTTTAAACCACTGAATACTTTACCAATTTTAGCACCAGAAATGTCCTGTATTTCGATATAGACTTCACCTGCCTTTTTAATTTCATATCTTAACTTGGATCCTGTTTTGACAGGATTAGGATACAGGTTGAATTCTCCAGACAACATGTTATTGGCAGGTGCAAAAATGGATGTAACCAGCGTATTACTGAGGTCTTTGTTCAAGTAGACATGGTACTCTCCAGGTTGTAGTGTTATGCTAGCGGAGGCGCCTGTAACATTCAATGATGTTCTTGTTAAATAGCTGTACCAGGTTCCAGTTGCGGGGAAATTAACTGCAGCGGTTCTTGCGCTGAGATCAAAATTGCCTACGACCACAACCTTGAGTGCATCATCATTAATTTGTAATGTTTTTACAGTTCCGGCAAAATCCATGGTGAATTGCTTTTGCGTAAATGTGGTCAAATAACTTGGGTTCATACGTAGGCGAAGCAAGTTTGCATAAACGTCAAATAATCCGCGTTTGAATGGATCGTTATAATATCCCCAAACTGGATTTTTATTGTCCAAGCGGCAGTTGTCACTCACTGTTCCGTTTGTACAGGTATTGATTGAAAAAGGAAATCCTAATTCTCCGAATTGCCATAGCATTTTTGGTCCGGGTACCATAGCCCAAAATGCAGCAGCTTCGCCCATTCTTTTTAATGCGGAAAGTGTATCTCTTGTGCTATAAGAAGCTGTCTGATTGCCATTTCTGAGATTCCTGTACATCAGTCTTTCTTCGTCATGGCTTTCCATGTAACCAATTAGGTGGTGTTGATTCCAGCCTCTTCTCATGGCAGAAATATCACTGAAATCAGAATTGGATAAATAGCCCATTGTGGCTTCATTGAATCTGAAGTTATTATTTCCCCAGAACATCATACCATAATTTGCCAGTTCTCTTTCTTCAGCATTATCTGCAAAATGTTCGAGAATACAGTAGCTGCTGGGTGAGATAGCCTGCGTTGAATCATATATTCTTTTCCAAATTGCTACGCGTGATGCATCATAAGCGCCCCAAGCACCAACATTGTTTGGATTATTGGTTTGTGTGAATCCTTTTGAAAGATCCCATCTGAACCCATCCAGATTGTAATTAGTAAGCCAGTGTCTTGCAACTCTTGCTACAAGTTCTTTTGTTGCATTTGATTCATGGTTGAAATCATATCCCACATTGAAGGGATGTTTTGCATCTGGGTTTAACCAAGGGTTATCGATAGCGGGCTTATTACTGGCGCCATCCCAGTACATCAAAGCATGAGGGGATGTGCCAAAGGCATGGTTCATAACCATATCAATAATTACTGCTATTCCTTGTTCGTGACATGCATCGATGAATTCTTTGAATGCAGTCTCTGTGCCATAGAATTTATCTAATGCAAAAAAGTAATTGGGATTATATCCCCAGCTGAAATTTCCTTCAAATTCAGATACCGGCATCAATTCAATAGCATTGATACCAAGACGCTTGAAATAGGAGAGACTGTCTTTTAGCGTTTTATAATTTCTGTTTGCTAGAAAGTCTCTCAACAGTACTTCGTATACAATTAGATTTTCTTTGTTAGGCCTTTTGAAGTTTTGAACCTTCCAATTGTATTTAGGTTTACCAGGTTGTAACACACTCACTATACCTGTGGTTTTATTGGTAGGGTAGGCTTTCAAATTTGGATATGTTGCAACAGGTATTGTGTTATCATTATTTGGATCCAATACAAGTTCTGTATTGTAATCTGCGATTCTTAATGTGCCATCAATTAAAAATTGATAGCCATATTCAGCTCCAGCAATAAGTTTACCAACCCTGATCCAGAATCTATTCCCGTCGGGTGTCTTATTCATTTGACCCTCTTGGGTTTCCGTCCAATTATTAAAATCGCCTAAAACAGCAACTCTCGATTTACCAGGGGCATATAAAACAAGGTATGCTGCTGTATCTCCTGGCAAATAAGTAATGCCATCTCCAATGCCTTCAGGTAGTGGGGCTGTAACAGCAGGACCCGGAAGAAAAAATTGTAGGCTGTCGGTCACCACACTGTTCCCAGAAAAAGTCGCCTCAAAAATAAATTTCTGATTTCCGCCTTCGCTAAGTGTTGCATTGGCAGATAAAGTGGAAGCAGCTGTAGCAGTCCCAATT
>JBKCGF010000039.1:0-5826 GCA_046303455.1 Chitinophagaceae bacterium | reverse complement strand
AGTGGTATGACAGCTGCAATGAATGGAGCTGTAAACGTTTCTACCAACGATGGATGGATTGTTGAATTCATCAACCATGGTAATAACGGGTTTATTGTACCGCCTGTTGATTATGAGAACATGCATGTGCAAGATCAAGATCAATATGATCTGGATGAAATGTATCGTATACTTCAAGAAGAAGTACTGCCATTGTACTATGATGCACCTCAAACGTGGAGAGAAATAGTTCAAAACGGAATGAAAGATGTTCGTTTTAGATTT
This sequence comes from Chitinophagaceae bacterium, assembly GCA_046303455.1. Lineage (GTDB taxonomy): Bacteria > Bacteroidota > Bacteroidia > Chitinophagales > Chitinophagaceae > Pollutibacter. The sequence goes on along the minus strand of JBKCGF010000039.1, from coordinate 5,562 downwards.
GATTCCAACAGGATGGCTGCTGAGTACTACGACTTACTCTATAATGGATAGATACAGTATCTTTGTAATATGATTCTTCCGGTTGTTGCATATGGACATCCTGTTCTGCGTAAAATCTGTGCAGATATAACACCTGACTATCCTTCATTGTCTCAATTGATTGAAGATATGTGGGAAACCATGTACAATTCTAATGGCATGGGTTTAGCCGCACCTCAAATTAATAAGGCAATCAGATTGTTTGTTATAGATACAAAGCAGGTGTATGACAAGGCTGATGAAGAATCTAAAGAGGAGTTTAATGGAGAGGAAGGGTTTAAAAAAGTATTTATTAATGCACACATCGTTGAGTTGAACGGAGAACTATGGACTTGTGATGAGGGCTGCTTGAGCTTGCCTGGTTTTAGAGAAGAGGTAAGTAGGGAAAGTGAAGTGGTCCTTGAATACTGTGATGAAGCATTCAATAAAAAAACAGAAACATTTACTGGATTAAATGCAAGGGTCATCTTGCATGAGTATGATCACATTGATGGAAAATTATTCATCGATCATCTTCCTTTGATCAAGAAGAAATTATTGAAGAAAAAATTAGAAGATATTAGCGCGGGAAGAGTAAGGCCTGGATATAAGATGCTGTTTCCAAAATAATGAAATCAGGAATTCGCTTGCATGTACTCCTGAAGCAATAAGGTTGCAGCTATTTCATCAATGAATTCTTTTTTCTGTCTGTCCTTTTTCTTCATACCCATTTCAACCATCGCCCTGCTGGCCATTTTTGAAGAAAATTGTTCATCTACTGAGATTATCGGAATTGCAGGGAAACTGTTTTTCAACCTTCTTATGCAATGTAATACTGAAGGGGTTGCATCTGTAGGATTTCCATCTAGGTGATAAGGAAGACCTATGATTATTTTTTCAACTTCCTCCTTTTCTACATAAGCTTTTAAGAATTCGAAAAGTTGCTGTGTGTCGACAGTCGTTAATCCACTGGCTATAATCTTTAAAGGATCAGTAACAGCAAGTCCTGTTCTCTTTTTACCATAATCGATTGCCATTATTCTTGCCATTGTTTAGAATAGAATTAAATCAACAATAGCGAAAATAGAAAAAACAATGCTGGCAATCCCATTTGATGTCATGAACGCAAGATTTACCCTGCTGAGATCATTTGCTTTTACCTGACTGTGTTGAAAAATCAGTAATACTATAAAAAGTGATGCGCCAATAGCATACAAGAAATGAAATTCAAATTGAATGCCAGCTGCAATAACAAGTAGACTTGTTATGCAATGCAAGACTCTTGAAACTGCCAATGCTTTTTGTCTTCCTAGTTTTGAAGGAATTGAAAAAAGACCTTGTGATGCGTCAAATTGATCGTCTTGCAAAGAATAAATAATATCAAATCCTGCTACCCATCCAATTACAGCAATAGAAAGAAAAAATACTGATGGAATCATGGTCTCTGTAACAGCAATAAAGGCTCCTGCTGGTGCTAGAGATAGACCTAGACCCAAAACCAAGTGACAAAGAGCAGTAAACCGCTTTGTGTAACTATAGCCAATAATAACAATTAAGGCTATTGGTGAAAGTATAAAGCAAGTGATGTTGATCAAGTATGCAGATGTGCAGAATAAAATCATATTGATGAGTGTGAACCTCAATGCGCTTCCTGCACTGATGATTCCACTGGGTATCTCTCTAATAGCAGTTCTGGGATTTTTTGCATCAAATTCTCTGTCGAGGTACCTGTTAAAGGCCATCGCTGCACTTCTCGCAAATACCATGCAAAGAAGGATGAAAATAAAAACACTGTAATTGGAATTGAAATAAGATTTTATTGCCAGCCACCCTTTTTCGTCATTGTTGTTGAGGTAAAATACTCCCATGAAGAAACCAAGCAATGCAAATGGCATTGCAAAAATGGTATGTGAAAATTTGATGAGCGACAAATAATTGTTGATCTTCTTCATTAGCCTTTCATTTTGTTGAATATGTCCCACAAAACAATACCAGCTGAAACACTGATGTTAAATGAATGTTTGCTGCCAAACTGAGGAATTTCAATTGCTCCATCACAAGATAAAATAGATTCTTCGCTCACGCCTTCTGCCTCATTGCCAAATACCAGTGCAATTTTTGAATCTTTTGAAGGTGTAAACTGGTTAAGTGCAATGCTGTTATGGGTCTGTTCAACAGCATAAACCAGATAACCTTCTTGTTTGAGTTTATTGATCAATAAAGGTGTTTCGGCTATGGCCTCCCAAGCAACGGATTCTGTAGCGCCTAAAGCTGTTTTCTGAATTTCCCTATGCGGGGGAGTAGGGGTGAATCCACACAGATAGATTTTTTCTACTAAAAACGCATCGCAGGTCCTGAAAACACTTCCTACATTGTGCATACTCCTGACATTATCAAGCACTATGGTCAAAGGAGATTTAGCAGCATACTGAAACTCATCTTTTGAAAGGCGTTCCAGTTCAGCCATCTGTTTTTTCAACATGCTGCAAAGATAGGGGCTCCCTTTTTTTCCTTTCAGAATAAAAGATAACTTTGTTACTTATGCAAGACGGTTTTGATCATATTTTAATGTCGCTGCAGAACTGGCAGCCCAATGTGCCAATTCAGCTTGAAACTTTGCGACAAGCAGGGAGCAATCGGCAATATTTCAGAGTTTTCTACAAGGATGAAACTTGTATCCTCACCAATAACCCGGGAAATATACCTGAAAACAATGCCTTTATCGAGTTTACTAAACATTTTCATGGAAAAGGACTGAATGTGCCTGCAATGCTGTTTACGCAACCGGATCAGTCATTTTATCTACAATCTGATTTAGGTGATGCTTCTTTGTTCGGTTACATTCAGAAAGAAGGGTTTTCCGATCATGTCAAAAGCCTTTTTAAGAAAACCTGTGAAGAATTGGCCAAGCTTCAAATTGCTGGAGGTGAGGGATTGGATTACTCCAATTGTATTGCTACAAGATCTTTTGATAAGCAAGCTATTTACTCCGACCTGCTTTATTTTCTCTACTATTTTGTAAGGGCATTGGATCTACCGTATGATAAAAATCTTTTGCTAAACGATTTTGAATTATTGAGTAGCTACCTGACACAGGAAGAGCATCATTATTTTATGCACAGGGATTGTCAAAGTCGCAATATCATGATCAAGGACAATCAGGCATACTTTATCGACTACCAAGGAGGCATGCAAGGTGCTTTGCAATATGATATAGCCTCTTTGTTGTGGCAAGCAAGAGCACAAATGCCTTATGAATGGAGGGAAGAATTAGTGGGGTATTATTTTGAACAAGTCAATGGCCTGTTGAAAGGGAAAATGAATAAATCAGATTTCCTGAACAACTATGATGGATTTGTATTAATCAGAATGTTACAAACATTAGGTGCTTATGGATTCAGAGGTTTGTTTGAAAGAAAACAACACTTTATTGCAAGTATTCCATTTGCATTAAAAAACTTAAAATGGTTTCTTGAGAATAAAGGATTGCCATTGAGATTACCTGCTTTAAAGAAAGTATTAGATGAGATTGTAGCAGATGATGTGCTTGCAAAATTCGAAACGGTTACAGCAACGGAAGAAAGTAAATTGAAGGTGAAAGTGAATAGCTTTTCTTTTCGAAAAGGAATTCCTGCTGATGAATTTGGTAATGGTGGTGGGTATGTTTTTGATTGCAGGGGAATTCTTAATCCTGGAAGAATTGAAGAATACAAGACCTTGACGGGAAGAGATAAACCTGTTCAGGAATTCTTACTTCACAAAACAGATATGCCTGGTTTTTTACAACATGTGTATGGAATTGTGGGTATTTCAGTAGAAGACTATTTGAAGCGAGGATTTGAGGGATTGACAATTAGTTTTGGTTGTACAGGCGGTCAGCACAGAAGTGTATTTGCCGCAGATAGCCTTACTGCATTTCTTAAGGAAAAATACAAAGTGAACGTTGAAGTTTCTCACGTTGAACAAGAAGCAAAAAACTGGATCAATGAGCGGTATTGAAAATGCAAAGGCAATGATTTTTGCTGCTGGATTTGGTACAAGACTGAAGCCGCATACTGATTATCATCCCAAAGCCTTATTGAAAATCAATGGTAAATCACTACTGGAAAGAAATATCGATTACCTGAGGTCTTATGGTATTAAGGAGTTTGTCATCAATACGCATCACTTCTCCGGACAAATCCATCTTTTTCTTTCCCGGTATAGAAATAGTGAAATCAAGGTAAATGTTTCCTTTGAAGAAAATGGTCCATTTGAAACAGGAGGGGGACTTGCACATGCTTCAAAATTTTTGAAATCATCCGAGCATCCATTTATTTTGATGAATGCAGATATCCTGACCAATCTTGATCTCAATCAATTTTATAAATACCATTTATTGCATCAGCCGCTTGCAACACTTGCAGTGACAAATCGAGAAAGTTCCAGGCAGTTCTTGTTTGATGGACAAATGCAGTTAAGCGGCTGGAAAAACAACAAGACTGGGGAAACCAAACTGGTCAAGGATGGAGATTCAATTGATGGATTACAGCCTTTTGCCTTCTCCGGAATCCATGTTATTCATCCTCGTATTTTTGACTTGATTCCCTCAAGTGGTACTTTCTCCATAACCAATACTTATTTATCATTGGCGTCATCCAATAGCATCAGGGGGTACGACCATAGCAATGATATTGTTCTTGATGTGGGTAAGCCAGAAGCAGTTAAAATCGCAGAAGAACTTTTTATTTGATGCGTCCTCATTTAATTCAATGTCATCAACAGAAAATCTGGTTAAGTCCTGATCGTTGTATGTTTTGGGAAGATCAGAAAACCTTGGTTTTGTCTGATATGCATATTGGCAAAACAGCACATTTTAGAAAAGCGGGTATCGCTATCCCACAACAAGTATTCCAAGAAGATTTACATCGTTTCTTTCAACAAGTACATTTGTTTTCTCCAAAGCAAGTGATTGTGACAGGCGATTTCTTCCACAGTTTTGCTAATCTTGAACATGAATGGTTTTCAAACTGGAGGAAAGTCTTGGGTGCTACCAAAATTTCATTGGTAAAAGGCAACCACGAAATATTGGTGAATAGCGCCTATTCAGATTTGGGAATTGAGGTAATTGAAAATGAACTTCATCTGGGTCCTTTTCATTTTTCCCATGCACTGGACCGAGGAAAAATCAATTCTCATTATTCTTTTATCGGCCATACACATCCTGGTATACGCATACAAGGAAAGGGCAAACAGTCGTTTGTGTTTCCATGTTTTTATTTTACAAGTGACTTTTGTATTTTACCTGCCTTCAGCAAATTCACTGGAAAACATGTTGTTGATTTACAAAAGGGGGAAACAGCATATGCTATTGTTGGAGCTGGAATAGATCAATCTATTGTTGAAGTTATAGGCTAAAGTTGTTTGATCATTTTCTTAATGCGGTCTTCCAGTTTTTCAGACGACATGTTTTCTCTAAGTGAATCCACTTTAACGGGGAAGCAAAAAGGGGTAAGTTTATCCGGACGAGTAATGATAATTTTAGTGCGCTCAATTCTTTTTAGC
>JBKCGF010000038.1:0-1958 GCA_046303455.1 Chitinophagaceae bacterium | reverse complement strand
ACCCTTACGCAATAACCTTTCTTTAAAATCTTCCTGCACATTGTATTCCCCGTGTACAAGAAACATTTGTTTTACTTGCTTCGGATCCTGACAAGATAAATACTGTGAAAGATCTTCGTAGTCGCCATGAGCACTCATGCTTCTGATACCACCAATCTCAGCATGCACTTCATGTGGCACACCGTAAATATTCACTTCCTTTCTTCCGGATAATAATTTTGCTCCTAATGAATGTGGTTCACAATAACCAGTCATTAAAATTGAGTTTCTTGAATTCTCAATGTTGTTACTGATGTGGTGTTTCACTCTTCCTGCATCTGCCATACCACTTGCTGAAATAATTACGCAAGGCTCACTGCGGAAATTCAACAACTTGGATTCCTCTACTGATTTGATGTATTTCAATCCAGGAAAACCAAATGGATCTTCATCCCTCTCCAATACTTTTTGAATACGGGAATTGAAATAATGCGGATAGCTTTTTACAATTTCAGTTGCATGTACACTGAGTGGACTATCTACAAAATATTCAACCTGAGGAAGTCTTCTCTCTAAATCAAGTTGATTCAATGCATACAGCAACTCTTGTGTGCGACCAACACTGAATGCAGGAATAATTAATTTTCCTTTTTTCTTGATGCATGTTTTTTCAATCCATTCCAACAAATGATCAGGTGTGGCCTGGTGAAGATCGTGCAAAGAATTTCCGTAAGTCGATTCAATAATAACAATATCAGATTGTTCAAATGTAGCAGGCGATCTTAAGATTGCATCTCTGTATCGTCCAACGTCACCACTGAAAGTCAACTGACGTGTTACATTGTTTTCTTTGATACGCAGATGAACAGAAGCACTTCCAATGATATGACCCGCGTCTGTATACAACAATTCAACATCATCTGTTATTTTATGCCAGGCTCCATACTCAACTACGGAGAAAAGGTGCATTGCAATTTCAGCATCTTCTGTTGTGTACAAAGGTTTCAATAAGGACTGACCTTCCAATCTTCTTCTCTTGTTGATGTATTTTATTTCATCTTCCTGAATGCCTGCAGAGTCTTCCAACAACACACCAGTCAGTTCTCGCGTTGCAGGTGTTGCAAATATTTTTCCCTTGAAACCATCCTTCACCAATTTCGGAATCAAACCACTGTGATCAATATGCGCATGTGAAAGCACCAGGACATCCACATCCCTTGGTTCAAATCCCCAATGTCTGTTGAGTGTATCTGTTTCTTTACCCATGCCCTGAAACATGCCACAATCGAGTAATATTTTCTTTCCATTATTGAGTGTCAACAAATGTTTAGATCCAGTTACACAACGTGCTGCACCATGAAATGCAATTTTCATATCAGGATTTTTTTTGTTTCTGTTTGAATGTCCAGGTGATCCTAAACTCCGCCACTAGGTTTTGATGCTCATCATAACCTTGCGACAGCGCTTCACAAGTAACTCCTTCGCCTGTTGTTATAGCCTGCTCGACAGCTGCTTTAATTTTATCACCTTCGGAGCACTTGAAAATTATTTTGCCGACAGCCTTTTTGTGAAATGAAGCCTGCATATTGAAGACCAACATCGATACAGTAGGATATTTATCAGTTGTATGCACAAGCGCCAATACACCAGAAGCCATTTCAGCAGCCATGGCTAAGCAGGCAAAATAAATCGACTTGAAAGGATTCTTTGAAAACCAGCTGTAGCGAACACTGATTGCAGATGCTTGCTCATCTACTTTTTCTACTTTGATACCTGCAAACAAAGCAGCAGGTAAAGAGGTCAGCATGAATAACCTGAACCAAATGGGACTCTTTAATTTATTGAGTAAATCTTGGCGTTGCATAAAAGTGCATAGTGTTTATTCAATCTACGAAACTTCATGCTGAATTGAACAACCCTACTAAAAAAAACAAGCACGTGTATGAAAAAGTAAAAAGCTTACTGAACCAGTAGCTTAA
>JBKCGF010000037.1:0-1623 GCA_046303455.1 Chitinophagaceae bacterium | reverse complement strand
GATCACTTGGAGGGGTTCCTAAAAAATAAGCAGCAATAGGAAGCAGGATGATGGTCGCCATTAAAAAATTGACTGTCTTTTTCATGGTGCAGTTTTTTTAGTTTTGGTTCCAACAAATAAACTGAAAATTTTTATTGATTTTATGTTTTATGCTTTGTTTATGAGCATATTTTTTCTGATTTCACAAGCATCAAGGCAATAAATCATCTAATTTTAGAGCACCTTAAAATTATCCAATGAAGTCGTTTTTTCGTACGATACACCTTTTCCTGAGTTTAGTTTCCGGACTGTTCATCATGATCGCTTGTTTCACAGGCGCTATCCTTGTTTTTGAAGAAGAATTACAACATAGCCTGCATCATGACCGTTATTATGTGAAGGAGCAGAAAGAAGTACAGCTTCCTATTACTGTTGTTACTGCTACGTTGAAGCAACAGTTGCCTGATGCCAAGATTGGCGGGGTAAAGATTTACAGTGACCCTACAAGAACTTTAGAATATGCGGTTACTCTTCCAGAAGTGAAAAAAGCGGATGCTCCAAAAGCGGAAGGTAAAAAGGTTACAGCGTTTGTGGATCCATACAATGCACAGTTACTCGAAGTCTATACTTACGGTGATTCTTATTTCTATACCATCATGGCTTTGCACCGTTGGTTGTTGGGTGATGATATTGGAAAATTAATCATGGGGACTGCCACGTTGTTGTTCTTGTTTATCATGATTACTGGTGTGATTTTGTGGTGGCCAAAGACGAAAGCGATTTTGAAGCAGCGAGTTTCCATCATGTGGAGTGCGGGTTGGAAGAGGCTGTCGCGCGACTTCCACTATACATTTGGAATATATTCTGTACTCTTCTTGTTCATATTTGCTTTCACTGCATTGGTATGGAGTTTTCAGTGGTTCAATGACGGTATCTATGTAATTACAAAATCTTCGAAAGAGCCGATTAAAGCTCCCAAGTCAGAGCTTGTAGATTCAGCGGCACAGGTTACGGTCGATGCCGTATTGTCTGATGTATATACACGTATACCGAAAGCTGTTTTTTACAATGTTTCCATTCCTTCAGACAGCACAGGTTCATGTGGTGTGAATGTATTGCAAACTGGTGCTCCGCATGTAAATGCAACGGACAATCATTATTACGATCAGTACAGTGGTGAGTACATTAAGACCGTTACTTTTGGAGAACGTCCATTAGGACAACAAGTCCGTGCAGCAGTGAAACCTATTCACACCAGTTCTATCTGGGGATTGCCTTCAAAAATTCTTGGGTTTATTGTTTGTGTGTTTGGTACAACCTTTCCGATTACAGGTGTGATTATGTGGTTGAGTAGAATCAAAAAGATATAAAAGCATTAATTAAGTAAGTAACTCCAAAGATTATAAGCAAGCTACAAGCAATGATCATAGGGATGCGTTTAAACCCAGGCAGATCAAGCTTTTTAGTGATGTATACATAGAGAAAACCTGCAGTGAGCATGGTGATGAAGGTCCATATGGCATGGACAGAAATCTCAAGGAAGATTTCATAAGAGCCCGTCATGATGAAAAAGATTTCCATGACCAGCATTAATATAAAAGCCTGAATAGGAATATTTTTTTTGTTGCGTTTACCAAAAACAGC
>JBKCGF010000036.1:0-3072 GCA_046303455.1 Chitinophagaceae bacterium | reverse complement strand
AGTAGGGGTCTTATTTTATTCAATTTATATAGTTTAAATCTAATTAAAATGACTTTTGTCTTTAGATTCCAATTGAGAAGAGCCCATTAAGAATTCATCAACTTTTCTTGCGCATTCCCTTCCTTCGCTGATGGCCCATACTACCAGAGATTGTCCTCTACGCATATCTCCGCAGGTAAAAATTTTAGGAATATTGGTTTTGTATTCTTTTTCTGATGCTTTTACGTTTCCTCTTTCATCTATTTCCACATCGAGTTGGTCAAGCATGCCATCTTTTTGCGGGGAGACAAATCCCATGGCCAGGAGGACAAGATTGCATTCAATTGTTTTTTCAGTTCCTGCTTTTTCGATGAATTTACTTGGTTTTCCCTCTTCGGATTTCCATTCCAGTTCTACAGTTTTCAAGGCGACTAGATTGCCATTGGCATCGCCAATAAACTCTTTAGTAGCAACTGCCCATGTTCTGTCGCAACCCTCTTCGTGTGATGTGGTTGTTTTAAGTACCATTGGATAAGTTGGCCATGGCATAAATGGGGTTCTGGACTCAGGAGGTTTAGGCATCAATTCAAACTGAATAACATTTTCCGCTCCTTGTCTGTTGGATGTACCTACGCAGTCGCTTCCAGTATCTCCACCTCCGATAACTACAACTTTTTTGCCTTTGGCGGAGATCAAATGTTCTGCGATGTTGCTCTCAATTTCTTTTTTTGCAAAAGGGTCAACACCTGCAACCATCTTGTTTTGTTGTTTTAGAAAATGCATGGCAAAGTGAATGCCATTCAATTCTCGACCAGGTATGGTGAGGTCTCTTGGTACGGTTGATCCACCAGCCAAAACGATTGAATTAAATTCTCTGAGCAGGTCATTGAGATTGACGTTAACGCCTACATTGGCATTGCAATTGAAAGTGATACCTTCTTTTTGCATCACTTCAATGCGTCTATCAATCACTTTCTTTTCCAGTTTAAAGTCGGGGATTCCATAACGCAACAAACCTCCGGGATGTTCGTCTCTTTCAAAAACAGTCACACTATGTCCAGCTTGGTTGAGCTGTGTTGCAGCTGCAAGACCTGCAGGTCCGCTGCCCACCACTGCTATTTTTTTGCCAGTGCGAATGACAGGTATCTTGGGTTGTACAAAACCTTTGTCGAATGCAATTTCAATGATATGTTTTTCAATCTCTTCAATGCTGACTGGCGGTTGGTTGATGCCCAACACACAAGCACTTTCGCAAGGAGCAGGGCAGATTCTACCTGTAAATTCAGGGAAATTATTGGTTGAGGTTAATATTTCATATGCCTCTTTCCAATCTTCTTTATAAACCGCGTCATTAAATTCAGGAATCACATTTCCTAATGGACAACCATGGTGACAAAAAGGGACACCACAATTCATGCATCTTGCTGCTTGTCTGTTCAATTCATCTGCAGCAAAGGGTTGTACAAATTCATTGTAATGTTGAATCCTTTCTGTTGTGTTGAGTTTAGGTGGACTCACTCTAGTATATTCTTTAAATCCTGTGGGTTTTCCCATTTTCTACATTATTTAAGTGCAGCAGCAACATCTGCTTTTTGTTTTGCCAATACTGATTTATAATCTCTAGGAAATACTTTGATAAAACGATTTTTCTGGTTGTCTAAATCGCTTAGTATAAACTTCGCAACTGAACTTTGAGTTGAATTAAAGTGCTCTTCTAATAAAGATTGAAGCATATCAACATCATGCTGGTCAAGTGGGTCAAGGTCAACCATTTCTGGATTGTACTTTTCTGCAAAATCACCTTGAACGTCATAAACATAGGCAATACCTCCACTCATACCTGCAGCAAAGTTTCTACCAGTATTTCCAAGAATCACAACAGTTCCTCCTGTCATGTATTCACATCCATGGTCGCCAGTGCCCTCTACTACAGCAGTAGCACCAGAATTTCTAACTGCAAATCGTTCACCAGCTTTGCCTCTTATAAATGCTTTACCAGCAGTGGCACCATAAAAAGCAACATTACCTATAACAATATTTTCTTCTGGAGTAAAGCTTGCGTTTTTTGCTGGGTAAACAATCATTGTTGCACCGCTCAATCCTTTTCCAAAATAATCGTTGGCATCACCTTCAAGTTCTAGTTTGATTCCTTTAGTATTGAATGCACCAAAACTTTGTCCCGCTGTGCCGTTGAATTTAAGATGAATAGTGTCTTGTGGTAGACCTTCAGCACCATACAGTTTAGTGATCTCATTACTCAGCATTGTACCAGTAGTTCTATCTGTATTTTTGATTGAATACTGCAGAGAAATTTTTTCTTTGTGTTGTAAAGCCTTTGTGCTGTCTTCAATTAATTTCCAATCCAGAACTGATGCAATTCCATGGTCTTGTTCTTCTTGTTTATAGATACCCGTGTAAGCATCTGTTGGTTCTTTATACAAGATAGAGGATAGGTCTAGTTTACTATATTTCCAATGATCAATTCCTTCTCTGATTTTTAGGGCATCGGATTGTCCAACCATTTCTTCAACAGTCTTATAACCCAGTTCAGCCATGATTTCTCTCAACTCTGTTGTCATGAACTTAATAAAGTTGACAACATATTCTGCAGCACCATTGAATCGCTTTCTGAGTTCAGGATCTTGCGTTGCAACGCCAACGGGACATGTATTGAGGTGGCATTTTCTCATCATGATACAACCTTCTACAACAAGTGCTGCTGTTGCAACACCCCATTCTTCTGCACCTAAAAGTGTTGCAATGGCTACATCTCTTCCAGTTTTCAATTGTCCATCTGCCTGTAGCACAACTCTGCTTCTCAACTTGTTTTTCACAAGTGTTTGCTGGGCTTCTGCCAACCCTAATTCCCAAGGGAGTCCTGCATGTCTGATTGAGCTCAACGGAGAGGCACCTGTGCCTCCATCATGGCCTGACACCAACACAACATCAGCCTTTGCTTTAGCAACACCTGCTGCAATTGTACCAACACCTGCTTTTGATACAAGTTTTACACTGATTCTGGCTTTTCTGTTTGCATTTTTTAAATCAAAAATCAATTGTGCTAAATCTTCAATTGAATAGATATCGTGATGG
>JBKCGF010000035.1:0-20624 GCA_046303455.1 Chitinophagaceae bacterium | reverse complement strand
GTTGTTGGGGGCTTATTTTTTTTTTATTTTATTCAGGATCCATATTAATTAAATCCATTGAAATAATGAAGGCAAATATATGATAAACATAAGTCTTTACCGAGGCACTCAATGATATTTTATTCATCTTATTGATGTTCTTCCTTATTGTATCAACTTTGGCGAATCCTAATGTGATCAAATTATCACAGCCCAAATCTTCTGGTGATACCAAGGCAAAACAAAATGTAGTAGTTTCTATCGATGCCAACAAACAATTTTATGTTGGAACGACTCCTGTTGGAATAGATTCATTGAAAAGTATGCTTGCGCCCATTATCTCTAAAGAAAAAACGGAAATACCTACAATTGTCATCAATGCAGATAAAACTGTAGCAATTGATGAAGTTGTTGCAGTAATGCGCATTGCAAAAGAGTTAGGTGCAAGAACAGTGTTGTCTGTAGAAAAGCAATAAATTCATTTATAGAGACGCTCCGCCTCTTTTACCGCTAACAATTCTATCTTTTCCCTGAAGGTCCTTTTTAACAATCACTTCTTCGTAGTCTTCTTTTTTCATCAAGTCAGCTACTTGATAGGCATAATCCATATGTGTTTCAAACCAGAGCGTTCCTCCTCTGATTAAATGGTGTTCACTAAAGGCCAATATAGCTTTGTAAAATTCTAACGGATCCTGATTGGTGACAAAAAGCGCAAGATGTGGCTCATGGTCAAGCACCTGATCGGTCATTTCCTTTTTGTCTGTAAGTGGAATATAAGGAGGGTTGCTCACAATAAGATTGAAGGATGGAAGCTGGTTTACATGTGGATTAGATAAAATGTCTAGTTCTTTAAAATGAATAATCGCATGGAGCTGATCAGCGTTTTCTTTAGCTGTATCTAGTGCTGCAGTGCTTTTATCAATTGCCCATACTTCCCAGTGAGGAAATTCAAGTTGAAGTGAAATTGCAATACATCCACTGCCAGTTCCAATATCAAGAGCCTTGAATGGAGAAGTAGTTTTTTCAAGTAAATCTTTAGAGTGATTGATGATTCTGTCAACCAGTTCTTCTGTTTCTGGTCTTGGTATTAACACATGTTCATTCACCTTGAAGGCCTTGCCTTTGAACCATGATTTTCCTAAAACATACTGAATAGGTTTCCCTAGGAGTAATTCTTTTTTAAATTGAAAGTAAAGTTGTTCCTGTTCCTGATTTAAATGATGGTCGTGGTAGATGATTCGCTGTGATTTTGTCCAACTTGTTATCTCCTCAATAATCCATTCAGCTATCACAGAAGCCTCTCTGTTACTGTAAATTGACAAGAGGTCGGTTTGAAGTTGATGATAGGCTTCTTTCAATAACATGTCCCAAAAGTAAATCAATTAACTTTGTAACATTAGCAAGCATCAATGTAAGAACAGCATTTTTACCAGACGATAGAAAATAGCACCACCGCTGAGTTTACTGATCGGGGAAGTAAGTTTATCGGGATGGCTTTTTCGGTAGCTTCTGTTCTGGAATGTAAAGCGGCACTTGCAGAGGTCAAAAAATTGCATCCTAAAGCTTCACATCATTGTTTTGCTTATCGAATTGGAAACGATGCTATGGTTTATAGAGTCACAGATGCAGGTGAGCCATCTGGGACTGCCGGAAGACCGATTTTAGGACAAATAGATAGCAAAGGACTGACGAATGTAATGGTTGTAGTGGTCAGGTATTTTGGGGGCACATTATTAGGAGTTCCTGGATTGATCAATGCATATAAAAGCGCAGCTTCAATGGCGCTTCAACTAACCCCAATTGTAAAGAAGCCAATTGAGACTATTTATGAACTGCAATTTGATTATACCATCTCAAATGATGTGATGCGGGTGTTGAAAAAATTTGGATGTTCTTTGTTGAAGCAGGAAATGCAATTGTTCTGCAATTTTGAAATTGGTATTTCTCGTCAGCATGCATCTGCTTGTATTGCATCTCTTGAAGAACTTCGTGGTATTGTATTGAAAAGGAAAAGCGATTCAGAATCCTGAATCGCTTTTGATATAAAAAGTTGATTGATTAGTTTTCGGTATTCATGTCTTCGTCTACCAAAACCCTACCGCAGTTTTCACATACGATGATTTTTTTGTGCTGACGAATTTCACTTTGACGTTGAGGAGGGATGGCATTGAAGCAACCACCACAAGCATCACGTACTACCGGAACTACTGCTAAGCCGTTACGGAAATTTTTTCTGATTCTATCAAAGGAAGTAAGCAAGCGAGGGTCTACAGAAGCACGAGCTTTTGCAGAAAGTGCTGCAAACTCTTTTTCTTCTTTTTCAGTTTCAGCAATAATTTTATCCAATTCTGATTTTTTCACTTTCAGGTTGGCGTCTTTATTGGCAATGTTCTTTTTTACAACATCCAGTGCTCTTGCTTTATCAGCAATTTCTTCGTTTGCATCCTTGATGTGTCTTTCGGCAAGTTTCACTTCAAGTGTTTGCATTTCGAGTTCCTTGTTGATGGCTTCGTACTCTCTGTTGTTCTTTACATTATCACTTTGCTTCTCATATTTTTTGATCAGCTCAGATGATTGAACAATGGTTTGCTTTTTTTGCTCAATGAACTCATTGATACCATTGATTTCTTCTTCCATTCTTGTCTCTCTGGAATGCAGACCTTGGATCTCATCTTCCAAATCACGGACTTCAATAGGCAATTCTCCTTTTAAAATGGCAATAGCATCTAATTTGCTTTCCACTTTTTGAAGGTTAAGTAAAGCTGCCAATTTTTCCTCGACTGAATATTCTTTTACAGTAGCCATAATGAGTTATAAAAAATAATTGACGGGATTGGTATTTCTACCTGTTTTTAGGACGGCAAAGGTAGGGAATTTTTCTTTTATTGCCCTTTCTAAGAGGTCAGATGTGTATTGTTCACTTTCAAAATGACCAATATCGGCCAATAAAAGCTGCCCATCAGGCTCAAAGAAGTCGTGGTACGTTAAGTCAGCCGTGATATAAATATCTGCTTTACTTTTTAAGGCATTGATTATGAATGATTTACCTGATCCTCCACACAAAGCGACTTTTTGTATCATTTTTCCAGTTAAGGGACTGTGCCTGATGATTCCTGTATTAAAAGTTTTTTTCAGGAGTGATAGGAATTCTTTTTCCTCCATTGGAGCTGCCAACGAACCCAAGGCCCCGGCCCCAAATTGCTCAAACTTGTTTTCCAATGGGTAGAGGTCGTATGCAACCGTTTCATAAGGGTGAGCTGAAAACAGCGCTGATAAAATTGTATTTTGTAAATGAGCGGGAAATATTACTTCTATGCGCTCTTCCGGTTCATGGTGTTGCTGTTCAAGTGCCCCAACAAAGGGGTTGGCATTTTTATTGGCCCTGAAAGTACCTGTACCTGCCACGTTGAAACTGCATTCATCGTAGTTGCCTATTGCACCAGCACCAGCATCAAATAGACTCTTTCTTACGTGTTCAGCATGTTTGATGGGCACAAACGTTACTAATTTTTGGTGGGTATCTGCAAGCGGTGCCAGCACTTTTGTCTTTTGAAGACCAATTCTGTTTGCAATTTCACCATTTACTCCCCACAATACATTGTCGAGGTTGGTATGAATAGCATAAATGCTCAAATCGGATTTTATGGCTGAGGTTAACATCCTGGCGACAGGATTAGTGGGTATCAGTTGTTTGAGTCCCTTGAAAATGGGGGGATGGTGAACGACAATCAGGTTGATATTTTTTGCAACAGCTTCTTCAATCACAGCAGGTGTGAGATCCAATGCGGTAAGGACACCCGTACAGGTTTGTTCAGGGTTTCCAAGCACCCAACCTGAATTGTCGTAAGACTCCTGTAACCTTGGAGGTGCTATTGTTTCTAAAACGTTAATAATGTCTTTTGTTTGCACCATTAATTTTCTATTTCTGAGAATTGAAATTACTTTACTTTCTCAATTGCAATCGTGAACAAGACAATTTTATTTCTGCTTCTTTTTTTTGTTACCCATTCTGCGTATTCGCAGCGGGTTGTTCATGATTGGGAGAATTATATCAGTTCCATCGGGGGTAAACCCGTTTCCATCAATGTGGATCTGGGATTAGGACAAGTGGCACCAATCAAAGAAAATCCCTTTGTAGTGATACTGCGTGTAAAATTGAGAAATCCTGATCAGAGGGGGATGCCAGGAATAGATGAGATGAACGAGCTTGATCGAATGGAAGGAAGATTGGTAGAGCTTTTAGCGCGACAGGTAGGAGCCTTATTTGCAGGCAGATTTACACAAAGAGGTATTCGGGAATTTTATTTTTATGCACCTGATACATTAGGTTATCAAAAGGCAATAAATCAGTCCCTTTTTTCGTTAAATGAAGGTGAGTGGCTTTGTCAGGCCAAGCGCGACGAAAAATGGGAAAACTACTTCACTGTCTTGTATCCAACGGTACTTGACAGAATCAAAATCACCAGCAGAAAAAAACTGGAATTGATGGGAGTAGCCGAGGGGAAGGTGCTGAAGAATGTTGACGTAGAACATTATTTCGAATTTGATCAAATCGATGGCAGGACTAAATTTTTAATTACGCCAGAGATAACAGGTTTCAAAATTGTAGAGATGCCTGGTTTGCCTGACAAATCCACAGGAAAGTATGTGTTGATCCTGAGGAAAAAAGAGGACCCTGATTTTAGCTGGATCGAGAGACGAATTGTGCCCTTGTTCAATTTGACTCAAAAAAACGGTGGAAGCTATAAGGGTTGGAGTGAGATTGTCAAGTAAACCCAAATCCGTACAATATGAAATTCAAGGCTACACCCTTAGTGGCAGTGTTGATGCTGTCCATTATTTTTTCTTCTTGCGAAAAAGCAGAACAATTCCTTCAGAAAGCAGTCCTAACCCAAATCATTACCAGCGACAGGTGGGTAGTTGAAACGTTTGCAGTATCTGGTACTGATGTTACAGCAGAATATGCACCGTATGAGTTTGAGTTCAATAAGAACGGTTCGGTCACTGCATTCAAATCTACTGAGGCAATTCTAGGCGATTGGAAGGAAGATTTGAACGCAATGAGTATAGAAACTCATTTTTCAAATCCAACTGAAACCCTCCAAAGATTCAATAACGTTTGGTATGTGGGAAAATCAGCACCTACTTATGTTGAGGCACGCGCTGTTACTGCAAACGGGATCCTGAATTTAAAATTGATCAAAAAGCAATAAGAAAAAGCATGTTATTGTAAACATTTTCCTTCCAGGAATGTTTCTTAGATTTGTTATCCAAATCAAAAAATATTACCATGTCAATTCAAAAAGGTCAATCTGCTCCTGATTTCTCTTTGTTCAATACAGATAAGAATAAAGTAGCTTTAGCTGATTACAAAGGGAAAAACTTAGTAATTCTATTTTTCCCATTAGCATTTACCGGCGTATGTACAACAGAGCTGTGTGCTGTACGTGATAATTTGAATGTATATACAAGCTTAAATGCAGATGTAGTAGGTATTTCAGTCGACTCACTCTTTGCATTGGATAAATTCAAGCAAGAGCAACAATATAATTTCCCTTTGTTGTCTGATTTCAATAAAACAACTGCAAAGGCTTATGGTGCTTTTTATGATGAATTTGTTTTAGATATGCATGGTGTAGCCAAAAGGGCTGCATTTGTAGTAGATAAGGAGGGTGTGGTGCAGTATGCAGAAGTACTGGAAAGTGCTGGTGATCTTCCTAATTTCGATGCAATAAAAGAAACATTGTCGGGCCTGAATTAGTACTATAAAGTTTAAAATGAATAAGCCAGCACATTCACGTGTTGGCTTTTTTCATGCAAATCAGTTAATTTTGACTTTATACAACATGAAAGGAATACTAACCATCCTATTTGTTTTTATCAGCATGCTTGGCTTTAGCCAGGTAAAAAGGGTTAGTTTAAGTGACAATGTAAAAAGGACAAGCATCTATCCTAATCCTGCCAAGTCTTTTGTTCATATTCAGTATAAACAAGGTGCTCAACCACCTGCATCTTTAACCATTTATAGTTTCTTGGGTAAAAAGCAGCTGGAGACCAACCAGCCTGGCAGCCATGTCTATATTGATCTTGCCAGCTTCAACAGGGGAATTTATATTTTTCAATTTCGCGACCGCAACGGACAGGTCATCGATTCTGGAAAATTTCAAGTTGAAAAATAATTAAAGCACCTGTACAATCAGGAACTTCAAATAGTTGGTGTTTTCCAAACCGCGTATAATTGGATGATCGGGCGATTGAGCCTGATAAACTACCTGCCTCAATGTTCTTCTTGCATCCCTTGCAGCCATTTCTATAGTTTGATAGAATAAATCAGGTTGAACCAGGTTGGTGCATGAGGATGTAACTAAAAACCCTCCTGGCTTAATGAGTTTCATTCCCCTGAGATTGATTTCTTTGTAACCACTGATGGCTTTTTGAATATTCTCTCTTGTTTTTGTAAATGAAGGCGGATCGAGCATCACAACATCCCATCTTTTTTCTTCTTTGGTCCATTGCTTCAATGCATCAAATGCATTGATGGCCTGAAAGCTGATGTTGTTCAGGTTATTCAGTTTCGCATTTTCTCTTGCTTGTTCAACTGCATTCTCTGAAATGTCTAAGCCCAAAACATGTTTTGCGCCGAATGCCGCAGCATGAATTTCAAATGTGCCAGTATAGCAGAATGCACCTAAAACATCGGCACCTTTTACAATATGTTCAATTGCTCTTCTGTTGTCTCGCTGGTCTAGAAAATACCCTGTTTTTTGTCCCTTTTCAACATCAACAATAAATTTCAATCCATTTTCAGTGATAGGAATTCGGGTATTGAAAGGTGCCGAAAGAAATCCCTTTTTCTGTTCCATTCCTTCAAGTTCTCTTACGGGGACATCATTTCTTTCGTAAATACCTTTTGGCTCAAAAATTTGTTCTATCGCACCGACTATTTCATTTTTCCATTTATCAATACCAAAAGCAAGTGTCTGTATCACGAAATAATCATTAAACTTATCAATGATCAATTGTGGTAGTCCATCTGCTTCTCCAAAAACCAATCTACAGTTTTCTGTATATCCGAGTCGCTTTCGGTATTCCCAGGCCTCCTGAATTTTATGAAGAAAAAATGCAGCATTGATTTCATCATTTTTTTTGCGGGTGAGCAAACGAACAGGTATCCTTGAGAGTGGGTTTACATATCCTTTACCTACAAATGAGCCATCATGGTTTTCTACTACAGCAATATCCCCAGGGAGCAATTCGTCGTCCATCAAATTGATTTCATTCGAAAAAATCCAGGGGTGCCCACTAGCAATTCTGGTACTGATTTTTCGCTTTAACACTACTTTCTTCATACCACAAAGGTAAACTTTCGTGGAAATGACTGAAATTTGCATTTTCTGGTCAAAATCCGACAATTTGACTTGTTTCAACAGAATGGCAAGCCATTTGAGCAGTAAAATTGCAAATCAATGAATATGGAAGAAAAAGAAATGATGAACAACGAAGAGCAATCAGCAGTCAACCAAGAGCAGGAGCAGAATCAAGCTGAAGCCGTTTCAGAGATGGATCTCTTAAAAAAAGAATTGGAAGAGCAAAAAGAGAAGTTTATTCGTCTTTATGCTGACTTCGACAATTTCAAAAGGAGAAATGCTAAGGAGCGGGTGGAGTTGATTCAGACCGCTGGAAGGGAAGTGATTCAATCACTTTTGGAAGTAATGGATGATTGTGACAGGGCTGAGAAACAAATGCAAAAAAGTGATGATGTTGCTCAGATCAAAGAAGGTATTCAGCTGGTGTTTACCAAGTTGAGAAACACAATGCAATCGAAGGGATTAAAGGAAATGAAAACAATAGGCGAAGAATTCAATGCTGACTTTCATGAAGCCATAACCGAAATTCCTGTTGGAGATGAAAACATGAAAGGGAAGGTGGTTGATGAAGTAGAGAAAGGCTATACTCTGAGTGATAAAATTATTCGATTTGCAAAAGTAGTTGTGGGCAAGTAGGCTTCAACATAACAAAAACGACTATGTCTAAAAGAGATTATTACGAAATATTAGGTGTGTCAAAATCGTCGTCTGCCGATGAGATTAAAAAAGCTTATCGTAAAGTAGCGATGCAGTTTCACCCTGATCGAAATCCTGGAGATAAAGAAGCAGAAGAAAAATTCAAAGAGGCCGCTGAGGCTTATGAGGTTTTGAGTGATCAGGATAAGCGTGCGCAATATGATCGATTTGGACATGCTGGTGTGAATGGAAGAGGCGGAGGTGGAGCGCATGGTATGAACATGGATGACATCTTCAGTAATTTCGGCGATATTTTTGGAGATGATATTTTCGGTAGCTTTTTTGGAGGAGGAGGTGGTCGCCAGCGAGGCGGAGGAAGAACAAGAGGTACAAGAGGAAGCAACCTGAGAATAAAACTCAAAATGAATTATGAGGAGATTGCTAAAGGCGCTAACAAGACGGTCAAGGTAAAAAAATATACTACCTGTTCAACCTGTACAGGATCTGGTGCAAAAGACAAAAGTTCTATTCAGAATTGTGGTACCTGTAATGGTACTGGCCAGGTAAGGAAAGTGACCAATACTTTTTTAGGTCAGATGCAAACAGTAGGTACTTGTCCAACTTGTAATGGAGAAGGATCAACCATCACCAGCAAGTGTACAGCTTGTAAGGGAGAGGGCCGTGTATACACAGAAGAAACCATTAATATCGATATTCCTGCGGGTGTTCAAGATGGAATGCAGCTTAGCCTGAGTGGAAAGGGAAATTCAGGTGAAAGAGGTGGTGCACCTGGTGATTTAATTGTATTGATTGAAGAAGAACAACATCCTGAATTGCAAAGGGATAACCTTAATGTGATTTATGATATGCACATCAGTTTTACTGATGCTGTTTTTGGTGCGAATCCAGAAGTGCCAACCATTGATGGTAGGGCAAAAATTAAAATACCTGCAGGTACGCAAAGTGGTAAGATTTTCAGGTTGAAAGGGAAGGGTTTCCCTGCAATCAATTCATATGAAAAAGGCGATCAGTTGATTCATGTTAATGTATGGACGCCTCAATCACTTACAACTGAAGAAAAAGAAATGATAGAAAAGTTGAAAGATGCTAAGAATTTTCAACCACAACCTGAGAAGAGTGAGAAATCATTTTATGCTAAGGTCAAAGAGATGTTTAGCTAAACCTATTCATCTATTTGCATAATCTGATCCAGGTTTCTTCCATATCCATTGTAGTCGAGACCATATCCTACCACAAAAAGGTCAGGAATTTCAAAACCCAGATAATCAATTGTTATCGGATATTTTGTTGCTTCTTTTTTATGCAGCAGCGTGCATACTTTTAATGATTTGGGTTGTTGGTGTTGCAATTGTGGCAAAAATGCTGATAGTGTTTTTCCGGTATCGATAATATCCTCTAGTACCACCACATGTCTGTCAAACAAATCTGTTTCCAAACCAATAGCAGTAATCACATTGCCGGTAGACTTTGTACCCTGATAGGATGCTAGTTTAATAAAACTGATTTCAGCAGGGATATCGATTTTTTTAAACAGGTCTGATGCGAATATGAATGAGCCATTAAGGATGGCAATGAAGAGTGGATTCTTATCCTGGTAATCTAGGTTGATTTGATTTGCTATTTGTTGAATCGCTAAACTTATTTCTGAACTGGTCAGATAGGGTTTGAAGGATTTATCCAGGATTTGCTTGTTCATTTATTTTAAAATTTTAAGCGATTGTCCTACTTGAAGATCATTGCCTTTGATGTTATTGGCGTCTTTTATGGAGTCGACTGTCACGCTGTATTTTTTAGCAATCGTCCAAAGTGATTCACCTTTTTTCACTACGTGAATTGATGCTTTATTTCCTTTTGATGATGACTTGGATGTGTTTTTTGCCAGTTGAGGACTTTTGCTCATTGGATTTTTCAAAGAGATTTTTTGTCCAGGTTTGGGAAGTTGACCAGCCTTGAGCTTATTCAATTTCAACAAACTGGCCAGTTGTACGCCTTCAGTCTGGCTAATGTCGACAAGCGTTTCACCTTTTTTTACACGGTGAAAAGATTTCTTACCTGTTTTCTTCTTTCTTTGAAGATATACAAGTTGGTCTTTTTTAAGCAAGGTTGTTTTTTTAGGCAATTCATTGAACAAAAGAATAGAAGACGCTTGTACTTTGTATTTTTTAGCCAATGACAATACTGATGTTCCTTGCTCAGCAAAAACAACTTTTGAACCATTTATTTTAAATGTTCCGCTAGGGTATAGGCCATTGCTTTTTTTGGTGTTGTTGGATCTTATTTTTTCTTCAGCTTCTTCAAATGCCTTATTGGGTCCCGATTTTAAAGAGGTTGCATTTACGTTTGTTGATGAATTAGTTGTTGCTGTTGTAATTGGTAAATTACTCCTTACCATGCTGAAATATTCGGTAAGATCGATTTCCTCTTCATCAATTTCAACGAATTGATTAAGTTCATTTAATTGGTAGGTTTCTACAAATTTGATGATGGTTTCAGCATAAACGGGACTTGTAGCATATCCTGCTTTTTTTAATCCCCATGCCCACGATACATGATCATCAGGGTCGTATTCAAAAAGAAATGTATAACGTGATTGTGATTTTAAATAATCTGAGTGGTCTACATAGGATGCTTCTGCAGTTTCATATGCCCTGAAACATTCTCCTGCGGCGTCATCATCGTGATAAACTTTTTCTCCGTCCCAGGTCGATTTACATTTAATGCCAAAATGGTTATTAGACCTTGAAACAAGATTGCTTCTTCCGGCACCCGACTCATGTATGCCTTGTGCAATTTTAATTGAAGCAGGAAATCCAGTTCTGTTCATCTCCTTTATAGCCAATGGAGCATAGGTTTCAATGTATTGAATAATCTGTTCCCTATAAGCATCTTGTGCCTGGGTAAATGTGTTTAGCAGAAGTGCCAAAGCAATTGTCAACTTAATACGTAGGTTTTTCAAACTCATCATCTTCATTTAATATACAACAGGGTTAAGCCATCTCGGATGGTCATCATTAATTTATCGACTCTTGGATCTTTGCTCACATGTTCGTTGAAGGCATCAATTGCCTTTGCATTTTTCCCTGTCAGCTTTTCTTTCAATACTTCACCATGGAAAAATACATTGTCGAACAACATCCAGGAGCCAGATTTGGCATGCTTCATGAGCATTTCGAAATAGTCGATATAGCCAGTCTTGTCTGCATCAACAAATACAAGATCCCACGATTCATTCAAATCCTTCAGAATTTCCTTTGCATCTCCAACTTGCAACAAAATTTTTTCTTTAAAATCACTTCTATCAAAAAAACGCTTTGCAACAGTAGCTTCAGATGCTCTGCTTTCAATGGTAAGCAGCCGCCCATTTTCTTGTAAACCTTTTGCTAGGCAAATTGCACTGTATCCAGTAAAGGTGCCGATTTCCAAAATGGTCTTTGGTTGAATCATTCTGCTGATCATGGTGAGCAAGTTTCCCTGCAAAGGGCCGCTGATCATGTGTGATTCAGGGTGGTTTTCAAGGGTATACTGATAGATTTCACTCAGGAGTTCATCCATTGGTGAGCTGTGTTTCAAGGCATATTCATTGGCCAACTGATGAATCAAATCCATGTTGCGCAAATTTACGATTCTGCGCCTTTTTCATCAAACCAATGGTGTTGTAAAAAAGCAAAAGTTTAAAAAGCCTTCTTTTTTGAAATTAGTAACAGTCCCAAAAATGTAAGCATTCCATTGATTAAGAGCATTTCAAAGCCAATCTGGTACTCATCAAAAAGCATGGGTGCTGTTTTCCCTAGCGCATAGCAAATAGCAGGTGCAATCAGGCAAACCAGCGTAACTCCATAACCTTTGGGTAAAGCTCTTTTTGTAAACATGCCAAATGAGAACAGGCCTAATAATGGTCCATACGTATAACCTGCCAGATCGAGAATAATACCAATAATCGACTTGTTATTAATCCATTTGAAAACCATGATACAGATCAGAAAAATAACGGCAAAGCTTAAATGGACCATAATTCTGGTCTTCTTTTGGTCCGCTTCACTCAAATTGGGTTGTCTTCTGATACCCAGTATATCAATACAGAATGAAGATGTTAGTGCTGTGAGTGCTCCGTCTGCACTTGGGAATAGTGCTGAAATTAGTGCAATAATAAAAATTACACCAATAGCAGGAGGTAGGTGAAACAAAGCGATGGTTGGAAAGATATCGTCTCCAATCACATTCTTGCCACCAAACAGAAGTTGATTTCCCTCATAAGTTCCACCATTGATTGTGACATAGAGATATAAAAGCCCACCGAGGAAAAGGAAAAGCAGGTTCACAATGACCATGATAGTAGTGAAGGTCAGAATGTTTTTTTGAGAATCTTTCATGTTGCGGACACTGATGTTTTTCTGCATCATTTCCTGATCTAAACCAGTCATGGCAATGGCAATAACTGCCCCGCCAATCAAGTTTTTCATCACATGTGATTTATTGTTGAGATCGGTTATCCATAACCTAGTATAGCCCTTCTCTTGCATCGAAGCAATGGCCTGAGAGAAAGAGAGGTCCATGTGTGTAAGGATATAGATGATACAGATGATGAGTCCCCCTAACATAAACGTGGTTTGCAGGGTGTCTGTATAAACTATGGTCTTTACCCCACCTTTGAAGGTATACAGTAAGATCATGCCGAGTATAAGTGCGGTTGTAAACACAAAGGGGACACCCATTTCATCGAGGATGAAAATTTGTAAAACATTAATGACCAGGAACAGCCTTGCGGTTGCTCCAAAAGTTCTGGAAATGATGAAGAAAAGCGCACCGGTTTTGTAGCTTTCTCGTCCAAATCTTTGTTCAAGATACACGTATATGGAAGTGAGATTCAGCTTATAATAAAGGGGTATTAGTACATAGGCGATGACCAGGTAGCCAATGATATAGCCAATTACCACCTGAAAATAACTGAAACCATTGAAGCTGCCCCAACTGATGTTGCCTACTGTACCAGGAACAGAAACAAAGGTTACACCGGATAATGAGGTGCCAATCATACCAAAAGCCACCAGCATCCAGTTAGAGTTTTTATTGCCGATGAAAAAAGATTCATTGGTGGCATTTCTTGCAGTATACATGGCTACACCCAGTAACAGGAGGAAATAACCCAATACGAAAGAAAAAAGCAATAAAGGCGACATGTTTTTCTGTTTGAAGTGGCAAGGTAATACATTTAAAAATATCTACTTTTGACATATGCTGCAGAGGTTATTTGTTCAGAATTATGCAATTATCACTCAACTTGAGATTGCCTTTGAAGAAGGAATGGTTGTGATAACAGGTGAGACGGGTGCGGGAAAAAGTATAATTATGGGTGCGCTGTCTCTTACACTTGGTGAGCGAGCTGATAGCGCTATGGTTAAGGATAAATCAGTTAAAACAATTATTGAGGCTGTATTTAAGGTTCCTGCTTCTAATAAACTCATGTTGTTGTTGAATGAAGCGGAAATAGACATCGAAGATGAAGTAATTGTTAGGAGGGAGATTCAGTCGAATGGCAAGTCGAGAGCCTTTGTAAACGACACCCCTGTTTCACTTGCTCAATTGCAGCAGTTTTCTGCTTTGTTGGTTGATTTGCACCAGCAATTTGATACATTGGAATTGGGTAACCAAGAATTTCAGCGTCTGCTCGTAGATGCAAAAGCAGAAATCTTGGATGAAGTGTCAACCTACGGGAAGTCTTATCAGATGCTTTCTCAAGTACAAAAAAAGATTGCCGCCATCAAAGCTGCATTGTTAAAAGCGGAACAAGAAAAAGAATACAAGCTTTTTTTATTAAAAGAGTTAGAAGAACTGAACTGGCAGGTTGATGAGGGAAAGAGCCTGGAAGAGGAATTGAACATGTTAACCCATGCAGAGCAAATCAAAACCAGTGTGTCTAAGGTATCGTTTAGCATGAATGAAGGTGAGCAGCCACTTTTGCCGGCAGTAAAGTCATTGATATCGCAATTGCATACAGTCAGCAAATTTCATCCACAGCTTACTGATTTAATTTCGCGTTTTGAATCTGCCTATGTGGAGTTGAAAGATATTGGAGCCGACTTAGATTTGATATCTGATGCAGTTACTGTTGATGAAAACAGATTGGAACAAATCAATCAGCGCTTGGCACTTGCCCAGCGTTTGACGAAAAAGCATGGACAGGTTTCGCCTGACCAGTTGGTTGAAATCCAATTAGGGCTCAGCAATGAAATGAATGTTTTATCAAATTCAGAGGAGGATTTAAATAAGTTGGAAAAAGAGGCTGCAGCTTTGATGGCAAAGACATTAGAGCTGGCATCAGTTTTGAGTAAGAAGAGAAAAAAGACCATTCCTGGATTAGAAAAATCCGCGAATGAGTTACTGGGACGCGTGGGAATGCCCAATGCTAAATTAAAAATTGAAATTCAAGAAGTTGCTTTGAATGCATCAGGTATAGATCAGATCGCATTTATGTTTGATGCAAATAAATCCGGAAAATTTGAGCCCATCAGTAAGGTGGCTAGTGGAGGAGAATTGAGTCGACTTATGCTTGTATTGAAATCATTGGTTGCAGGTTCGCTGGAGATGCCGACTTTAATATTTGATGAAATTGATAGCGGCATCAGTGGCGAAGCTGCCAAACAGGTGGGTGTATTAATGGGAGAGCTTTCTGCATCTCATCAATTAATTACAATAACACATCAGCCACAGATTGCTGCAATGGCCAACCAGCACCTGTTTATATATAAGCAGGAGGTTGATGGTAGCATCAATACAAATGTGAAACGTTTAACTGAAGATGAACGCGTACATACTATTGCTCAAATGATGGCTGGTGTAAATCCTAGTGATGCTGTTTTATCAAGCGCCAGAGAAATGATGAAACGCTAATTGCTTATATTTGTCCCTTAAATCGATTAAACATGTCTAATCAACTCCTCAAAGGAAAAAAAGGAATCATATTTGGTGCGCTCGATGAGAAATCTATTGCATGGAAAACTGCATTGGCTTGTCATGAGCAAGGCGCTCAGATTGTGCTGACAAATGCACCGGTTGCACTTAGAATGGGAGAGATCAACAAACTTGCTGAACAAATCAATGCTCCAGTTATTGGTGCAGATGTGGTGAACATGGACGATCTCAAAAACTTATTTGAGCAGAGCATGCAACATTTTGGTGGTGGAATTGATTTTATTCTACATTCAATTGGCATGAGTCTTAATGTTAGAAAAGGAAAATCATATACTGAAATTGATTACGGATTCAACCAGAAAACTTTGGATATTTCAGCAATGTCTTTGCACAGGGTATTAAGGACTGCCTGGGATATGGATGCATTAAACGAATGGGGTAGTGTTGTAGCCCTTACCTATATTGCTGCTCAGCGTGTTTTCCCTGATTACAATGAAATGGCGGATGCAAAAGCATTGCTCGAGAGTGTTTCCCGTAGCTTTGGGTATCACTATGGTGTGAAGAAAAAAGTAAGAGTAAATACCATTTCTCAATCACCTACAAGAACAACTGCCGGCAGTGGGGTTAAAGGATTCGACGGATTTGTTACTTATGCAGAAAAGATGAGTCCATTGGGAAATGCTTCTGGAGATGATTGCGCCAACTATTGTGTAACTATGTTTTCAGACATGACCAAGATGGTTACCATGCAGAATCTTTTCCACGATGGCGGATTCTCATTCACTGGTGTAACCAATGCAGTTATTGATCAAATGGAAAAATAAATTCAATTTCAAATCAAGCATATGAAGTGGAGAGAATATTTAGGATATGTTGGAGTTGTTACGGGTTCGCTCACATTTGTGCCACAGGTTTACCAGGCATGGGTTTCAAAATCGGTAGGTGATCTATCCATTTGGATGATTTTGATTTTGCTGTTAAATGTAACCATCTGGTTGATCTATGGTATAACTGGAAAAGATAAGGCAATGATTCTGGCCAATACCATCATCATGGTATTGTCGTTGATGATGCTCTACTTCAAACTCACCTTCTAATAAAAAGGGCCACTATCAAGTGGCCTTTTTTATTTAATCTTTTTAGTACTCGTCTTCATTAAAGAAGAAATCCTCCTGACTAGGATAGTCTGGCCAGATGTCGTCTATGCCTTCATAAATATCTCCCTCATCTTCCAGTTCCTGGAGGTTTTCAATTACTTCAATGGGAGCTCCACTTCTGATTGAGTAGTCAATCAGCTCGTCCTTGGTCGCTGGCCAAGGTGCGTCTTCTAAATAGGATGCTAATTCTAATGTCCAGAACATAAGGACTGGTTTTTGATTTCCGGCAAAAGTAATGGTTAATTCGAATATACCAAACCTGAAGATTGGTTAACTTCATCACAAATTTGCTACATGTTAGAAGCTAGAGGTATTCTTAAACAATATGGCAGTTTAAAAGTCTTGCAAAACATCGATTTGTCGGTTGCAACTGGTGAAATTGTAAGCATCATTGGTTCTTCTGGAGCTGGGAAAACTACTTTATTGCATATTTTGGGAACATTGGATAAGCCAGATGCTGGCGAGCTAAGTTTACATGGGAAAAGATATGATCGCTTAAGTGGTAAAGCTTTATCTGCCTTCAGAAATCAACATATTGGTTTTGTGTTCCAGTTTCACCATTTGTTACCAGAATTTACAGCTTTGGAAAATGTTTGTATCCCAGGCTGGATAGCTGGTATTCAAAAAAAAGTGGTTGAGAAAAAAGCAATGGAGTTGTTAGAGCGTTTAGGAATTGCAGGACGAGCAGACCATAAGCCAGGTACATTGTCTGGTGGAGAGCAGCAGCGAGTTGCCGTAGCCAGGGCATTGATAAATAATGCCGATATCATTTTTGCTGACGAACCAACTGGCAATCTGGATTCAGCAAATGCAAATGCATTGCATCTTCTTTTTAAAGAATTGAGAGATGAACTCAATCAAACTTTTGTTATTGTTACACATAACAAGGAATTGGCCTCAATGAGCGACCGTATTCTGGAACTAAAGGATGGAAGCTGGCTTTAGTTTAAGAAACCCTTGGCGTCCAGGGAATTTCCTCTGCATTCAACTGTTTGGAGGTGTAGCGGCTTAGTGTGAATAGATAATCACTGAGTCGGTTGATGTACTTGATGATCAGGTTTTCATTTTCTTCATCATTCAAGAGCAAATTGACAACCAATCTTTCTGTTCTTCTGCATATGCATCTTGCAATGTGGATATGCGAAACAATAGGATGACCGCCCGGTAATATGAATTGTTGTAGCGGTACAAGCGATTCATCCATTCTATCCATCTCTGCTTCAAGTAAGTGAACATCATTTTCTTTGATGTCTGGTATTTTCATCTTGGTTTCCTTTTCCGGATCACATGCCAATGCAGAACCAATAGTGAATAACCTATCCTGAATTTCCTGAAGCAATGATTTGACTGAAGGGTCTTGAATGAGATCTCGGCAGAGGCCTATATAAGAGTTTAATTCATCGACTGTTCCGTATGCTTCAATTCTTTCATGAGATTTTAAAACCTTAGTGCCTCCGATTAATGAAGTTTTTCCTTTGTCACCCGTCTTTGTGTAGATTTTCATTGCCATGTTCACTATTGCTTTCCAAGATAATGTGTCAACGGCGCAATTGTTCGATAGATGGCAGATTTTTTTTACACAACGCTGGCTGCATCCTTTCGCTTATCGCTTTCAATAACACCATCACGCAAGCGAATTACCCTTTTAGCATAATTGGAAATATCTTCTTCGTGTGTTACCAATACAACTGTATTTCCGTCGTCATGAATCTTGGAAAAGATGTTCATGATTTCATATGAGGTCTTGGTATCCAGGTTTCCAGTTGGTTCGTCAGCCAAAATTATTGAGGGGTTGTTAACCAATGCACGTGCAATCGCTACACGCTGACACTGACCACCAGACAATTCATTGGGTCTATGGTGACTTCTATCCGTCAAATCCACTTTTCTCAACACTTCCATCGCCATCTCTAATCTGGTTTTTTTTGTGATACCCGCATATACCAAAGGCAAGGCCACATTTTCAAGTGCAGTTAATCTTGGCAGAAGATTGAATTGCTGAAACACAAACCCAATCTCTTTGTTACGAATATCTGCCAGGTCATTGTCTGGCATGGTGCTCACATCATGTCCGTTCAAAATATACTTACCTGTAGTTGGAGAATCCAAACAGCCCAAGATGTTCATTAATGTGCTTTTGCCAGAACCAGAGGGACCCATGAGTGCCACGTATTCATTGCGAAGGATGTCTAATGAAACTCCTTTCAGGACTTGCAGTTCCTGCTTGCCCATGTAATAGCTCTTTTTGATTTCTTCTAAATGAATAACGGAACTGGACATGCTATTGTTTTTTTATCACTTTCGGGACTGTAAAAAAATGATCAGTAGATGATGGAGCATTTTTAAATGCATCTTCTGCTGAAATTGAACCTCTTACCTCATCATCCCTTAAACGATTACCGGTAGTACCGATATGCGTTAATGGAATTACTGTTGCTGTATCGACTTCATTCAGTTTTTCAACAAAGCCAATCATCTGCGACAGATCTTTTTGAATCTCATCCAATTCTTCTTCAGAAAAGGAGAGTTTCGCAAGCTGTGCTAATTTTAATGTGGTTTGTTTGTTGAGTTCCATTGAACTTGTCTGAACTGCAAAAATAACCATATTCAGGGCAATCCTGAGTATTTATTGATGAACGGAAATAGGCAGAAGCAGCACTCTTTAAACCCTTGGCTACATTTATTATCTTTGCACCATGAGCAACGAGAAAGCAATCGTTATGAGTGGCATCAGGCCGACCGGCTTTTTGCATTTGGGAAATTATTTTGGGGCCATCCGCAATTACATCAGGCTCCAGGAAGAATATACCTGTTTTTTCATGGTAGCGGATTTACATGCGCTTACAACCCACCCCGATACCAAAGAGTTGAGGGAAAATGTTCACCGGGTATTGGCGGAAAATATTGCATGTGGGATTGATCCACAGAAAGCAGCTTTGTATTGTCAAAGTCATGTTCGGGAAACTTCAGAATTGTATTTGTACCTGAACATGCTCGCTTATTTAGGCGAACTGGAAAAAACAACAACATTCAAAGACAAAGCAAGGATGCAGCCGGACAATGTGAATGCAGGGTTATTGACTTACCCTGTTTTGCAGGCGGCAGATATCATTCTTCATAGGGCTACATGGGTGCCAGTAGGAAAGGATCAGGAGCAACACCTGGAAATGGCAAGAAATTATGTAAAACGGTTTAACCACAGGTATGGTGATGTTTTCCCAGAACCAATGGCCTATAATTTTGGTGAAGATCTGGTGAAAGTGCCTAGTTTGGACGGAGCAGGCAAGATGAGTAAAAGTGAAAACCAACTGGCTACTTTATACCTTGCCGATGATGATGAACTGATCAGGAAAAAAGTAATGAAAGCCAAGACAGATGCGGGTCCAACTGCACCCGGAACTGAAAAACCTGATTATATTCAAAATATTTTCCAGCTCATGCAGTTGGTTTGTGACCAAGCGGTGATTGATGATTATGAGTCGGCTTATCAGAATTGTACAATTCGTTATGGTGATTTGAAAAAACAGCTGGCAGAGGATATGGTAAAATTTATTTCACCCATCAGGGAGAAGGCTGAATCCATTAGAAATGATAAACAATACCTGGCTGAAGTAATGGAAATAGGAGCGGAAAAGGCAAGAAAAAGTGCTGCTGCTACCATGGATCTGGTTAGATCAGCCATGGGATTGAACTATTAGTAGTCTATTCAGGCGTTTAGTCAAAAAAAACAGGATGGATTGAAGTGAATTTAAAAATGAATATGTACTTTGTCCGACCAACTGTATAAGTACCGGAATAAGAAAGTTATGGCGAAAGCAAAAAAACCAAAACACATTGCAATAGCAGGGAATATTGGTGCAGGCAAAACCACCCTGACAGAAATGTTGAGTAAGCATTATAAGTGGATTCCACAGTTCGAAGACGTGGACCAAAACCCATATTTGTTTGATTTTTATGAAGACATGCCAAGGTGGAGCTTCAACTTGCAGATTTATTTTTTAAACAGCAGGTTGAATCAGCTTTTGGAGATTAGCAGGGGTACTGAAACAATTATACAGGACAGAACGATATATGAGGATGCTTATATTTTCGCTCCCAATCTTCATGAAATGGGATTGATGAGTAAGCGTGATTTTGATAATTATTTCGACTTTTTCCAGAACCTTCGCCAGATGGTGAAGCCGCCAGATCTTATGATTTATCTGCAGGCATCCGTTCCAACCTTAGTGGGGCAAATTCAGAAAAGAGGAAGAGATTATGAAGAGAATATCCGACTGGATTATCTTAAACGACTCAATGAATACTACAACAAGTGGATTGAAGGATACAAAGAAGGTCCTCTTTTGATTATTAATGTCGACAATACAAAGTTTGGAGAAAACGAAGAGCATCTTGGCGAGATTATAGCCAAAGTTGATGCAGAACTATACGGATTGTTTTAGTCGTCAATCAACAAATACTTCAAAGTCCCCTCCCACAGGTACTTTCTGCACAAATGAAGAAACCTCAAGTAGCTTCCAAACAGCTGCTCTACCAGTATTTTGGAGGTCGAGAG
>JBKCGF010000034.1:0-3861 GCA_046303455.1 Chitinophagaceae bacterium | reverse complement strand
ATGCAGAATACTACAGAAAATATTTTGGTGTAGATCGGTCGGGTAATTTTGGTTTGAGCTGGACTTTTGACATTGAAGGTGGCGCCAGAAGGTTTGCCTCTTTCTTTGCCAATCCGCTTGAACTGGCTGCAGCCACATTGTTAACTGGTGCTGTCTTGGTTGCCATGTTCATCAAAAACAAAATTGAAGAGCCGCGTTTGTTTCAAGCGGCTTTGTTGTTTTCAATAGTGTGTGTGGTATTCGCGCTCTCACGTGCTTCATTGGCTGGGTATTTTATGGCGAGTTATTTGTTCTTCTTGATTAATGGCAACAAAAAAATCTTGTGGATCTACCATGGTTTATTTGTGCTGGTAGCGATTGGTTTCATTTATTTTCTGGCCAATGGTATCATTGGTGAATTTATCCTGAATACATTCACCTTCACCAATACTTCAAGTTTATCACATCTTGTAGAATGGGTGGATGGTATTGAAGCAATTGGTCGTAGCCCGATGGGTTTGGGATTAGGAGAATCGGGTAGGGTGGCTGGTGAACTGGGTTTGAATGTGGGTGGAGAAAACCAGATTATCATTATTGGTGTGCAATCGGGTATTGTTGCTATTGGCTTGTATGTCTTGATGTATGCGGTGACCATTGGATGGTCGGTAAAACTGTTTCTAAAAGGAGACGGTAAAGAACAACAACTCGGTATCATGTTGTTCATTTTAAAAATAGGAATGATAGTGCCGGTGTTAACTGCGTCAGTTGAATCTTATCTCTATATCAGTGCGATGGGTTGGTTTTTAGTGGGACTCATGAGCACAACTTATGCCAGTTATCGAAAAAGGCAGCGGGACTAAATTCTTTCTCTACTCTTCTTCGTCCTGCTTTTCCCATTTCATTTAATGCAGTTGTATCATCTAACAATTCAGCAAGTTTTGATGCAGCTTGTTGTGGATTGCCTATTGGCATGAACCTGCCTGATTCGTTTTCAATAATCATTTCCAATGCGCCTCCTTGTGCTGTTGCCAATACAGGCTTTCCAGCTGCCATGGCTTCCAGCACGACTGTCGGCAACGGATCTGGTGAGGTAGAAGGTAATACCAGCAAATCAAGACTGGCCAATACTTGTGGTACATCTGCACGATAGCCCAAATAAAAAACGCGGTCGCTTAGGTTTCTTGTTTTGATATCAAGCACCAGTTCAATTGCCAACTTTTCATAACCAGGATATGGATCTCCAGCAATGATGAACTGCGTTGATTGATCTTCTGGATGTAGTTGCAGGTAGCGTTCAATGATCTCCAAAAAATAATGTTGACCTTTCCACGGTTGTACTCGTCCAATCATGCCGACCAACAACCCATGTTCATTGGCATTGGGTAGGATACCCTTTTTATCTGCTACAAGATTTTCAAATTTAGCTAATGGCATTCCGTTGTACAATATCTCTACCTTTTTTTCACCGATGGCATTTTGCCAAAAAGATTGCGTGGCTTTTGATACTGCAATCACTTGATCAGCATGTTTGATGAGGTAAGACAAAAAGGATTTTAAAATAACGGGAGATTCCACAATCTCATGCAAATGCCAAACCAATTCAGTTTGGTTTTTTTGTTTCAAAGCAGGACCAAGAATTACATTGGCAGAATTGACATAGACCCTTTGGATTTTATGTTCTGCGATGAGCCGCTTTAACTTAATTATTGCGCTAAGCCATAAAAAAACGCGACCAACAATTCCCCAGGGTGTCATGTATTTTCTGCGGAGGACACCAATGTTCATGATGTGGACAGGAATCCCCAATGCTTTGATGTCGTTTACCAATATACCATCATGGGGTAAAACGACAACCGCATTGTCTGCATTACCTGGTAGGCGCAAAATATCCAACAAGATTTTTGCTGAACCATAATGATCGGCACTGCCATGGATGTATAAGGTCTTCATCAGTTGGTGATGGCTTCAATGAGTATGTTGTCGATTGACCAGGATTTTTCACAATATGATCCTTGCAATGCGTCGTTGAGCGATAATGTAAAATTGGATGAAGTATGGGGTCTGGCAAATGCAATTTTGTATTTGCTGGTGCCATTTGGTTTTGCTTCCCATAAACAGTTGCCCGGTAAAAGGGTGTCTATTGCATTACCGCGACTTATATTTTTTGAATCACCAATCCATTCAGGAAATGATTGAGGCTGACTTCTGATATTTGAGAAGGTGGTTGATAAATGAAATTCTTCATTTACTCTTACGTTCCAAACATCCACAATTCCTGGTAATCCAACCCTGTTGCCCTCCCACCTGTCGTGGGTATATAAATCAAATGAAACATAGACCATATTGTGATTGGGCATGTTGTCGATAACCAAGTTAAGGACTGTATTGTTGAAATTACCAATCACATTGGTGCCTGCAAATGGTCTAACCATACTGCCATAACTGGCACCAGTTCCGGTGATCGCACTTATGTTGTTGGCAATCCCATCTTCCGCATCTTCAAAATAAATCTTTTCTCTGATGGTTATATTTTTTTTACAAGCAGCAAGACCTACTATCAGAAGGGAGAATAAAACAAGTATTTTGGTAAATCGAGGTATTTTGTATTTGAAAGGGCTTCTCATGGGGTATAAAGATACCCCATTTTGTGTTATTTTTAGAACGTGAAAACAGCTACAAGTTCAAGCAGGTTACTCAGGATTGGGGTGGATGTAAGAGATCTGCGTCTGGCTTCTACCGGAACCAAGACCTATCTGGATGAACTCTTGAAGGTGTTTAGGCGATTGAATGGGAAAGAAATTGAGTTGAAAGAATTCAATTCTTTTTGGAACCCTTATTGGGGGCACAGCACATGGGGGAAGGGATGGGAGCATATCCAGTTTTTTTTCTGGAAACAAATTACACTTCCTCTCAAGACATTACTGGCTGGTGCTGATGTCTTGATTTGTACTGATTATTATGTTCCGCTCATCAAGCTCAAAGCCAAACACCTGGTGGTGTTTCACGATGCTTTGTTTTTTGATCATCCTGAATATTACAACCCGATTTGGTTGAAATTGTTCAAATCGATTGCTTTGCCGGCTGCCAGAAAAGCAGATGTAATTATCGCACCTTCTCATTTTTCAAAGAAGAGATTGTTGTTGCATGAAAAATCGTTTGAGGGAAAAATCAAAGTCGTTTATCAAGGAAGAAAAACAATCAGAGAAGATGTTGGTATTACTTCCTCTACACATCAGGCAATCGATAGACTACAAGGCAAGCCCTATATTTTGCATGTCGGTGTTCTTGAAAAAAGAAAGAACCTTGCTTTTCTCATCAGGGTGGTTCATGAAATCAGAAAAACACATGATGTAAAATTGTTATTGGTAGGCCGACCTAATCCCAAAATTTTTAACAACAGCGAAAAAGAAATCCTGGATACAATAACTGAATTGAATATGCAGGAGCATGTAGTTTTTACGGGATATGTGCCTGATGAAGATTTGCCTGCCCTATACAAGAGTGCTTTGGTCTATGCATTTCCTTCGATATATGAGGGATTCGGTATACCCATTTTAGAAGCATTTCATTTTCAATTACCTGTGGCTGTAGCCAACAATAGTTGTTTGCAGGAAATAGGAGGAGATGCAGTATCCAGTTTTGATCCATATGATTTGGGGGATACAAAAAAGGTATTGATATCACTTATCAATTCAAATGAAATAAAAGAAAAGCAAATCAGGTTGGGAAATGAGCTATCTCGTTCATTTTCATGGGATAATTCTGCCATAGAGATTGGCAAAATTGCAGCCGATGCATTACATTTACATGCATGAAATTGAGCCGTTCCCATTTACTGTATGTACAAACGAAGTACATCGCAGATCTGCTCGCTATTTTCAT
>JBKCGF010000033.1:0-33380 GCA_046303455.1 Chitinophagaceae bacterium | reverse complement strand
CTGAATAACTGCTGTAAAACTTCTCAACAGATGCTAATGTGGTATTGTGAACCTGAAGATTATGCCTTACGTAAGCAGGTATACTTTCGTACTCATTATTAGGATCCTGCGCATTAAAATTGAAAGAAAGATTTCTCAATTTATACAAGCGCTCTGCAGCCCTGTTTCTTTGTGCTTCAGCTTCATCAATTGGAGCTGGCTCTTCAATTTCTGGAACAAAAGATTCAGTCACTTGTTGAACAGGGACTTCAGCTTCAACTTGCTCATGAAAAACCAATTCAATGAGCTCTTCTGTTTCTTGTTCAGCTTTGGGCAATTCAATTAAAGGCTGAACTGCAGGATGACTTTTTTGAACAGGTTCTTCTAATCTGATTTCAGGTTTTTGTTCTTGCACTTGTTGAACAGGTGCAGGTTCACTTGCATAGATTTGAGCAGGTTTTACTAAAAACCCATTTGGTGATGCATTATTCATCTGAGGCTCCTCCATCTTAACAGGCGCTACAATTTCATTTTCGACAACAGGCTCTGTAACTGTTTCTACAAGATTGAGCTGAACAGGAGTACTGAAAGTTTCAATATCCAATTCAAAAACCAAAGGAGCTTCTTCCTCCATTACAGGAACTGTTATTGTTTCAGCAATTGGCTCTTCAACCAACTCCTGGATTACCATTTCTTCTTCGGGAACAAGCAAGGTTATTTCTTCTTGTGCAGTCACTGGAGACAATTCAAGAACTACAGGTTCAATTTCAATCTCTGTTTCCTGAACAGGTAATTCAACTTGCTGAAGAACTTCTTCTACAACAGGTGCAGCAGGCATTATATTTATCGGTTCAGGCTGTTGCTTTGGTGCAACATCAAGTGTAAACATAATTTTCTCTTCTTTAGCCTCTTGCTTTACTTCTGCTTTAGGCTGTTCACCAAAAGGAGATTTTTGTTCGAAGCCAGTCGCGATAATCGTAATACTGATTTCATCTCCCAATGATTCATCATAACCAAGTCCAAGTATTACATCTGCATCAGGACCAGCCTGGGTGAGCAAATACTCTTGAATAGTCTCTACTTCATCCATGGTAAATTCTGTTTCACCAGAACGAGAATTAATATTAATCAGAATCCATTTTGCACCTTTGATGTCGTTATCATTCAGCAAAGGAGAATTCAAGGCTTGTTCAATTGCAAGTTGAGCTCTGCTTTCACCTTTTGCACGAGCACTACCCAGGATTGCAACACCTCCATTTCTCATTACAGTACACACATCCGCAAAGTCTACATTGATCTGACCAGTTGTATTGATTACGTCTGTGATACACTTAGCAGCAGTTGCCAATACATTATCAGCAGTAGATAAGGCAGCACTCATGGTGAGGTTACCAAACTGGTGTCTTAATTTATCGTTGCTGATCACCAGTAAAGTATCTACATTTTCTTTCAACTGGCTTATACCGTTCTGCGCATGAAGTGCTCTTTTCTTTCCTTCATAAGAGAAAGGTGTAGTTACTATACCCACTGTAAGTATACCCATGTCCTTACAGATTTTTGAGATAATTGGTGCTCCGCCTGTACCGGTACCACCACCCATTCCGGCAGTTACAAAAGCCATCTTGGTATTCACTTCAAGAATTCGACGAATTTCATCAAGGCTCTCTTCTGTAGCTTGTCTGCCAATTTCAGGATTCGCACCAGCACCTAACCCTTGGGTAAGTGATGGCCCCAGTTGCACTTTGTTTGGTACGCTACTTGTAGCAAGTGATTGAGCATCTGTGTTGCAGACAACGAAGTCCACGCCACCAATACCTAGACTATGCATGTAATTAACAGCATTGCTGCCACCGCCACCTACACCGATGACCTTGATAATGGATGATTGTTCTTTTGGGAGATCGAATTGTAACATTGTTATGGGTTTATGGGTTTAGTAGTTAGTTGTTTAGAGTTGTTTATCGCCTTCTTCTTTGAATAGATCAATTAGACCATCTTTGATGGTATTCATAAAATCAGATAATGTTTTTCGGCCTTTTGAAGGAACTGCTTGAACTATCACTTCTTCGTCACCAGCTGCTACTTCTATTTCTGCTTTTGCAACAGTTTTATTGGCATTCGGATTCAACTTGTTCTGATTGTTTTCATAAACATTATACCCTTTTAGAATCAGACCAATACAAGTTGCATACATCGGCTTTTCTAATTCAGCAATATGATTAGCTGCTAAATGTTCATTTGGATAACCTATACGTGCATTCAGTCCTGTTGCATATTCAGTGAGCTGAATAAGATGCTTCAGCTGGGAACCACCTCCTGTGAGTACAATACCACCATTCAGCATTTTATTATCCAATCCAACTTGCTTCAAATGAAAGGTTACAAAAGCCAGTATCTCACTCATACGTGCCTGAATAATTGAAGCGAGATTTTTCACACTGATTTCTCTTGAAGGCATCCCTCTTAAACCTGGAATTTTAATAAAAGCGTTGGCTTGAGCTGCATCAGATAAAGCACTACCGTATTGTATCTTCATGAGTTCCGCCTGTGTTTTTAACACGCCTAATCCCATTTTGATATCATTGGTAATATTTTCACCACCAAAAGGAATTACTGCAGTATGCTTCAAGATTCCCTCATAAAATACTGCCAGGTCTGTTGTACCACCACCAATATCAAGGATAGCAATACCTGCTTCAATATCCTGCTCACTCATTACTGCAGCTGAAGAAGCAAGTGGCTGCAACATAAGATCCTTTACATGTAGTCCCGCTTTTTCAACACTACGGTTGATATTGCGAATCGCATTGCGATCACCGGTAATGATGTGAAAATTTGCACCAATCTTTACCCCAGTGTAACCGATTGGATCTGCAATATTCTGGTGATTATCTACTGTGAATTCTTGTGGAATAACATCTATAATCTGATCACCAGCAGGAATATAGGTCTTGTATTGATCAGCAATCAGCTGATCAATTTCAAACTGCTTGATTTCATCATCGGTAGAACGTCTCACAATATCACCACGGGTTTGTAGACTTTTGATGTGATGACCTGCTATACCAACATAAACCTCGTTGATTTCGAGTCCTGGATTTGAAGCATAACAATTCTTCAAAGCAGATTCGATAGCTTTGATGGTTTGGTCGATATTCAAAACCATCCCATGTTGCACGCCATTGCTATTGGCGAGCCCAAAGCCTAGAATTTCAAGTTTACCAAATTCATTCTTTCTTCCTGCAATTGCAGCGATTTTGGTGGTTCCAATGTCAAGCCCTACAATGATGGGTTGTTCCTGTGTCATAACGTTTTATTTACTGGGTTTTTTGCGCTGTTATTTGTTTAGTCAAAGTAGTATCAATCAATTTTGTACTATCAATTACTTTATAGTTCGTTCCGCGTTTGATGCACACCGCCTGATCTTTGTATTGCAAATCAATTTGCGCGTACTTTGACCAATTCCCTTCTTCACTGATCCTTTTGTATAAAATTTTTAGTTTAGAAAATAGTTTTTGCCAATCACTTCTTAGTCCAAGTGAAACCACCTGATCCCCCATTTGAGTCATCACTTCAAAAGTGTAATCAGCATTGATATTTACCTGCTCTACTTGTGCCATCCAAAAAGAATCTGTACTGATATAATTCGACAAACCCACAATTCTTTTCAGCAACAAACTATCTGCTGCTTTCATGCCGGCAGGCTGATGAGAAAAATTAGTGAACACAGGCAAGGAAACTACATCAGCGAGTTTGACTGGCAACAAGGCATACTGTTCATCAACATAAAATGAATTCCCTTCTGGTGTAAATAACCTTGCAACTGGTTTTCGTTGCTCAACACGCAGATGTAATTGTTTTAATTGATCAACATACAAATCCGCATTTCTCACCCATGGATTTTTTTCCAGTTGTTTCTCCAAAGCAAAAAGATCAATTGCAGTTAATGGTTTACCGACAGGATAGGTGTTTCTTGCTGCTGGCCAAAGCGTATATACAATTTCATCTTCATCCAACATCCTGAAAGGCAATTGATCATCAAATTCAACAACGACTTCCTTGCAAATATTTTTTTGTTCTTTGGATACAGCACTGATCAACAACATGGTTATACCAGACCCTATGCACAACCACAGGAAAATGGTAAGAACTTGTTTCACGATATGTTTATTGATCTTCATCATTACAGCAAAGCATTTTTTAATGGCTCAACAAGTTTATCTATATCTCCTGCACCAGCAGTGATCAACATCTCAGGCTGATTTACTGAAACATTATGGATCATTTCTTCTTTTGACATCACCTTCACATCTTTTTTCATTTTTTCTGCCAGCCATTCACTGGTTATACCCTCTACAGGTAATTCACGGGCTGGATAGATAGGCAATAAAATGACCTCATCTGCCAAAGCCAGCATTTCGGCAAACCCATCTGCTAAATCTCTTGTCCGCGTAAACAAATGAGGTTGAAAAACAACTGTGCATTTACGATCAGGAAACATCGCTTTTGCTCCCTGTATCAATACCTTCAATTCTTCAGGATGATGCGCATAATCATCAATGAATACATGGCGATCATTATTAACTATATATTCAAATCTTCTTTTCACACCGAGAAAAGTTGACAACGATTTTCTGATCAAATTATCCGCTATACCGAGATGTTTGGCAACAGCAACAGCAACTAGACTGTTCTCAACATTGTGCATTCCACCCATCTTCAAATTAAGAGAATCAATAGTCCAACCTGGACCAACAACATCGTATTGATAGCCTCCCGCTTTCATTTCCAATGCTGTTGTATAAATATCTGCGCTGCTATCTGAAAGATGATATGAATAGTGAATATCCCCTTTCAATGCAGCTTCACGTTGTATTCCTTTTTTTGAAAGCAACAACCCGTCTTTTTTCAAATTAGAAGTGAATTGCACAAATGCATCTTCCATTTCAATTGCTGTATGATAGATATCCAAATGATCTGGATCCATCGCTGAAATAGAAATAACATTAGGATAAAGCTTGAGAAAACTTCTATCATATTCGTCCGCTTCAATAACAGCAACTGGATTAGGATTGCTCCAGAAATTCGTTTGGTAGTTTGTTGCAATACCACCTAAAAATGCATTGCACCCAAATCCGCTATCCCTCAAAACATGTGCAACCATCGTACTGGTAGTTGTCTTTCCATGTGTACCTGCAATACATATATTATAGGTATCTCTGGAAATAATCTCTAGTACATCACTGCGCTTCAACAATTGAATGCTGTTGTTTTTACACCAATTAAATATGTTATTATCAGCAGGAATTGCAGGAGTGTATACTACTAAGTCGGCATCTTGTGGAAATAAGGCAACATCATCATTGAAGTGAACAAAAATACCCTCTTCTTCCAGTTGCTGTGTCAATGCAGTAGATGTTTTATCATATCCTGAAACTGCAACACCTCGGCTATTGAAGTAGCGTGCAACAGCACTCATACCAATACCACCTATTCCCAAAAAATAGGCCTTAGTGATATTTTGTATGTTAATCAATTCACGCATTTTTCTCTTTCATTTTATTGATGATCAACTCAGCGATATATTGATCAGCATGTTTTCTGCCCACCAGCTTCGCTGCTTCACCATAAG
Organism: Chitinophagaceae bacterium; assembly: GCA_046303455.1. Taxonomy (GTDB): domain Bacteria; phylum Bacteroidota; class Bacteroidia; order Chitinophagales; family Chitinophagaceae; genus Pollutibacter. The sequence continues at coordinate 27,769 of JBKCGF010000033.1, read as the reverse complement.
CCTTGCATCTTTCTTGATCCTTGATCAATTCAATTACCTTATCGATCAAATCGACTTCTGCATCTTTATCACTGACCATCAAAGCAGCCCCTTTTTTTACCAATAACTGTGCATTCACTGTTTGGTGATCTTCAGCAGCAAGAGGAAAAGGAACCAAAACAGAAGGCTTTCCGCAAACACAAATTTCTGCAAGAGCAATAGCACCCGCCCTAGACACAACAACATCCGCAGCCTTGTATGCATAATTCATCTTTGCAATGAACTCTGTTACACAAACCTCTTTCCTGCTTTTTACCGAATCAGATACTGCGGAAAGATTTCCTTTACCTGTTTGCCAAATCACTTGGATGCCTGCATCAACTAATTTGTGAACACCAGAATTTAAAGCGGCATTTATACTTCGTGCACCCAGACTTCCTCCCATAACGAGAAGAGTCGGCTTACCAGACTTCAATCCAAAATATTCAAATGCTTCCTCGCGCAATACGGTTGATTCAGCTATTTCTCTTCTCACTGGATTACCTGTATAAACCAAGGTATTGGTATCAAAGAATTTCTCCATTCCTTCAGTCCCCACCATCACCAACTCAGCTTTTTTACTCAACATCAAATTGGATTTCCCCGCAAAAGAATTCGCTTCATGGAGGAAAGTTGGAATACGCTGTTGCTGTGCAAAACGCAATACAGGAAAACTTGAATAGCCCCCAACTCCAAAAACTGCATCGGGACTGAACTTTTTGAAAATAGAACGGACTTGCAAAAAGCTGCTTAACAGCTGGAACGGAAGTTTCCAATTTTGCAACAAATGTGATCGGTTAAAGCCAGCAATATCAATACCCTCAATGCGATATCCCGCTTGTGGTACTTTTTCCATTTCCATTTTCCCTTTGGCTCCTATAAATAGAATATCAATTGAAGGAATCATCTTTTGCAGTGCATTCGCAACGGCAATAGCAGGGAAGATATGCCCCCCTGTACCTCCGCCTGCAATGATGATTCTATTCAAATTCATACTCATTCTATTCTTCTGTTTGCGTTTCTACTTTTCCTTCAAGACTTTCTACATTTCTTGCTACACTCAAAATGATACCAATAGCCAGGCATGTAAATAAAAATGAACTGCCCCCCATACTCACCAATGGAAGTGTTACCCCTGTTACCGGAAACAAGCTTACATTGACTGCCATATTTGTCATCGCCTGAATAACTAGTGTAAAGCTCAATGCCAAAGCAAGAAAGGCACCAAAGGCATATGGACATTTTTTTACAATGCGTATACACCTGTACAGGAACAACAAGTAGATCAATAAGATTACTGCACCACCGATTAATCCATACTCCTCAATAATGATTGAATAAATAAAATCAGAATATGGATGCGGCAGAAAGTTTCTTGCCTCACTGTTACCGGGACCCAATCCAACCCAGCTACCTTTTGCTATTGCAATTTTTGCCTGTTGTACTTGATATGAAGCCTCTTGCTTATCAGCGTACATGAAGTTCTGAACACGCTTCACCCAGGTCTCAACTCTTCCTTTTGTTAAATAAGATGGCATTGGCTCTGCTCTGCCCTCAGCTTCGTTATAATACATTTTTGCAAACCCTATCAGCATCATCAATGGAATAGCTGCCAATAACACTACCAATGCAATATGCTTGATGCTCGCTCTTCCAATAAACAATAAAATAAGACTGGTTGCACCAGTGAGTAAGGCAGTAGAAAGGTTTGCTGGAGCAATCAACGCACAAATAATGAATACAGGTGTAATAACCGGTAGAAATCCTTTCTTGAATGATTTAATTGTCTCTTGACGCTTGCTCAATTGCCTGCTCAAATACATGAACAATGCCAGCTTAGCCAGATCTGATGTTTGAAAAGTAAGGTTGATGATTGGTAATTTGATCCACCTGTTGGCATCGTTCAAGTTGGTACCAAAAAATAAAGTATAGATCAACAATGGGATGGAAATCAAAAACAAAACAAGAGCCATCCTTGAATACATAGTATAATTGAGGAGGTGTGCAAAATAAATTATGACCACACCAATAGCAATAAATACAATCTGTTTAAACAAATACGACTCTGTACTCCTTGAAAGTTTATATGCAAGCGTTCCTGTGCTGCTGTATACTGCCAAAAGACTCATCATCGTAAGTAAAACAACAATCGCCCAGATGACCTTATCACCTTTGGTGCGACTGGTAATATTACCCAGCGTGTACTTTTTGATATCGATTCCCTCTCCTTGCATTTTTATTAAAGTTCTTTTACTGCTTTTTTAAACTGCTCTCCTCTATCCTCATAATTCTTGAATAAATCAAAACTTGCACAAGCTGGACTCAGCAACACTATATCTCCTTTTGCTGATACCTCATAAGCTTTCTTGACAGCTTCAGCAGCACTTGCTGTATCAATTATATTTTCAACCACATCAGCGAAAGCAGCATGGATTTTAACATTATCAACTCCCATACATACAATTGCTTTTACTTTTTCAGCTACCATATCTTTTAACAACTCATAGTCATTGCCCTTGTCCACTCCACCCAAAATGAGTGTCACAGGTTTTTCCATACTCTCAAGTGCAAACCATGTACTGTTTACATTGGTTGCTTTTGAATCATTGATAAATTCTATTCCACGAACAGTAGCTACTTTTTCCATTCTGTGTTCAAGACTTTCAAATGAAGCAACAGCATCTCTGATCTTGTCTTTACGAATACCTACAACAGATGACGCAACTGCTGCAGCCATTGTATTGTATTGGTTATGCTTCCCCTTCAGAGCAAAATCAAAAATGCTCATCTTAAATGGCTCCGCCTGTTTCACATGCATCTCACTGTCTTTGATGTAAGCGCCTTTTGGCATTTCTCTCTGCATACTAATCGGTAATGGTTTAGAATGGAATGGATATTGATCTATGTATTTCATGGTAACAGGATCATCAGCATTGTAGATGAAGAAATCCTGTTCAGTTTGATTCTTTACTATTTTAAATTTTGCCGCTATGTATTTTTCGAAATCATACTCGTAACGATCAAGGTGATCTTCAGTAATATTGGTGAGTACAGCTACATCGGGCCTGAAAGAAATAATATCATCAAGTTGAAAACTGCTGATTTCAACTACGTAAAGCGGTCTTGGATCAATGGTAATCTGACGTGCAATTGAATTGCCTATATTACCTACCAGCGCACAATTAAATCCTCCAGTTTTGCAAATCTGGTAGATCAATGATGTAGTTGTAGTCTTACCATTACTACCCGTAATCCCAATGATTCTGCTTTCCCCTTTATGACGATAGGCCAGCTCCATTTCACTGATAACAGGAATATTTCGACTTACAATTTCTTTTACTACTGAAGATGTGGATGGAATACCTGGACTCTTCATTACTTCATCAGCAGACAGAATTTGATCAAGGGTATGTCCGCCAGATTCAAATGCAATATGGTTGGCTTCCAATTCGTGCTGATAATGCGTCTTTATCACACCGCCATCACTCAAGAAAACATCATACCCCTGTTGCTTACACAACAAAGCAGCACCAACACCGCTTTCACCTCCTCCCAATATGACCATTCGTTTCATCGACATAGTTTCTTTATGCTTTGCTTTCTTTATCTGATCTTCAATGACATTACTGCGAATACCACAAACAATAGTGTAACAATCCAAAAACGAACTGCTATTTTACTTTCATGATATCCTTTCTTTTGGTAATGATGATGAAGTGGGCTCATCAGGAAAACCCTTCTTCCTTCACCATATTTTTTCTTCGTGTACTTGAAATAACCAACTTGAATCATCACACTTAAATTTTCAACTAAAAAAACTGCACAAAAAATTGGAATCAGTAACTCCTTTCTCATGATGATTGCGAGAGAAGCGATAATGCCTCCTAATGCAAGACTACCTGTATCTCCCATAAATACTTGTGCTGGATAAGCGTTGTACCATAGAAAACCAATACATGCTCCAATCATAGCAGCAATAAAAATGGAGACCTCACCTAGATTAGGGATGTACATGATATTGAGGTAATCTGCTAAGATTAAATTACCACTGGCATATGCAAAAAGCGCAAGACATACGCCAATGATTGCAGATACGCCTGTAGCCAAGCCATCTAAGCCATCTGTAATATTTGCACCGTTGGATACTGCAGTAACAATGAAAATAATGACCAGCATGTAAACTATCCATCCATATTCCCTAAGTGATGCAGGAAGTAATTTGGCATAATTGAATTCATGATCCTTGATAAATGGAATTGTTGTGATGGGCTCATCTGCCTTAACAAAATACCTTACACCACCTTGGTATTTAACCTCACTTGCATTTGCAGGCTTTACTGATCCTTTGTACTCCCGCATCACTTTTACATTATCATTAAATAATAATGTTATACTGATGATTACACCAAGACCAACCTGACCTAAAACCTTAAACCATCCAGCCAATCCATCATCATTTCCTTTCTTGTAAGTAGCTCCTTTCTGCTGTGCAATTCTTTTTGCACGCAACTTGAGATAATCATCTACAAATCCAACAAGACCAAGCCAAACAGTACTCAAAAGCAGCAACTTGATATACACTTTATCGAGGTTGGCAAACAATAAAGTTGGGATAATGATACCCAGCAGAATAATAAAACCACCCATCGTAGGCGTTCCTTTCTTCTGCTCTTCCCCTTGAAGCCCCAATTCACGCACACTCTCACCCACTTGTAATTTTCTCAACAGGTTGATGATCTTCTTACCATAGACCAAAGTAATCACCAATGACAACAATACTGCCAGCATAGCCCTGAACGTAATGAACTGAAAAAGTCCACTACCCGGCATCCGGATCTGTTCATTTTGTAACCATTGAAAAAAATGATACAACATGCTATACTATTTATTTAATTCTTTTATGACAGCCGTAAGCACCTCTTTATCATCAAAAGGAAATCGCTCTCCTTTGATTTCCTGATATTTTTCATGTCCCTTACCCGCAACCAGAATAATATCAGTTGGCCTTGCCAACATAATAGCTGTTCGGATTGCTTCTCTACGATCTTCAATTGTTAGAACCTTTCTTTTCATTTCCTCATCCAACCCCTGATGCATATCCTGCAGTATCGATGAAGGTTCTTCAGTTCTTGGATTATCTGAAGTGAAAATGGCCTTGGTACTAAACTCTGCTGCAGCAGCGCCCATCAATTTTCTTTTTGACCTATCACGATCTCCGCCACAGCCAACTACTGTAATCAATTGCTCACCACCTTTTTGAAATTTCTTGATGGTAGAAAGCACATTCAACAAAGCATCCGGTGTATGCGCATAATCCACAATACCAATGATGGCTTCATTTGGCGATACCACATAATCAAATCTGCCTTCTGCACCAGTGAGGTTACTTAGATTTTGCAGTACATCTTGCTTGTCTTCTCCCAAACATATAGCCGCTGCATAAACAGCAAGCAAATTGTACGCATTGAATTCACCAATCAATCTGAAATGAACTTCCAGTTCATTCACAATCATCTGGAGTCCTGATATCGAATTATCAACAATCTTACCTTTGAAATCAGCAATTGATTTGAGACTATAATAAAACTTATCAGCATGGGTATTTTGCAACATCACTGCACCATTTCTATCATCCATATTGGATATTGAAAAAGCAGTAGAAGGCAACCCATCAAAAAATTGTTTTTTCACCCTGATGTATTCATCAAATGTTTTGTGATAATCAAGATGATCATGTGTGATATTCGTAAATATGCCACCCGAAAATTCTAGACCAGCAATTCGATGTTGATGAACGGCATGACTGCTCACTTCCATAAATGCATGCGTACAACCCTTATCCACCATACGCTTAAGCAATTCATTTAAAGTAATTACATCAGGTGTTGTATGAGTTGAAGTGATACATTCCTCGCCAATCATGTTGTTTACTGTGGAGACAAGACCAGCCTGTACATCCATGGCCATGAACAACTTATACAACAAGGTTGCCACAGTCGTTTTTCCGTTAGTACCTGTAACACCTACAAGTTTAATTTTCTTTGAAGGTTCACCATAGAATGCATGCGCCATGATACCTGCTGCAACAGCTGCATTATCAGTCTGAACATAAACAAGACCATCCTGAATTTTTTCAGGAAGATTTTCACATACAATTACCTTAGCCCCTTTATCGATAGCCGTTTGAATAAATTGATGTCCATCCTGCGCTATACCACGAATGGCAATAAAGCAACCACCTTGAACAATCTTTCTTGAGTCGATGGCAATACCACTAACCTCAATATTGGTTTTTCCAATGAGAGACTGGATCTTGACTTTATATAATATGTTTTGCAACAACTGCATCTTATTCTATAGGATTAGCCAGATTTAAATAAACTGTTTGACGACGTTGGACTGGTGTACCTGGGAGAATCGACTGACTCACCACTTTACCTTTTCCAGTTGCAATCACCTGTAGATGCTGTTTTTCTAAAAGCTCAAGTGCATCTTTCAATCCAAAACCTTTCAAATCAGGCATCGTACCATTCTCAACCTTCCATTCATCAGCTTCTACAATTTTTCTTTGGGCCTGCACTGTACTCCAGTCGCCTTTCTTACCCGAATCCACCAATTTTGCATTCACTTGTTTTGCAATTGTTTTGAAATCTGATGAAGAACCAGCCCAAAATGCTTTTGAACTATCTGCAAAAACAGTATGCTTATAGTTTGCATACAATTCTGCATCGACTGTAAATAATTTGTTGGCGATTTCTTTGAAAACAGGACCCGCTACAACTCCACCATAATATTTAGCTGCATATGGTTTATTCTTAATGACTACAATGCAGGAATACTTTGGATTATCTGCTGGAAAATAACCTGCAAATGAAGCCTGATAGATGTGTTCTGTATATCCTTTATTTCCATTTGCTACTTGAGCAGTTCCAGTTTTACCGGCCAAACTGAAATAGGGACTTTGTAAACTCTTAGCTGTACCTGATGTAACTACACCTTCCAGACAAGTTCTCAGCTGTTCTAAAGTTGTTTTACTGCAGATAGAATCTAAAACTACATTTGGCTTAAACTCCCTTATCATTTTTCCATCATGCATCACTGCGTTAACCAAATAAGGTTTCATCATTTTACCACCATTAGCGACTGCATTATATATAGTAAGTGTTTGCAAGGGACTAATGGCAATGTTGTAACCAAAACCCATCCATGGTAAAGCAACATTGCTCCATGTTTTACTTGTGGGTGTAGGAATGGCTGGTCGTGATTCTCCTACCAGATCAATCCCTGTTGGTTGATCTAAACGCAGGCGTTTTAGATGTGCAATAAATTTTTCTGGTTGCTTATAATAATGACCGACTACCAGCTTCGCCATCCCTACATTTGAGCTCAAGTCAAATGCTTGCTGATAAGTAACATCAGTACGGTGATGGCGCTCACTATCCCACACAGTTCTGTTACTAAATCCCCATTTTCCCCCTTCAAGATTCACTATAGAGTTGAGGTTGATGTATTGATCTTCCAGACCAGCCAACATAGTAATTAACTTGAAGGTTGACCCAGGCTCTGATCTGGTTATTGCATAATTGAAATCTTCGGAATAACTGCCATCTGGCTGTCGACCTAAATTAGCGATGGCTTTAATTTTACCAGTCTTCACTTCCATTACAATACAAGTACCATTGGTACATTCATTCTCTTGCATCACTTTTAATAACGCCTGTTCAGCAACATCCTGAATATTGATATCGATGGTAGTAATGATATCAGAGCCATTTTGTGGTTCAATTTCAGAGCCTTCTACAGGAACAAAAGCACCACCTGCCACTCTCCTTACCAAACGCTTTCCTGTTACACCTTTCAATAAGCTATCATAGGTCTTTTCTAATCCCACATTCTTGGTGACCAGGTTACCGCTTCCATCTACATATTCACGTGATAATCCAATTGTTCTGTTTGCCAACAACCCAAATGGTGTTAACCGCTTTTCTTTCTCAACAAAAATGAAACCATTTTTATTCTTGTTCTTTTTGATGAAACTGATATTTCTCAATTCCTGATACTGCTTGAACCCTATATTTTTATGCAAGAGATAGTATCTGTTCTGACGCTCAAATACATCAAGCAATTCTTTTTTATATTGCTCAGGTGTGCCTTCGCCCAAGATTGATGAGAGATAAATCGAAACGCTGTCGATATGCTCTTTTAGTCGTTTTCCGTTTTTTTCCTGAATTCCTTCAGATCCAAAATCAAGATAGATATCAAAAAATGGAATAGAACTGCTCAGCATTCTTCCATCTTCACTATAAATGGTGCCACGCTCAGCATCCATCTCTCGGTACTCCAAGTGAAGGCTATCACTGAGCGATTTCCAATAACTTCCTTCTACGCGTTGGATGTAGAAAGCTTTAGCGAACACCAATACGCCAAAAATCAACATCCCCATATAGATGAGATAACTACGCCACAGTATGTCCTTCTTCGTTTCCACTTTATACTTATCTGGTTTTTCTTTCTTCGTTTACACTTGAATCTTGAATCGCGATTGGAGGCTCCAGGATCTCTCTGATCCCAGAGGCCTCAACCGCTTTTACTACTTCGGATTGTTTGGTCATGAACATCCATTCGCTCCTGACCATTTTGAATTCATATTGCTGGTTTTTCAAGTCTCTTGTTGTCTTGTTGATGTCTTTTATTGCTTTTTCAGCATGGTGCACATTATAGATGTAAACCACTGCCAAAACGGATAAATAGAGAAAAAACGGAACGTTTTTCACCAACCACCCCTGGTTAATGAACAACCATTTGCTATCAGCTTTTTTTTCTTGCATAACAATGCTCTTGCTCTATTTCTTTATTCCTACACGCAATCTTGCGCTTCGTGATCTTGGATTACTTTTCACCTCTTCTGCAGATGGTTCAATTGGTTTTTTATTCATCAACACAAAAGGAGATTCCTGTCTTGTCCCATAAACAGGATCGACTTCCTGCTCTTGCACTGCTCCCATTTTGAAAAAATTCTTCACTATCCTGTCCTCAATGCTGTGAAATGTGATAACTGCCAAGCGACCTTCAGGCTTCAGTATGCTGGCCGCTTGCTCCACCAAATCTGATAATGCGCCAACCTCATCATTTACCTTCATTCGAAGTGCCTGAAAGACCTGCGCGAAGTACTTATTGGGATTGCCCTTTACAATTGGAGCAATTGCAGTCTTCAAATCATTGACCGTTTGTATGCTTTGTAGTCGAACATGCTCAACCAAAAGATTGGCTAAAGTCTTTGCGTTGGTTACCTCACCAAACTCCTGGAACATCAACTGCAACTCCTCTGCAGAGGATTGTTTGATCAGCTCTGCAGCTGTTATGCCGGATGTATTGTCCATTCGCATATCCAAAGGAGCATCAAAACGAATGGAAAAACCACGAGCAGGTTCATCGAACTGGTGACTACTCACGCCAAGATCGGCTAAGATTCCATCTACATGCTGAACCTGGTGAAGACGAAGAAAACGAGCGAGGTGACGAAAATTATGAGGGATAAAAATCAAGCGTGTATCAGCAGTCAGGTTGGCTTTTGCATCAGGATCCTGATCAAAAGCATAAAGCCTTCCATTTTCATTTAGCCTTGATAATATTTCCCTGGAATGTCCACCACCACCAAAAGTACAATCCACATAAACTCCTGAAGGATTAATCGACATGGCGTCGACCGCCTCTTTGAGCATCACCGGAACATGATAGGTCCGATTCCCTTCAGCACCAATCCTATCCCTCTTTTGCTCGTTTGGCATCCTTTTGGTTTTATCAGTGTTGCTCCTTCTTTGTCATCACTTCAGCAGCAAGATTGCTGAAGGATTCGGGTGAAAAGTTTTCAAAGAACTGCTGATACTTATTTTTATCCCATATTTCCATTTTGTTAACCGCAGATACGAGCACAATATCTTTTTCCAATCCGGCATGCTCCATCAAGCTTTTTGGAAGCAATAAACGCCCGGCACCATCCACCTCAATCTGCATAGCCCCATTTAGGAAGTAACGTCTGAATTCCCTGACCTTAGGGTCAAAATCATTCAGCGAACTGATACTCTCATATAAAGGGTTCCAACTTTCCATAGGATACATCGATAAGCATTTTTCGAAACCACGGTTGATCACAAAAACAGGAGTCTCACCCTCCGGCAGCTGTTTTTTTATGCCTGCCGGGAGAAGAAACCTACCTTTGCTGTCGATGGTAGCCTCATATTCACCGATGAACCCTATCATTTACAATGTTTTAAATGAAATAACATTTATTGACACAAAATAACACAAATTCCCACTTTTGTACCTCAAATTCCCATTCTATATTTATCCACAGCTAAAACCGGCTACTGCATTGATTTTCAGCGAAAAATGCTGAAATTTGTGTGCGTACAACCAAAAACCATGTGAATAACCTGTGGATTACCTGTGAAGAATGAAAAATCAATCTCCCATACCGTCCATCAACGTTCAAGAATTCAGCTATGTATTGCCTTTGGAAAGCATTGCATTTGAACCTACAAAACAACGTGACAGTTCTCGGTTATTGGTATATAAAAATGGTAATATCAGTCACAGTCAATATTCTTCTTTAGCTAATTTTTTACAACCAAACGCTCATCTTTTTTTTAACGACACCAAAGTAATTGCAGCCCGTTTGCTATTTAAAAAAAGCACAGGTACTACTATTGAAATATTCTTGCTAGAACCATTAGATGGCAACTACGAACAGTTGCATTATACTCTTTCAAGTAACTGGAAATGTTTAGTGGGAGGTAGCAAAAAATGGAAAGAAAATGAAGTACTTGAATTAGAAATTCAATCAGCAAACTTCACAACAAGATTAACAGCAAAAAGAGTTGAGAAGGCTGAAAATTACACTTCAATTGAATTTAACTGGGATCAAAATATTTCATTTAGTGAGTTGATTGCAGCAACTGGACAAATTCCATTACCGCCTTACATCAAAAGAGAAAATAAAGAAGAAGATAAAACAAGATATCAAACTGTGTATGCGAAGGAAGAGGGATCTGTTGCAGCACCAACAGCAGGCCTGCATTTTACACCAGGTATATTTGAATCATTAAGTAAAAAAGGAATAGAAAAATCATTTCTGACCTTGCATGTTGGTGCAGGCACTTTCAAACCAGTAACTGCATCATCTATTGCGGAACACCAAATGCATGAGGAGTATTTTGAAGTTGATATCAATATCATTATAGCTCTTGCAAATGCGCAAAAGATGAAAGTAGCAGTCGGTACAACCTCATTAAGAACGTTGGAAAGTCTTTATTGGATTGGATTACACCTCATGCACAAAAAAAGTAATCCCAATTTGCATACACTTCAACTTCAGCAATGGGAGCACCTTGAATGGGAGGAAGATGAAATGTTGAATACTACAACTGTATTTAAATTTCTAAGTGAATTGATGCAGCAACAAAATGTAAATAAACTAATTGGACATACTGGTATTTGTATCACACCGGGATATCGCTTTAAAGTGATTGATGCATTAGTAACTAACTTTCATCAACCTCAATCAACGCTTTTATTACTTATTGCAGCAATTGTAGGTGATGATTGGAAAAAGATTTATACAAATGCACTTAATGAAGGATATCGCTTCTTAAGTTATGGCGATGGATCTATTCTTTTTCTAAAATAATTTTAAGCAATCAAGGGAATGGTTATTTTAAATTGACTACCCTGACCCAAGGAACTTTCCACATCAATTTTTCCATTGTGTGCTTCAACCATTTTTCTGGTATAATTTAATCCTAGTCCAAATCCTTTTACATTATGTACATCACCCGTATGCGCTCTGTAAAACTTATCAAAAATTTTTGAAACAGTATCTTTTGTCATTCCAATACCATTGTCCTTTACAGTGATAACAATATTGTTATGGTGGTTGTAAGTACCCACCTCAATCACAGGATCAATATCCTCTTTGCTATACTTTAATGCATTGTCAATCAGATTACTGATCATGTTCATAAAATGCACTGGATGTCCGAATACGGTATCTGAATTGGCTTCCAGGCTATAAGTAACTGTTGCATTTTTCTCTGTAACCTGCAATGCAAATTTATCTTGCATTTTCTTCATCATTTCATGCACATGCAAATCCACCTTGCCTTTTAATACCTGGTTGATATCCAATTGAGCTGCTTGTAAAATTTGCTCAACCTGGGTATTCATGCGCAGGTTTTCATTCTTAATGATCTGTCCAATTGCCAATAACTGATCTTTATTACCAATAACTTTTTCATTTTTAAGGGTATCGACTGCAATCGCAATTGTAGCCAATGGTGTTCTTAACTCATGCGTCATGTTGTTGATGAAATCTGTTTTCATCTCACTTAATTTCTTCTGGGTTAGGATTGTACGCACTGTCAAATAAAAAGCTGTGATTAAAATCAAAGTAAACAAAACAGCAACAGCAATCATCCAACCTACATAGCGCATCACAAAATCTTGCATGTCGTATATAATCAAGACCAGCTTTTCACTTGGCGCCAATGCTCGGCTATCATCACTTTCCAAAGAAACCAAAGGCCATACATGAATCCAGTAATTCACTGAATCCTTGAGTCCGATTTCATAATGTTTTTCATAATCTGGTGAGGCCAAATCTGGACCTAAGTTATTGGCATCAGAAAGTACAGCAAATTCAAACTTAGCCCCCTTGAGTCCATTTGCTTCAAATGCTTTCTCAAATTTTTGTTGAATATCCGCTACTGAAAATCTTTCTGCAATGGTTTGGGGACCAATGATTTCAAGCAATTGTTCTTGCGCTCCTTTTGGTAATACATCTACTGGTAACTGAGGTGTATACTGCATTTTCTCTTCTACAAGTGCCTCTACCACTTCAAATTCTACCATATCAACCTTCCCCGAAATTTGGTCTTTTCGAATGGCTGCCACATTTTTTAACCAGGAATATTGAATGGCAATGATTCCTATCAGTGAGATCGTAATTAAAACAGTTATTATCGAAAAAGACTTTTTCATGTAAAGACAAAAATAAGTTTGAGCGCGTATGAAGATACAGATAGGTAAATTATTTAACTTAGGTTTATGAAGATGCCATCAACAGGTGATTTTTTGATATCAGAACCCTTTATGCAAGACCCCAACTTCCAAAGGTCGGTTGTATTGCTCTGTCAAAAACAGGAAGACGGATATGTTGGCTTTGCTATAAATAGGAAAATCGACTACTTGGTCGGAGATCTTGTTGAGGAATTATCTGGTTGCACAATGCCTTTGTTTGATGGTGGTCCCGTTGGGAAGGAACAAATGTTTTTCTTGCACAACATGCCAGAAGTAATAACTGGTGGTACATTGATTCAAAAGGGTATTTATTGGGGAGGAGATTTTGATGTGGTAAAGCAACTTGTCCAGCAAAATAATATAGACCCTAATCGCATTAAATTCATTGTTGGTTATTCTGGATGGGAAGCTGGTCAGCTTGAAGAAGAAATGAAAGAAAAAAGTTGGCTCTATACAACAGCAACAAAAAACCTTGTCTTTCAACCCAAGACAGAAGACATCTGGAAAAATGCAGTAAAATTATTGGGTGATGCATACAAACCCATTATTAATTACCCTACTAATCCCTCTTTCAATTAGCTTTCACCATTACTCTTTGATTACTTTAGGTCTACTTGCCATCAAAAAGATTATTGCACCAAGTACAATTACAATGGTCAATGCCAAACGTAAACCTGTAAGTTGAGCGACAAAACCAATGATAGGTGGTCCAATCAGAAATCCGATAAATCCCACACTGCTGACTGCCGCTATTGCAGCTGATGGCATCATTGTTTTTTCTTTTGTCGCCAATATATAAACTACAGGAAAAACTGAAGAAACACCTAAACCAACCAAAGCAAATCCTACCATCACAACCGCTGGGCTAGTAGTTGCCAATGAAATAGTCATACCTGCAACAATCAATAATCCATTGGCTTTCAAAATATTTTTATGCCCCCATCTTTCAATCAAAGGATCTCCAATAAACCGGCCAATGGACATGAATAATGCAAAGGCTGTATAACCTAATGCACTGACTACATGAGGCTGATTAATCACTTGTCTGTAATACAATGAACTCCAATCGGCCATAGCCCCTTCAGACATAGCCACACAAAAACAAATCAATCCCAATAAAAGCAATACTCGGTTGGGGAATGCAAAGACCTTTTGCTTTTCCCCGGTCACTTCAGGATCTTTTACCAGCATATAAAAAAGGGACAATAATATAATTAAAGTAGTAACAGCTATTGCTGTATACTGAAATTCCAATGCCCTCTCCTCTTCCATCATCCAATCTGTGAAGGCTGCTGCAGTAAAGGCTCCAACACTCCACATGGCATGGAGGCTGGACAATATAGATTTACCAATATAATGCTGAATAGAAATACCCTGTGCATTCAAAGAAATGTTACCAAGATTACCTAACATGCCAAAGAAGAAAAGTACAACAGAAAGTAAGCCGATTGTTTTAACCAAAGGAATGGCCATTAAAGCACATACGTAAAGTAACATACTGCCCAAGCTCATGTATTTGCTTCCTGCACGGGCTACCAGCCAACCAGACATAGGAAGAGAGCAAAGTGCTCCAAGAGGCAACATAAACAATAAGCTACCCAGCTCTGCATCGTTCAGGTCAAATCGATCCTTGATATCCGGGATGCGAGAGGCCCATGATGAAAACAGAAAACCTAGAAAGAAAAAATAGACTGAAATGGCAAATCGGGGTAAATGTTTGGTTTTGAACACATGCAAATATAAAATTTAACTCAGGATAGCTGAACAGAAAAATCAGGAAGATTAAATTTTATATATATTACAAATCTAAAGTCGATGTATGAAAAAGACACTGTTCGGAATTTTTACACTTAGCTTTTTATTTGTTGCATGCGATAAAGAAAAAACAACGCCAATTACCTCTGCCAACATTTCCATTAACGACATTTCAATGAATGAAGGAACTGGAGGCACCAGTAATATGGAATTCAGCTTAACTTTAAGTACAGCACTTACACAAGAAGCGTCTGTTAAAATAACGACCAAAGATGGCTTTGCAAAAGCTGTTGAAGATTATCAAGCACTGAACCAAGTGGTGGTTTTCAAAGCTGGAGAAACAGTGAAGAAAGTGAGTGTTACAATTGTTGCAGACGACCTGAAAGAGGGTATTGATGAGTTTCAAGTGCTTTTATCAGACGCAGTAAACTGTAATATTTTTGATGGTATTGGACTTGGTGTAATCAATAATGATGATACAAAAATTCCAGTAAATGATATCGGATTCACTTCTCCTGAAAGCTATCCAGGCAAAACCCTTGTTTGGAGTGATGAATTCAATGCAAATAGCTTAAATGCACAAGACTGGGGATTTGATGTTGGAACTGGTTGTCCAAATTGTGGTTGGGGTAACAATGAATTGCAATACTATACTCCAGGTGACAACCTTTCGTTTAGCCAGGGAAAAATGATTATTGAAGCGAGACAAGAGCAGATGGGTGGGAAAAATTACACCTCAACAAGACTTCTCTCAATGGGTAAAAAAGAATTCAAATTCGGAAGAGTAGATATAAGAGCGAAACTACCAAAGGGACAAGGCATTTGGCCCGCATTTTGGATGTTAGGAGCTAATTTTAAATCAGCCGGTTGGCCAACCTGTGGTGAAATCGACATCATGGAGTTTTTGGGACATGAGGAGAAAAAAGTGCATGCAACAATTCATTATAAATTGGGTAATAATGCTAGAAACACAACCTCATCACTTTTAAACGATACGCCATTACCTGATGAATATCATGTATACACATTAGATTGGCAACAAGACAAAATAAGAATGTTAATCGACAATAAGCTTATCAGTGAATTTAATCCAGTTGGAATAGCAGGTGCTGATCATCCATTTAATGCACCTTTCTTTTTCATCATCAATACGGCTGTGGGTGGCAATTGGCCAGGATCTCCCAATGCAACTACTTATTTCCCTCAATGGCTTTATGTTGATTACATCAGAGTTTTTCAATAAATATTGATCAACGAACAGCATAAAAAAAGGGGACCACTGGTCCCCTTTGTATTTTAATCTTATTACTTATGCTTCAACTGCACCTTCAACCAAAACTGAAACCTGATTATTGAGCACCTCAACAAATCCACTGTTGATTTTATAAGAGCTGCTTTTACCTGTTTTATCCAATAGGATCTTTACAGCGCCTGTTCCCAATGCACTCACCATCGGTGCGTGCTTCTCCAACACCTCAAAAGAACCACTGATACCAGGCAACTGAATACCATAGGCCTCCCCTGAAAACAACTTCTTCTCTGGTGTTAATATTTCAATTTTCATACGCTGGTCCTTTTGATTGATTAAGCTTTAGCAGCTTCCATCATTTTCTTGCCTTTCTCAATTGCATCTTCAATGGTTCCCACAAGGTTGAACGCTGCTTCTGGATACTCATCTACTTCACCATCCATAATCATATTGAATCCACGAATAGTATCTTCAATGCTTACAAATACACCTTTCAATCCAGTGAATTGTTCTGCTACGTGGAAAGGCTGACTGAGGAAACGCTGTACCCTTCTTGCACGTGATACTGTAAGTTTATCTTCATCACTCAATTCATCCATACCAAGGATAGCAATGATATCTTGTAGTTCTTTATAACGTTGAAGAATCAACTTCACTCTGTTGGCGCAATTGTAATGAGCTTCACCCACAATCATTGGAGAAAGAATCCTTGATGTAGAATCCAATGGATCAACCGCAGGATAGATACCTAGATCGGCAATCTTACGGCTCAATACCGTAGTTGCATCCAAGTGGGCAAATGTAGTTGCAGGAGCTGGATCGGTCAAGTCATCCGCAGGTACATAAACCGCCTGAACCGAAGTGATAGAACCATTCTTGGTAGAAGTAATTCTCTCTTGCATCAATCCCATTTCAGTTGCCAATGTTGGCTGATAACCTACCGCTGAAGGCATCCTTCCCAAAAGAGCTGATACTTCAGAACCTGCTTGTGTGAAACGGAAGATGTTGTCTACGAAGAAAAGAATATCCTTTCCTTTGCCTTCACCATCTCCATCACGGAAATATTCTGCGATGGTCAAACCACTCAAGGCAACACGGGCACGTGCTCCTGGAGGTTCGTTCATCTGACCAAATACGAATGTTGCTTTTGAATCTTTCAAACCTTCCATGTCCACTTTATCCAAATCCCATCCACCTTCTTCCATGCTGTGCTTGAAATCATCACCATATTTCATGATGCCTGCTTCAATCATTTCTCTTAGTAGATCGTTACCCTCACGTGTACGCTCACCTACACCGGCAAATACAGAAAGACCACCATATCCTTTTGCAATATTGTTGATCAATTCCTGAATCAATACAGTTTTACCAACACCCGCACCACCGAAAAGTCCGATTTTGCCACCTTTCGCATATGGCTCAATCAAATCGATAACTTTAATACCAGTGAAAAGTACTTCTGTTGCAGTACTCAATTCTTCAAACTTTGGAGGCTTGGCATGGATAGCACGACCTTT
This sequence comes from Chitinophagaceae bacterium, assembly GCA_046303455.1. Taxonomy (GTDB): domain Bacteria; phylum Bacteroidota; class Bacteroidia; order Chitinophagales; family Chitinophagaceae; genus Pollutibacter. The sequence goes on along the minus strand of JBKCGF010000033.1, from coordinate 10,156 downwards.
TTCTTTTGAAACAGCAGGAAGTCCGTCAATTGGATCTCCAGTTACGTTGAACAATCTACCATTGATAGCATCACCAGTTGGCATCGCGATAGCCTTACCAGTATCTACAACTGCAGTACCACGAACCAAACCTTCAGTACCATCCATGGCAATACATCTTACACTGTCCTCACCCAAGTGCTGTTGTACCTCTAAAACAAGCTTATCGCCGTTTTCTCTTTGAAGCTCAAGTGCATTATAAATTTCTGGAAGCTGGCCATCGAAAGCAACGTCTACCACCGCTCCGATTACCTGTTTAATTTTTCCTGTATTAGCCATGTTCAATGATTGATTTTGATATGAAATCAGTTTCAGGCCGCAAAGGTAAACAGGAAGGGGGGATCAAAAAAATTGAACTAAAGAAATTTTTTACAAATTAGCGGTTCTAGAGTTGAGAAAAGAGGAGCCCAGCTAAAATTGCTCCTAAAACGGGACCAAAAACAGGAATTGCAGCATAATTCCAGCCATTTTCACCTTTTTGAGGGATCGGAAGGAGGGCATGCATGATACGGGGACCTAAATCACGGGCTGGATTGATAGCATATCCTGTTGGTCCGCCCATACAAAGTCCAATTCCCAGCACTAGCAAAGCAACGGGTAATGCGTCCAAAGAACCCAGTTTCATTTCCCCCTTCTGAATAAAAAGGATGGAAAACATGAATATGAATGTAGCAATGGCCTCGGTCATTAAATTGTTCAAGGGTTTATCAATAGCAGGACTGTTACAAAATACAGCAAGTTTAAGCGATGGATCCTTGGTGGCCGCAAAATGATCCTTGTACATTAAAAAAGTAAGTATGCTACCAATAAAAGAACCTAAAAATTGAGCTAAGACATAGCCTGGGACATCTTCCCAAGGAAATTTTCCTGCAATAGCCAACCCGATTGATACAGCGGGATTGAGATGCGCACCACTTGTATCAGCCGATATAAACACCCCTACAAAAACCGCAATGGCCCAGCCAAAACCAATAACTATCAAACCTGTATTGTTACCCTTGGTCTTATCAAGCAATACGTTAGCAACAACACTGGTACCAAATGCAATCAAAACAGCAGTGCCAATCAATTCAGCTACAAAAGGAGTCATAACAATTAGTTTTGGTTATACTAAATTCAAATTACGATTTTGCCGCCAGATATCCATTGGCCAATGCTAAAAACGAGGCCAATTGCTCCTGTTCCCAATGCTCATCTTCCTCAAGCAAAGGCAACATGACACGAGCAACTAAAGGTGCAGCATCGATTGCAGCCTGCGCATCCAAGAGTAAAAGACGAGTTCTCCTGGCAAGGATATCTTCCACAGTCATAGCCATTTCATACCTCACAGAAAAAACAATTTCTGCAATGCAATAATCATATTTAGAATGGATCCGTTGCGACAAAGCAGGATCATCTTGAATCATTGATTTGATGATTTCAGCATCAGCTCCATAAACTGAAAAGGAATCACCGTATTGAAGAGACCTTGTATACCCATGTAACTTCAAGTTGCGTGTAGAACATTTAACGATTGGAAGTTTTGCAACAAATGCCGCATTGTTTACAGCATCCTTTGCCATCTTTCTGTATGTGGTCCATTTCCCCCCAGTTATGGTAATTAAATTTGATTTGGATACAATAATGGTATGATCACGAGATGCCAAGCTAGTGCTTGTTTGATTTGAAGTTTTGACCAAAGGCCTCAATCCTGCAAAAACCGACAAAACATCTTTCCTTAAAATCTTTGAAGTTGCATACTCATTGAAATGCAACAAAATAAATTCTATTTCTTCCTCAAGTGCAACAGGCTCTTCACTGATTACGTTTAATGCTGTATCTGTAGTGCCGATAACGACTTTACCATGCCAGGGCAATGCAAATAATACTCTTCCGTCTTTGGTTTTCGGAATCATCAATGCATCTGTACCTGGAAAAAACTTTTGATCTACTACCAAATGAACTCCCTGAGAAGGCATTACCATTGCTGGTTCATCAGGATCATCCATTTCTAAAATGCTATCAGCAAAAACTCCAGTCGCATTTATAACCACTTTTGCTTTCAGCTCAAAACTTTCTTCTCCAAGTTCGTCTTCCGCAACAACTCCTACAACTTTATCATTCTCCTTTATTAATTGTGTTACTTGCAAATAATTAATAACAGATGCCCCAAGATCATTGGCTGTAAGCGCCAGCGCAATAGCCATTCTTGCATCATCAAACTGTCCATCTGTATACAACACACCCCCTTTTAATCCCGCTGATTTGAGCATAGGTAATTTTTTCAAAACTGCTCGCTTAGATAACAATGCAGGATGGCCTAAGCTTAATTTTCTTGATAGCAGGTCGTATAGAAACAAACCAATACCATAAAACCATTTTGAAAAAAAACTATAAGCAGGAATTACAAAATTTTGCACACGTGTTAAGTGAGGTGCATTGGCTAACATGAATCCTCTTTCTCTTAACGCCTCAACTACCAACTTAATATTTCCCTGAGCTAAATATATAAAACCACCATGAACGAGTTTTGTACTTCTGCTGGAAGTGCCTTTTGCAAAATCATTTTTTTCAAGCAATAAAGTTTTAAACCCTCTTTTTGCAGCATCAACAGCAATACCTAAACCTGTAGCTCCACCACCAATCACGATGATATCCCATTCTTCTGCTCCTCTTAATTTTTCTATGACAGCTTTTCGGATCACAACTATTAAAATTTATTTACTCCACGCCAAAACTGCTGTAACAGCGCGTTGCCATGCAGAAAGGTTTTTTTCCTTAACCTCATTTTCCATTTGAGGTAAAAATGTTGCATCCACTTTCCCTTGTGCAGCGATTGTTTCGATGTCTTTCCAAAATCCTGTAGCAAGCCCTGCTAAATAGGCTGCACCTAATGCTGTCGTTTCAATTATTTCAGGTCTTAAAACTTTGACCGACAAAATATCAGATTGAAATTGCATCATCAAATCATTCACTGTTGCTCCTCCATCCACCCGCAATTCCTTAATAGGTAATCCTGCATCTGATTCCATAGCCTTCAATACATCATAGGTTTGATAAGCAATACTTTCTAATGTTGCACGAGCAATGTGCGCATCTGATGTTCCCCTTGTGATTCCAAAAATGGTTCCTCTTGCATAAGCATCCCAATGAGGAGCACCCAGACCAGAAAAGGCAGGGACCACCACAACACCATCCGTGTCTGAAACACTTGCGGCAAGCGACTGCACATCTGAAGATTTTTTGATGATTTTTAACCCATCTCTCAACCACTGAACAGCTGCACCCGCAATAAAGACACTGCCTTCCAAAGCATAATGAGTAGTGTCACCAATTTTCCATGCAACGGTAGTCAGCAAGTTATTTTTAGAACTCACCAGTTTAGTCCCGGTATTCATCAACATAAAACAACCTGTACCATAGGTGTTTTTAACCATTCCTACTTCTCTGCACATTTGTCCGAATAAGGCCGATTGCTGGTCTCCGGCCATTCCTGAGATAGGAACATGCTGCATATGAATAGCAGATGCATATCCGTATACTTCACTGTTGCTTTTCACCTCAGGTAACATTGAATGAGGAATTGAAAACAAATTCAAAAGTTCCTCATCCCATTGCATCGCTTCAATATTAAATATCATGGTCCTTGATGCATTGCTCACATCTGTTGCATGCACTTTACCCTCTGTCAGTTTCCATAACAACCAGCTATCAATTGTTCCAAATGCAAGCTCCCCTTTAACTGCTCTATCCCTTGCACCTTCTACATGATCGAGAATCCATTTTACTTTTGTTGCAGAAAAATAGGCATCCACAATCAAGCCTGTCTTTGCCTTAATTTTTTCAGCATACCCTTGGGCCCTGAGCTCATCACAATACTCAGCCGTTCTTCTATCCTGCCAAACAATTGCATTGTAAACTGGCTCTCCAGTTTTTCGATCCCATACCACTGTGGTTTCTCTCTGGTTGGTAATCCCAATTGCAGCTACCTCATCTTGATTGATATTCAGCTTCAACATGGCTTCTTTGGCAACAGTCGCCTGACTCACCCAGATCTCTTTTGCATCATGTTCTACCCATCCTGCATGTGGAAAAATCTGCTTAAATTCTTTTTGGGCAACTGCCGAAATGGAGCCATCCTGGGAAAAAAGAATTGCTCTTGAACTTGTAGTTCCCTGATCAAGGGACATGATGTATTTCATCGACTGGAATTTAGGGGGTTCAGTACGTAATTTAAAACTAGTGCCACAATGAATCAAATAAAAACTATTCCCCATCGCTTCCAAAGCCCTGAACCTTTTCTTATCTTGCAGGCTGATGGAAAATTTTGTTGTTTCAGCCAGGAAATATAGACCCCAGCATTTTTCGACAGTGGTGGGACAATCTCATATTACCACAACACTAAAAAATGCCATCCTTCAAAACCATCTGGCCCACGCATTCCTGTTTTGTGGTCCCCGCGGTGTTGGAAAAACCACCTGCGCCCGCATTTTGGCCAAAACAATCAACTGTGAGCATGTGGGAGCAGATGGAGAGGCATGCGATAAATGCAACTCTTGTGTTTCCTTTAATACAGGTTCAACTTTTAATGTTCACGAACTGGATGCTGCAAGCAACAACTCTGTTGATGATATCAGGGAGCTGATCGACCAGGTAAGGTTTGCTCCACAATCAGGCAAATACAAAGTCTATATCATAGACGAGGTTCACATGTTGAGCGCCTCAGCATTCAATGCATTTTTGAAAACACTGGAAGAACCACCTGCACATGCCATTTTTATTTTGGCAACAACTGAAAAGCACAAAATTCTTCCTACTATATTATCAAGGTGTCAGATTTTTGATTTCAAAAGAATCACACCAAATGACATCGTAGAACATCTTCAGGAAATCACTGGGAAAGAAGAAATCAAAGCTGAGTCAGCCGCGTTGCAAATCATCGCACAAAAAAGCGATGGTTGTATGCGTGATGCTTTAAGTATGCTGGATAAAATTGTCAGCTTTACCAATGCATCTCTAACTTACAGCAATACACTTGAGCATCTTAATGTATTAGATGAAGATTATTTTTTCAAGATGTTAGACATGCTCTACAACCAAGACCTGCCCAGCGTTTTGTCGCTTTACGACGAAATCGACAAGAAGGGATTTGAAGGAGATATGGTCTTGAACAGTATGACTGAATTTTTCAGAAATTTATTGATCAGTAAAGATGCAAGATCTATTGGATTACTTCAGGTGATGGATGGATTCAGGAACAAATACATTGCAACAGCCAGTGATATTTCAACCTCTTACATCATTGGCGCAATGAATATTCTCAATGATGCTGAAGCTAGCTTCAAACAAGCCAAAAACAAAAAACTGCATGTTGAGTTTCACTTGATCAAACTCAATTACCTCAAACAAGCAGTCACCCTCCTTGCAGATGAAGGAGCAGGAAAAAAAAAACGAATTGACGAAATAAAATCAATAGCATTTCGTCAACTCACTATAAGAGAGCAAAAGATTCCAGCAGAACTAAAACAAGCCCCAAAAGAAGTAGCTGCTGTAAAACAACCAGTTACACCTGGGGAGATTGAAGCAGTTGCTGAAGACATCAAAACTCTAAAACAATCCCCTTCCACTGAACAGCCATCAACTCAAAATACTACCTCAGCACCTTCCGGGGGGCTAGGGGCATTGAAAAAAATAAGGGACCAAATACAGACCAGAAAACAGGAAAAATCAGTCGTTTTTGACCTCAATACTGAAAAACTTCAGGAATCTTGGAACATTTATGTTGAAAAACTGGCCGCTAATAACCAGGTGACCAGCCACAGCAACCTCAAACAGGCTAAACTCAGAATAATTGATGAGCTCAATTTTGAAGTAGAAGCAGAAACCAAAATCCAGCTCCAGTTCATTGAGGGAGAGCGCCTGGGCATGACTCTTCATTTGCAGGAATTTTTCAACAATAATCAGATTCAATACAAGGTAGTCTTAGACCCTGCTGCAGAGCAACAAGATGCGCCAACCGAACAGGTCATGTCCAAAAAAGACCAGTACCTTAAAATGATTGAACTCTACCCTGTCATCAAAAATATGCGCGACCAGCTTAACCTAGACTTGGATTACTAATAAAGGGTGCAAAACTTTGCGAGTTCTTGGCTATGATTCTCCATTTTTGACGTAATTTCGGCCTCTCAATTATTTTTAACCAAAACGGATTAAGGCTATGGCCGAAGTGATCAGAATGCCACTCCTGAGTGATACCATGACAGAGGGCAAGATCGTAAAATGGAACAAGAGTGTTGGAGACACTGTAAAAAGTGATGATGTATTGGCAGATGTAGAAACCGACAAGGCTACAATGGAAGTCGTTGGCTACGCTGATGGCACACTTTTGTACATTGGTTTTAAAGAAGGAGAAGCCGCTAAAGTAAATGAAATTATTGCTATAGTGGGAAAGCCAGGAGAAGACATTCAGCAACATTTGAGTCCCGCTGCACCAGCAGCAACTGTTGCTCCTGCACCTGCAGCCCCTGCTCCACAAACCGCATCAGCTGTTCCAGCTGTTACTCCTGAACAATTGGGTGTTACCGTAATCAGGATGCCACTTCTAAGTGATACCATGACCAGTGGTAAAATAGTTCAATGGAACAAGCAGGTTGGTGATCAAGTTAAAAGTGACGATAATTTAGCTGACGTAGAGACAGATAAAGCAACAATGGAAGTAGTAGGTTACGCTGAAGGCACCTTGTTGTATGTTGGTGTACCAGCAGGTGAATCTGCGAAAATAAATGATATCATTGCCATCATTGGTAAAGCTGGTACAGATATTTCAGGCTTATTAAATAGCTTGAACAATACTTCTGTAGCAGAAGCGCCAAGCACCGCAGCACCTTTAACCGCTTCGACTTCAGTCGCAGCAACGGTTTCAGCACATGCGGCAGTTTCAACAGCATCAAATGATGGAAGAGTGAAAGCTTCACCATTGGCTAAAATACTTGCAAAAGACAAGGGCATAGATTTAGGACAAGTTAAGGGATCGGGTGATGGAGGAAGAATCATCAAACAAGATATCGACAACTTTACTCCAGGTGCCGCACCTGCTTCAGCTCCTGTAGCTTCTCCTGTATCAACTGCTTCAACTTTTGTTGCAGGTGTTGAAGGATATGCAGATACACAACTGACTTCCATGAGGAAGACCATTGCGAGAAGGTTAGGTGAAAGCATGTATACTGCACCTCACTTCTACTTGAGCATGGAAATCTGTATGGACAATGCCATCACAGCCAGAGCTGCCATGAATGAAGTAAGTGGCACTAAAATATCATTCCAGGATATGCTCATTAAAGCATCAGCGCTGGCATTGAAAAAGCATCCTGCAGTAAACAGCAGCTGGATGGGTGATTTTATTCGCACCTATAACCATGTACACATTGGCTCTGCAATTGCTTTACCAGAGGGATTGATTGTTCCAGTTGTGCGTTTTGCAGACCAAAAATCGCTTTCACAGATTGCCCTGGAAGCCAAAGAGCTTTATGAAAAAGCGAGAAACAAAAAGATTCAACCACAAGATTTCACAGGAAATACTTTCACAATTTCTAACCTGGGCATGATGGATATTGATGAATTCACTGCCATTATCAACCCTCCAGACAGCTGCATTTTGGCTGTAGGTAAAATCAAGGAAGTTGTAGTGAAGAAGGGAGATGGTTTTACAACCACACAAATGATGAAAGTAACTTTGAGTTGCGACCATAGAAGTGTGGATGGAGCAGTTGGTGCTGCCTTCCTGCAAACCTTGAAGAAATACATGGAGAATCCAGTCGTGATGCTGGTATGACACCCAAAAAAACACTCGTTTTAGGAGCTTCTTCCAAGCCAGAACAATACAGTAACATGGCTGTTAGGAATTTATTGTCAGCCGGACACCTAGTTGAAGCAATTGGAAGAGAAATATTCTCAATAGGTCCTGTCAATGTAAAATCAAGCCCTGAAACCTTAACCGACATCCATACAGTGACGATGTACCTCAATGCCTCCCGCCAGGCAGATTATGAGGATTATATCCTTTCTCTCCATCCCAAAAGAATCATCTTCAATCCAGGTGCAGAAAACCCATCTTTCAGCGGTAAAGCCCAGCAACAGGGTATAGAAGTATTGGATGCCTGTACCCTTGTTATGCTCTCCGTTGGCACCTATTAAAAGGTGATTTTCCGTAAATACTGCAATTTTTCTACTGTTTAGATAGGTACTAATACTCAATCTGTATGAATTAGTACGAGATATATAATAGGACAGACAATATCTCCGTTATAGTTGTGTACCTCTATGAAACTAAACAGAAACTAGAGCCCGTTTTTTAATCCGTACCCTATTTTAATTAATCCAACTTCCTAAGAAAAGAACTGAAAAGTTTTAGCCTCCCCTCCTAAAGGGGAGGCTTTTTTTGCATCCTACGCAGCATCTTTCCTGCTTATCTTTGCAGCATGACAACTAGAAATGTGAGAGTTCGTTTTGCGCCCAGTCCCACCGGAGGTCTCCACCTGGGAGGAGTAAGGACTGCTTTATTTAATTATTTATTTGCCAAACAACAGGGAGGTACTTTCGTATTGAGGATAGAAGATACCGACCAGACAAGATTTGTTTCAGGTGCTGAACAATACATCATTGATTGTCTAGCCTGGTGTGGAATATCCCCCGATGAAGGTCCACATGCTGCAGGAAATTTTGGGCCGTACCGCCAAAGTGAGAGAAAAGCAAACTACAGAAAGTATGCTGAAATGCTTGTCGCTAAAGGTTTTGCCTACTATGCATTTGATACACCTGAGGAGCTGGAAAAAATGCGAGAGGAGTATAAATCAGATACCAATCCTTCGCCTCAGTACAACAGTAAGCTGCGCATGCAGCTGAAAAATTCTTTATCAATAGATAAAGAGACAGTCGATAACCTACTGGCAAAAAACACACCACACGTCATCAGGATTAAAATGCCTCTTAATGTAGAAGTGAAACTAAACGATTTGATTAGAGGAGAAGTTGTTTTCAATACTGATCAAGTTGATGATAAGGTATTGTTGAAAGCAGATGGTATGCCTACCTATCATCTTGCCGTGGTAGTCGATGATTATGAAATGCAAATCACACATGCCTTTCGTGGTGAAGAATGGTTACCCTCATCACCGGTTCATGTGCTGTTATGGGAATATTTGGGATGGAAAGAAAGCATGCCTGAATGGGCTCACTTACCATTAATACTTAAACCAGACGGACAGGGAAAATTAAGTAAGCGAGATGGCGATCGCTTAGGTTTTCCAGTTTTTGCAATGGACTGGAATGACCCTAAAACAGGTGAACTGACAAAGGGATTTAAAGAAATGGGTTTTTTACCAGAAGCTTTTATTAACATGCTGGCTTTACTGGGATGGAATGATGGAAGTGGTGAAGAGCTATTTGATTTAAACACTTTAGTAGAGCGTTTCAACATTGAAAGAATTCATAAGGGCGGAGCAAAATTTGATTTTGAAAAAGCGAAATGGTTCAATCAGGAATGGATTAAAAAATCTGCTGATGAAAAACTACTCCCTTCTGTGAATGCCTTGTTGTTAAAGGAAGGCATCACTGCAACAGAAAATGATTTGCTGACTATTATACCGATGGTCAAAGAAAGATGTCAGTTGTTGAATGATTTCATCCCTCAATTGAGTTATTTTTTCAAAGATCCTGTTGATGTTGATGTAGAAGCTATTCGCACAAAATGGGATGAGAAAAAAACAACCTTCTTCCAATTGTGGTCGCAATTGCTTGAAGAACTCAGCAATTGGGAAACAACTGAAATTGAAAATTCATTCAAAGCACATGCAACCGCATCAGAAATAAAACCAGGTGAATTGCAATTGCCTTTCAGAATCATGTTGGTGGGTGGAAAATTTGGACCACCTGTTTTTGAAATTGCATCAAAAATTGGAAAAGCTACTACACTGCGCAGAATCAGTCACGTTTTGAAAATGCTTGAAAAATGAAACAATCCCAACCATCACTTCACACACGTCCTATCAGGGTTTTAATTGCAAAAGTTGGATTAGATGGTCACGATCGTGGCGCTAAAGTCATTGCAACATCCTTGAAAGACGCAGGCATGGAGGTAATC
>JBKCGF010000032.1:0-10255 GCA_046303455.1 Chitinophagaceae bacterium | reverse complement strand
TCCTGCGTTAAATAGAAGGTCTAAAATGGACAAATTGGGCTTAAACCCTACTTTATCTTCAAAAACTTGGTTATATCTCAAAAAAGGCGAGAAACATTCAGCATCGTAATTAGAGGGTAGTAAACTGTCAACTGCAAATCTAGATGAGTCATTTTCAGCTATTTCTTCATCTATGAGTATTTGAGTTCCCAATTTTATTTTTTTTAAAACCCAATTTAAACACTGCAAATTCCATTCAACTAGAAACCTTGGTTTTGATTCAAATAGAACAGCTAGTTCGTCTTTGTAATACATAAAAAAAGGAGAGTTGCCATAGAAGGTGCACAAAGTTCTAAAATGATCCCGCTGCCATTCGCTCTTGTAATCAATTTCAATATCCCGATAAGATAATTTCACAGACCTCCCTCCAATTATCGGAACTGAAAGATGAATAATTCCATTTGCCCCTACGATGATTGTCCTGTTTCTAAATGTGGAACGCTTGAATGGCAGAGATAGATCAAACAACAAAGTTGGTTGTTGTATCATCACTACAAATGCTTTGATGCAAGGAAAATAATGTAATGGCTGAACCATGAAATACAATTAAGAAAAAACCATCCTTATTTGGATGGTTTTTTACAACAAGCTGGAAGTTTATCGTAGGCGTCTTTGGCTGCCTTGATTTCTTCTGCATCATAGCCAACATTGGCTATGGCAGTTTTTATATTTTCTAGATTTGTCCTGTCGGTCAGATAGGTTACAGTCGTCTTTTTTTGCTTGGGGTTAACCAAAACCTTAGTCACACCTTCTTCGTACTTCAAGTATTCTTCAATTTTCTTCTTACACATATCACACTGTACAGAAGGTGTATTGATAGTGACCGTAATTGGTTTTTTCTGTTGGGCTTGAGCGCCAACTGCGAATCCTAGCATCAATAGCAAAACAATCTTTTTCATGATCAAGAAATTTCAATAAAGTTAATTTATCTCCCCCATCCCGCTGGATCCTGACTCCATTTTAACAAGGTGTTTTGGTCTTCTTCCGCTATCAAGCCTTTTTCGACTGCCAATGATATCATTGTTGGATAGTTGGTTAATGAAACAAACTTCACTCCAGCAGCTTCACAAGCCTTATCTGCAACCTCAAAACCATAATTGAATATAGATACCATACCAACTACATCGAGTCCCGCTGCTCTTACCACATCCACTACTTGCAGACTGCTTTTACCAGTTGAAATTAAATCTTCAATAATGACAGTCTTCATTCCTTTTTCATAGTACCCCTCAATCTGGTTACCTAAACCATGCTCTTTGGGCTTGGGACGAACATAGATATAAGGTAGTTTCAGTTGATCAGCAGACATGGCACCCCAGGCTATACCAGCAGTTGCAACACCTGCCAGCAATTCAGCATCTGGAAACTGCTCAAACAACACATTACACATCTCACTTTTGATGAAATCCCTTACATATGGATAACCCAGTATCTTACGGTTATCACAGTAAATAGGACTCTTCCATCCGGAAGCCCAGGTAAAGGGTTCTTTGGGGTTCAGTTTTACTGCATTAACTTGTAGGAGTTTTTCGGCGACTGTTTTTTCGTTTGTCATAGTACAAAAATCAAACAAGCCATTCAATTATAGAAATTAATTTATGTACATATCTATCCACGAGCCTAATGGCCTTATTCATATTGAATCAGAAGCTTCATTTAAAGCCTATACAAAAGATAAAATTATTATTGAAGCGGCAGGTGGACTGGTCTTCAACGAAAAAAATGAAATATTGATGATATTTCGTAAAGGATACTGGGATCTTCCTAAAGGCAAATTAGATGAAGGTGAAACCTTGGAAGCCTGTGCAGTAAGAGAGGTGCAAGAGGAAACTGGACTGCATAACATTAAGCTATGTGATTTTTTAACGACTACCTATCACACTTACATTCTAAATGAACAATCCATTCTAAAACCATCACATTGGTATAAAATGGAACATTGGGGTAATGAAACTCTTATCCCTCAAATCGAAGAAGATATTACAGAAATCAAATGGGTTTCAAACGTTGAAACTCACGAGTTAAAGGATAAAATGTATCCTACAATCAGAATTATTGTTGAGCAATACTTTTAGCTACTAATTCTGGCAAGAATAAAGAAGCATCTCCCCCATTTCTAATGATATCTCGAACAATAGTAGATGCTACAGAAGTATATTTAGGCTCACAGGTTAAGAAAACGGTTTCAATACTTGGATCTAAAGTTCGGTTTGCATCTGCAATGGTTTTCTCGTATTCAAAGTCGCTTACATAACGAATTCCACGAAGGATATGATGAGCTCCCACTTCCTTACAAAAGTTAACTGTTAGACCTTCAAACACAGCTGCAGAAATTTTTTCTTCGCCCTTGAAAATTTCTTCAATCCAGCTTTTCCTTTGTTCTGGACTAAACATTGGCCCTTTGGAAGAATTGATACCAATTGCAACAATAATCTTGTCAAACATGGGTAATGCTCGTTTTATAACATCCACATGCCCTAACGTAATTGGATCAAAAGTTCCTGGAAAGACACAAATTTTTTGCATGTTGGTTGTTTTAGGCAGAAGCCTCTTTTCGGCCAGATAGCAAATATAATACGGCCATTCTTACTGCAACACCATTTTCTACCTGATCCAGAATAATAGATTGCCCGCTATCAGCCACATCAGAATCAATCTCTACACCCCTATTGATTGGTCCAGGATGCATGATCAATATCTCTTTTTGTATATTTTGGAGCAATTGCTTGGTGATTCCGTAAGCCTGATTGTACTCACGAAGGGAAGAGAACAAAACCTGGTTTTGTCTTTCCAGTTGAATCCTTAGTACGTTGGCAACATCACACCATTCCAGCGCTTCCTTTACGTTATAGGTAACATTGATTGGAAATGATTCCTGAATGTATTTGGGAATTAAGGTGGGTGGTCCGGCTAATGTTACTTCTGCACCCATTTTTGTAAGCAAATAAATATTGCTCAAAGCCACCCTGGAGTGCATAATATCCCCAATAATTGCGATTTTTTTACCCTTTAACGACCCCAGCTTTTCAGTAATACTCATAGCATCAAGTAAAGCCTGTGTAGGATGTTCATTGATTCCATCTCCAGCATTGATTATTGCAGCCGGAATATGATTGGCAAGAAAATGTGGCGCTCCTGTAGCACTATGTCTCATCACAACCATATCAACCTTCATGGAAAGGATATTATTGACTGTATCTAAAAGGGTTTCTCCCTTTGAGACAGAAGAACCACTGGCTGAGAAATTAATGGTATCAGCACTCAAACGTTTTTCGGCTAATTCAAATGAAATTCTTGTCCGGGTAGAATTCTCATAAAAAAGATTGACAATCGTGATATCCCTCAAAGAAGGTACCTTTTTGATTGGTCGCTGCAGAACTTCTTTAAATTGCTTGGCGGTATCTAAAATGAGATGTATATCCTCTGGGAGGAGGTCTCTAATGCCGAGTAAGTGTTTTGAACTAAGATGCATTAGGATGCAAAGTTATAGGATTGACGCATAAAATGCCAATTAATTTTATTGATCGATACTATCATATAAAACTACTCTTTTGTCATCTGCCCAATAAACCTTTACTTTCTGGGTAACTATTGAGTCGATGGACTTCCCAACATAATCTGGCTGAATCGGCAATTCTCTGCTAAACTTTCTATCTACCAGAATACACAATTCCACTTTCTGGGCTCGCCCATGATCCAATAAGGCATCCATTGCTGCTCTTATTGTTCTTCCTGTATACAATACGTCGTCAATCAAAACCACCTTCTTTTTTTCAATAGAAAAAGGCAACTCAGTAATACTGGGAATATGAATTTGACCTCGGAAATCATCTCGGTAAAAGGTAATATCCAATTTCCCATACTCCAGTTTTACCTCAGGATGTACTTCCATGATGTATTGGGTAATAAAATCACTGATGGCAATGCCTCTGGGTTGAATTCCAATTATGCACGTATCCTTAAAAGGATAATGATTTTCAATCAGCTCATGTGCTAACCTTTTTAAGGTGAGCATCAGTTGCTTTTCCTCCATGATGGTATGAATGCCTTTCATGTTGATCAATTCTTAATTAAATATAGTACATCATACTTGCAAGAACTAATCTTCCTGCATGAATGGATATCTGTAATCTGTGGGAGGATCAAATGTTTCTTTGACTGTCCTCACACTCAACCACCTGTTCAAGTTAAGCATAAAACCAGCCTTATCATTGGTTCCAGATGCTCTTCCACCACCAAAAGGTTGCTGACCCACAACAGCACCAGTAGGTTTGTCATTGATGTAAAAATTACCTGCTGCATGTTTGAGAGCAACAGTTGCCTCATCAATAGCCGCTCGATCGTTGGAAATTATAGACCCTGTTAGTGCGTATGGAGATGTTTGATCAACCAACTGCAAAGTTTCAGAGAATTTCTTTTCTGGATAAACGTAGATGGTTAAGACTGGACCAAAGATTTCTTCACACATGGTAGTGTACTTAGGATCTGTGGTTTCAAGCACAGTTGGTTCAACAAAATAACCTTTAGTCTTGTCGCAGTTTCCACCAGCGATGACTTTTACTTTTGAAGAGCGTTTTGCTTTATCGATATACGACTTAATCTTATTAAACGATTTTTCATCAATGACAGCATTGATGAAATTACTCATGTCTTCAACCGTACCCATCTTGAAACTCTTTATGCCTTCAATCATTTTTTTGCGAACGGCAGAAGCTAAATTAGATGGGATATATGCACGTGAAGCAGCTGAACATTTTTGACCCTGAAACTCAAAAGCACCTCTCAGTAAAGCTGTTGCAACAACATCAGCATCAGCTGAAGGATGCACCATTACAAAGTCTTTACCGCCTGTTTCACCTACAATCCTCGGATAAGATCTGTATAGACCAGTATTGGCACCAATAGTCTTCCACATCTGATTGAATACACCAGTTGATCCAGTAAAATGTACACCTGCAAATTGTGGATGAGAGAAGCAAATATCTCCCAGAACAGGTCCGTCTACATAAATAAGATTGATTACTCCATCTGGTAATCCTGCTTCTTTTAGAATTCTCATGAACATCTGAGCAGAATACACCTGAGTATTTGCACATTTCCAAACTACGGTATTACCACAAAGTGCTGCAGAAGCTGGTAAATTACCTCCAATCGCTGTAAAATTAAAAGGTGTTATAGCCAATACAAATCCTTCAAGTGGACGATACTCCAACCTGTTGTGCATACCTGGAGCACTAATGGGTTGCTGCTTATATATCTCACTTAAATAATGAACATTAAATCTCAAAAAGTCGATCAACTCACATGCTGCATCGATTTCAGCCTGATAAATATTTTTACTTTGTCCTAACATGGTAGTACCATTCATATATGGTCTGTACCTGCCTGCAATCAAATCAGCAGCCTTCAAAAAAATAGCTGCTCTGCTCTCCCATGGCATTGATTCCCATGCTGATTTTGCTGCTAAAGCAGCATTGATTGCGGATTTAACATGCTTTGCTTCACCATGGTGAAAGTGACCAAGCAGGTGTTTTCTTTCATGCGGTGGACGAATCGCAATTGTATTACCAGTTTTTACTTCTTTTCCACCAATGTACATTGGAACGTCTACCTGAGTGGATTTCAACTCTGCTAGAACTTCTTTTAGCCTTGCACGTTCTGGTGTACCTGGAGCATAACTTAAAACAAGTTCGTTTTTGGGGAGTGGCAAACTGTAATGACCATTGTTCATATCTTATGAAATTTATTATTTGAGATTAGGATACATTTTCTTTTTCCATCATTAAATAGGCCTTGATGAATCCATCAAGTTCTCCATCCATAACAGGCTGAACGTTACCAACTTCAAAATCCGTTCGATGATCTTTGATCATTTTATATGGATGAAAAACATAACTTCTGATTTGACTTCCCCACTCGAGTTTCTTTTTGGAAGCATTATTGGCATTTTTAAGCGCCTCACGCTTTCTCATTTCTTCTTCGTAGAGTTTACTTTTTAACATCTTCAAAGCCTTTTCTCTGTTTTCCCCTTGTGTCCTTGCTTGCTGACATTCAACAATAATTCCACTGGGAATATGCTTTAATCGGACAGCTGTTTCAACTTTATTTACGTTTTGTCCACCTTTACCACCAGAGCGATAAAATTCCCATTCCAAATCAGCTGGTCCAATCTCAATCTCGATTGAATCATCTACCAAAGGATATACATAAACAGATGCAAAAGAAGTATGTCTTCTTGCATTACTGTCAAACGGAGAAATTCTTACCAAACGATGGACGCCGTTTTCTGCTTTTAGAAATCCGTAAGCGAAGGGTCCTTCAAATTGTAAAACAGCAGATTTGATACCTGCACCATCACCATCTTGCCAATCTAATTCTGTGACTGTCCAACCCTGTTTTTCTCCATACATTCGATACATACGAACCAGCATTTCAGCCCAATCCTGACTTTCTGTTCCACCCGCTCCGCTGTTGACTTGAAGAACAGCTGGTAATTCATCTTCCGGTTGATTCAATGTACTTTTAAACTCAGCTTCATCCAATGACTGCAAGGCCTTTTCATTTGCCAGTTTTACTTCCTCCTCTTCGCATTCACCCTCTTTCCAGAAATCAAACAGAATAGCAAAATCATCTACTGAAGCTGCTGTAGCGCTAAATAGATTTAACCAAAACTCATTGAGTTTAATATTCTTTAGGATTTCTGTTGCACGCTTATTATCATCCCAGAAACCGGGAGAAAGCGACATTTGTTTGTCCTCGTTTACTTTATATTGTCTGTTCTCAACGTCAAAGAAACCTCCTCAAGACGGAAAGACGGTCCCTCATAGTTTTTAATTGCTCAATTGTCATAACCCTGCAAAATTAGTCGAATTCCTTGAATAGACCCTGAAAAAAACAGATTATAGAACCAACTGACTAATTCGTTGTTATGGTGTCATGATTCAAGCCTATAATTTTCTTTATTCCTGGCAATTATTCCCCGAAAAAGGCACTTACGAAAAAGGCAATAGACCCAAATCGGGCACCTATAAAATAGGTTCAACCGAATCCAGAAACGAGTTGAACATAGAGATGAATTGGGTTACATTGGAGAACCAGGCCTTTTCATCTGATTATGGCATCATTGCAGATGGAAGTTTTCAATCGCTAACAGATGACCAAATTGCTAAAAAAGCAAAAGTCAATTTTATCGATAGCATCAGTTTTGAAATACTATTCTTACTTGCTGAAGAACAAAGCCTCAATGTTTTGCATGAAATCATGCCAAATGGATATTTGAAAGTAACTGAAAAAGGATATTTAGAAGATGGGAGTCCTTATACCAACATTTCTCTTTATCATAAACAAATGAGTGTTCTGCCTTATTCATCATCTGTTTCTGGTGCAGTAATCAAGCCGACTGAAGAAGGGATGATCAGGCACAAATCCCTGACTGCTATGGAAGAGCAAACCAATATGCAGCTCACTCAAATTAGACAACAAATAGAGCTATTGGCACTTCAAGCACAGGAAATTCAGAGAAGAAAAGATTTGTCGGTTCTTATCTACAGTGCTAAACTCAATTTTACTCCAATAATTGGACAAGTTTACTACCTCTACGAGAAGAAGAATGGAGATCATTTTCTATCAATGGTAAGTCCAAAAGAATGGGGACTTAATGGTCCTTTCAAAAAAGCGGTTGCAACAGTTAAATTATTGGCCGACCATACTTGGATGGAGGTCAATTAATGCTATTTTTTAAATTGTACACCAATTCCAATTAGTGATTTGAATTGCAGGGACGGTGAATTTCCATTTGGTCCAAATAATTTGGCATCGTCATCATAAATCATATCCACACCCCAGGTTACATTAAAGAGTTTAGACAATTTTACTGTGAGCAAATTGGTCATGAAAAGATCTACGTTTTGTGGGTTGTTTCTGTAATTCGAAAAGAGATCCAACCTGGATTTAAAGGTAATATTGGGTGCTATTTCTTTCATGAAGTTTAAATTGGCAAATGCACCTATTTCAAAAGCAGAATTTTCACCCGGTTTTACACCGTATAGACCTCTTGCAGATAAAACAGGATCTGTTACAAAGACCCATCTTCCGGTTATTGGAGAAAAAAACAAAGAATACGCTTGGCTGGGTTTGTAGTCAAGACCAAAACTCTGCAACACGTATCCAGGCGACATAAAATTGGATGCAAAATTTTTTGTCACTCCTTCATATGTGTACCCTTTGAAAAATTGAGATCGAAGATTAAAAAGAGCTGCAATATTTAATTTATTATTCAAAGCATAACCATATTTGGAAACCAGGTCAAATCGATCATCATTTTTCCTGCTACCCAAACTTGTAGAATTTACATAACCAAAATTGAATTCAAAACTGTTATCCCAACTATTTTTCCCTTTCTTGTAATTGGCATAGGTATTTAAAATAGAAGAAACAGATAGAGAAAATTTATCACCTCCAGCCGACCAATTACTTAAAGAAGCCTGAGAAAAATTTAGACTATATAAAATTCCTTTCTTCCATGTTTTAGAGGAGGTATCCACAACCAATTTTTTGGTTGTTTTTATCGATTCCTCTTGCATAGCTTTTACAGAAAGATCTTGACCAATGGCAATATTGTCTATTGCAATTAGTAAAAACAGAAAAAATGATATTCCTATTCGCATGAGTATGACCTTTTGATTTTACTGTTCGGCAAATTAAAAATTGTAAAAATAAAAAAGGCCCTCGAAAGGGCCTTTTTATATTGAAATGCAGTTTCTATTTTACTTCTTCAAATTCCGCGTCTGTTACATTCTCGGCACCAGGTTGAGCATTTCCTGTACCAGGTTGTTGTGCTTCAGCACCTGGGGCACCTTGAGTTGCGTTATACATATCCTGACTTGCAGCCATCCATGCATCATTCAACTCTTTGGTTGCAGCTTCAATTGCATCAAGATCTTGAGTTTTATGAACTTCCTTAAGTTTGGTTAAGGCAGCATCAATCACAGATTTCTTTTCCGCAGGAATTTTCTCGCCAAATTCAGCCAATTGCTTTTCGGTTTGGAAAATTAAAGCATCAGCAGCATTTATTTTCTCAACACGCTCACGCTCTACTTTATCTGTAGCTTCATTTGCCTTTGCCTCAGCTTTCATTTTTTCAATCTCCTCTTTGGTCAATCCACTACCCGCTTCAATTCTGATCTTTTGTTCTTTGCCAGTTCCTTTATCTTTCGCACTTACATTCAAAAGACCATTTGCATCAATATCAAAAGTCACTTCAATTTGAGGTACTCCACGAGGTGCAGGAGGAATATTATCTAGGTTAAAAATACCTAAGGTTTTATTTTGATTTGCCATAGGTCTTTCTCCTTGCAATACATGAATTTGAACGCCAGGTTGGTTATCAGCGGCTGTAGAGAAGGTTTCAGACTTCTTCGTAGGAATGGTTGTATTGGAAGGAATCAAAACCGTCATTACACCACCCAATGTTTCAATACCCAATCCCAATGGAGTTACGTCTAGTAACAACACATCTTTCACATCACCTGAAAGCACTGCTCCCTGAACGCCTGCACCAATGGCTACAGCTTCGTCCGGATTAACACTCTTGTTGGGTTTCTTACCAAAGAACTTTTCTACAATTTCCTGTACTTTAGGAATTCTGGTAGAACCACCTACAAGAATAACTTCATCCACTTCAGATGCATTCATACCTGCATCTTTCAAGGCTTGTACACAAGGCTTGAGACAACGCTCAAATAAACTATCAGCAATTTGTTCAAATTTTGCACGAGTCAGCTTCTTTACCAAGTGTTTTGGAACACCATCAATTGCAGTTACATAAGGCAGATTGATTTCGGTTTCTGAAGAAGAAGAAAGTTCTATTTTGGCTTTCTCAGCAGCTTCTTTTAAACGCTGAAGCGCCATTGGATCCTTTCTCAAGTCAACATTCTCATCTTTCTGAAATTCTTCAGCCAACCAGTCCATGATCACTTTATCGAAGTCATCACCACCCAAGTGTGTATCACCATTGGTGGACTTCACTTCAAACACTCCATCTCCCAATTCTAGAACAGATACATCAAAAGTACCACCCCCCAAATCGAATACTGCGATTTTGCTATCTTGGTTCTTTTTATCAAGACCATAAGCTAATGCTGCGGCAGTCGGTTCGTTGATGATACGTCTTACATTCAAACCCGCAATTTCCCCTGCTTCTTTGGTTGCTTGACGC
>JBKCGF010000031.1:0-13685 GCA_046303455.1 Chitinophagaceae bacterium | reverse complement strand
GTCGATCCCCGGGAAATCATCAAAGACCCCATGGTTTTGGAGTTTTTGGGTTTAAAGCAGGAATCGACCTATTATGAAAAGGATCTGGAAACGAAAATCATTACGCACCTGCAAGAGTTCCTTCTTGAACTGGGGAATGGTTTTGCGTTTATGTCGCGACAAAAAAGGATCCACCTGGACGGAGATGATTTCTTCATCGACCTTGTACTTTATAACAGGTTGTTACAATGTTTTGTAATCATTGAAATCAAAACCAGCAAGATTACACATCAAGATATCGGTCAGTTACAAATGTATGTCAACTACCATGATCGGTTTGAGAAAAAAGAGCACGAAAATCCAACAATAGGAATATTGCTTTGTGCAGATAAGAATGATGCAGTAGTTAAAATCACACTTCCTGAAAATAACCAAACAATAGTCGCTACTAAATACCAACTTTATCTTCCATCAGAAAAACAATTGTTGGATGAGTTGAGGAAACTGAATGAGTTGAAATAGGGAAAAGGGCATATCTACTTTGACCCTTCAACTAAAATAAGTAAACCCGAAACCTTACATTTTATTTTGTAAGTGGCCAATAAAGAAATGCCTTTGATTTTGCGAATAAGCGAGTGAAAGTTACTGTGTAGACTTAGATCATTTGAAATAAATAATTAATTTCATGGAAATGATTAAAGTAGAAGCCAAGGTCAAAGCAAGTTTAGCCCATGTGTGGGACAGTTGGACCAATACAGAAGATATTATATGACATCATAATAACTGAGGTGTTCTAAGACGAAAAGAACATCATCCTCTCTGGTCCATACATTTTTGTAAAATCATTTTTTATAGCCGTAACTTGTAAAAAACTAATCCATATGAACAAGTCTAGTTTTCTATTAATTTTCTCTATACTATTCCTCTTTCTTGCGAGTTGTAAACAACAAGAAAAAGATCTAACGCCAGACATTGAAGTAGCAGTGAAAAATTTTGCTTTATCCCTGCAAGCAGATCCTCCCACAGCTAGCAATATAAATGAACGTATACGTGTATACCTTAATGCACAGCCAACTGGTTTCTATGGAGCTACAGTAGCACTTCTTGATACAAATGGTGTTGTTACAACAAGTCCCTATTGGTATAGAAAAGGGGGTATTCTTGTTAATAAAGAGTTGAACGTTCCGTCTTATCATATCAATACCCAGGAGTGGTTGAGAAAACTCATTGATACAAAATTACCTCAATGGACAGCTCCTTATTTTGATGCGGGTGGTGGAGACATTTGGATGAAATCCTATTCTTATCCAGTTATTGTCAACAACAAAGTTATTGCAGTCGCTGAAACTGATCTAGCTGTTGATAAGCCTTAACTATTTGAACGACTACTCTTGAGATCAAAACCAGCAAGACCAATATTGGTTATCACTAAAACGATCGAATAGGTCGAACATTGAAAGTTGTACTCTTGTCATTGGCGGTTTGAAAACCATTGTCAAATATTTGGGAACAGGCGTTGTATTTCCCTGTTTCCGTAGAACTCCAATAGCAGAATTCCTTAAAACCTCCAATTGCCTTTTTTTGTAAAAACAACTTATTCAATTCGTCTTTGCTGGGTAAGTACCAATCATCGTATCCACCTTGAACTAAATTGCTGCACAGTTTAGCTGCAGTTTCAACAGTATTGCATCCCGATGCAATGTCTATCGTATTTTGATTGCCTGAGCCCAAGGTAGAGCGACCAGCAATGAATTTCTCGGAACATCCCCATACCGCCACACCTGGAAGATCTTCAACTGCCGCAATTATTCCATGTTGTACATTAGGATCATAACCCGGATCTGAAGGGGTTAACAGGTAAGCCACTTTACCTCCTTTGTAATTCATTCCAATTGTTAAGGTTGGTGCTGCTTCAAGATCTTTGTCGTTTTTTTCTGAAATACCAACAGTTGTTATTTCATCTGCCGGGATTTCTCTAACATAAATATTTCTATAGAATGCCGTTGTACGGTGTGCTTGTAATTCTATTTGTTCTTTATCGAATATCGGCAGGTTGCGGTCCCAATAATTTTCAAACGTCAAGTTGTCTGTCACCAGTAAACCATTTAAATAAACAGTTACTTTATCGCCCTTCATGATGATGTGAAAATTATTCCATTCCCCTATTTTGTTGTCTGCATATACCAAAGGCATACTCTTGCCCTTCAGGTTGTTGTATAATCCTCCTGATCCAACTTGTGCACCAACTTCTCTTCTGCTGGAGTCCCATATTTGAACCTGGGGACTACCTCTTAAATAAATACCGGCATCTCCTTTTTCAGTTATTTTCCAATCTACATACAATTCAAAATTGCCGTATTTATTTTCTGTTACTATGTTATCACCATGACCCTCATAAGCCAGCAATCCATCTTTTGCATGCCAGTCTTTTTTCATTTCTTCATTGGCAATAAGTTCAGCAGCCTTTAGTTCATTGGCAGACATTTTATTTCTTTCAATTGGATTGCCAACCAATCCTTTCCAACCGCTTAAATCTTTGCCGTTGAATAAATTCACAAACCCATTATCATTGGGAGAGCCAATCAAATAGGTTGTCAGTTTATTAACGAGTGCTGCATTTCCATTTATAAGCGGTAAGGCCTTCGCTAATGTATTCCTCACTTCTGGTCCTCTAGTATTTTTATCTGTCAGTGCTAAACGTGCAACCAATAGAGCAGCATCCTTTTTTACAGCATCATCGTTCAAAGATTTGCTGATAAACATAAAACTGGTGAATCCAGGAATGGAAGAGGCTTCCTTTAATATATTGGTTTTTTCAACTGCGGTTTTTGCTTTTCCCATTTGGTCTTCTAAAAGAAGCAAACGTTGTGCATTTGTTTTTTGCGCGTTTATGTTGAGCGAAAAAGCTAAAATGGAAATGATTAATAAGACCAGCCTATTGTTCATATTGATAAGTATTATACTAGAAGGTACAATAATTAAGTGAATATCAATTTTTATAATTAGGGAATAGCGAATAGGGAACAGCCTGCCTGCCGAAGGCAGGGGAGTAGGGAATACCACCCCACTTCTGCCTCCGGCAGACAAGCTCGTCCCGCAAATGCGGGACTCGGAGCCCCTCCTAATCTAGGAAGGGAATTGCAGAAGGGAGTTTTATCATTTAGTTTGAGCAGAAAAATCCTTCAGAAAAACAGGGTTTTAACCAATTGATATCCTTCAGCCTATTTCATCTTTGTCCATATCAGTTACATATTGTCTTGAAAATCGACTTATAAATCTTAAAATGCTAAAAATTGAATTACAATTCGGAAAATGTCCGAATTACAGTGATAAATTTTACATTCTCTAATCATTTCAGAAATTAGAATTTTAATTCATACCGCGTAGACCTTCCACCACCGACGGGAGTAAAAATGTTCAATTCAACTAATTCTTGTAAGTCCCTTGTTGCAGTTGCTTTTGATGTGCCGGTAAGACTGATGTATTTCTTGGCGTTCATCCCGCCTTCAAAATTTTCAGGTATTTCTTCTAGCATTCTATTGATTACTTTCCGTTGACGTTCATTAAGCAACACTCCATATTGCTCAAAGAACCTGGTTTTTTTAATCGTCAATTGAATCATTTTTTCTGATCGTTGCTGCGCTTCAATCAGCATAGCAATAAACCATTTGATCCATTCATTAATTTGCAATGTTTGCTGAGCTTTGCCTAACTCCTTGTAATATTCACTTCTTCTGTATTCAATGGCATGAGATATACTGAACGTGAGAGGTGCATTCAACCCTTGTGAAAGTGCTTTTTCTGCAATGGCTCTTCCTATTCTTCCATTGCCATCTTCAAAAGGATGTATCGATTCAAAATACAAATGGGCAATTGCTGCAATTATCGGAGGGGGTGTTGAAGTTAATGAAGTCTGCTTATTGTACCACTTGATAAATTTATCCATTTCTTTTGCGACTGACTTCGAAGGAGGAGCTTCAAAATGGACAATCGGTTTAGATACAGATCCTGAAATAATTTGCATGGGGGCATCATCACTTCTCCAGACTCCAGCGCTAATATGTTTATGATTACCCATCAGCATTTCATGCCATTTAAATAAATGTGCTGTTGTTAAAGTATCGCTATAGGTTTTTCTAACTTCAAAAATCATATTGCTTAAGCCAATTGCTTTCTTATCTTTTGCATCTTTTGCTACTGCAAGTCCCAGGTTTTTTCTAATAGACGACATTACATCCAACCTCTTCATTACTTCTCCTTCAATCTCAGCTGTTTTCATGGCTTCATCAAGCAAGACTTGGGCAATTATCTCTTTGCTTTGATCAGTTGGCATAACTGCTAGACTTCCCTTTAACTCACCTGCCTTCATTATAAAGTGCAACACTTGTTCATCAAATGAAGCAACGTCATATTCAAAATGAGGCCAGTTTTTATGTTGCCAATTATAAGGCATGAGCCGATTAATTTACTTATTCGGCTCAAATATAAGCAAAAAATGAGCCGAATAGCAAATTTATTCGACTCAAAATCTCCGCTTCTTAAAGTAACTTGTACTCCGAAATGTAATCACCATGAAAAACAATTTCCTTGTTGCCTTCGTTATGCTGGCTTGCTTTTCTTGCTCGACTGAAAAAAACCGAGAAGGATTTTATGTACCGGATGAAATAACCTGGGCAGAACAGGGATGGTCTGAAGAAGAACGTGATTACTGGCATCACCTCAACGCGGGACAAGAATTTGCGCCATTGAATTGGGTGAGGGCACTGCAAGCGCCTGATACAAATCTTTCCTTATTAGATCCTGCCTACTTGCGTGGTTTAGGATTTTTAGATAAGCCCATCACCAAAAACAATCCAGAAGGTTTGCCTGTTGGATTTTCTATCAATCCAGAAAAAGAAAATGGACGCGTGATGTTAGGTCTCACCTGTGCATCCTGCCATACCGGTCAATTAAATTACCAAGGCAAAGCATTCCGCATAGATGGTGCATCTGCTGGATTCAATATTTATAAATTCTTCACCGATTATGGTATTGCTTTATCAAGAACCTTACAAGACTCACTGGTTTGGAAAGATTTTGCTTCGAAAGTATTGGCACAAGAGCCTGGTGACGAAGCGCAATTGAAAAAAGAGGTTGGTGAAGTAATGGCGCTTGCTGCATGGGAGATGGAAGCTTATGCAAAACTTGGAACGCCATCTGTCGATGCTGGTCATGGTCGCATGGATCCTTTCAATCGCATTGGAAATGAAGTATTCGGACTTGGTTTGCGTGAGCAAGCGAATTACCATGCCATGAATGCGCCTGTCGGCGTACCTTATCTCTGGGATGTTGCTCGTCTCAATTGGGTGCACTACAATGCTTCGTTCAGCAAACCAATCGCACGCAATATTTTACAAGTGCTTGGCAATGGAGGTAAAACATACTTTCTGGATGAGAAAGGCAATATAAAAGCTGGTCCCGAAAAATGGGAAAGTAATTTTAACATCGAGCGTTTGTTTGAAATGGAAAAAGGTTTTGAGGAATTGAAAGCGCCAAAGTGGCCATCAGCTATGCTCGGTGAAATCGATTTGAAAAAAGCAGCAGATGGCAAAGCTTTGTTCATGCAGAACTGTGCCAAATGCCATGCTCCTCGCATCGTTGCGGGTTCAGATCCTGCGAATCCAAACTGGGAAGTCGCGGCCGTTCCTTTACATGTCATCGGCACCGACTCCAGCGAAGCTGCTACATTTGTTAACCGCCGTTACAACGCCTCAAAATTATTAGGTCCAGATGCTACTTCAATTGATGGTGCAACAGGTTTACAACTCTTGACAGAAGAAATGGAAAAGTATGCATACAAACAACTCGGTTATTTAGATGAGCAAATTCAAAAAATAAATGGTGATGGTAAGTATGAAGTGGTGAGGGCAAAAGGAGTCTACAAAGCACGACCATTAGATGGTATTTGGAGTACACCACCATTTTTACACAATGGTTCTGTGCCCAACATCTATGAACTATTGAGTCCACCTGCTGAACGCTCAACCACTTTTTGGCTAGGCACCTACGAATACGATCCTTCTAAAATTGGCTATGTGAGTCAGCAATCTCACAAATCATTTTTATTTGACACCCGTCTGCCTGGTAATACAAACACTGGTCATGCTTTCACAGATGATGCATCTACCAAAGGCAAGATTGGACGCGCACTCTCTCCTGATGAGCGAATGGCGATAATTGAATATTTGAAGTCCTTAACATCTATACAATCAGATCCGTCAGTAAGTAACTGATTTTGATTTGGTTCTCTTTCTTTTAACAGGAGATGCTGAAATTGTAAATTCAATACCAAATGCTTCCTCTATTTTAGCCATCAATTCAAGATTGAGGATTTTATCGCCTTTGTAGAGCTGAGTAATATAGCTAGCAGATGTCCCTAGCTTTTCTGCTAATTCTTTTTTTGAAAGATCACCCATATTTTTTTCGGTCTCCTGTAAAATCATCATCATGATGATTCTAGCCCTGTGTTTAAACTTTTCTTCATCATTTGTATGATTAAAAATCTTTTCATAGCCTTTTGCAACTTTGTATTTCTTATTCATTGAAGTATTCATAGAAAGCTATTTTATTGATGATTGATCTTAGTTCTTGATTTATTTTCTTTGTTTTTTTCTTTTCAAAAAGGAAACACATTATTATTATCTGTTTTCCAGAACTGTGCACAAAGTCTTGACAATAAATCCTATCGTTTTCCTGACCCTTGAAAAATTTCATAGCAGTAATTCTTTTGCTATTGAAATTTATTGCTTCTGTACCGTAGACAATATTGTTTTTAATTCCCCTTAAAATTAGTTCTGTAATGAAACGAAATTTTTTAAGGTGGCGTTCATCCTGATACAGATAGTTAAGTATTTGTTTCTTATTATCTATATCAATATGTATTTCTCTTTTAAACTCTTCTGCACTAATTACAAGCTCACATCTTCTTTTCACAAAATTAAGCAATAGGTTAATTAAATCAAAATTCGATTTTTAAATTCTATTAAAAATAAATTGAGAATCAGACTTCTTAATGAGAGAATAACTGCATTTAAAAGGGTTTTATCGCAAATCAAACTGTATTTATTACTGGTTTAATTTAGTAAGAGATATCAAAAGTGAAATAAAATTTATAACCTTGAAAATTGTATCAAAGGGTTTACATTACCTAGATCTGCAGCTTTCAACGCGTTTAAATAAACTAATCTGGTATCTATATCACTATTGTTGATGTTTACTCCCCAAGTGAAAATAGGTTGCTTAAAAATATGCTGAATAACAATGTCGGCATAAAGCCTGCTATGTCTTCCATTACCATTTGGGAAGCAATGAATACTTACTAATCTGTGTTTTAGTCTTATGGTAAATTCTTCAGGGGAATAAATTTTTGATTGATGCCAATATTTTGCATCATCCATTAAACTCTTTAGCGCAGTTGGAATTTGCCATTTATCTACTCCAATGTTTTTATTTGTGTTTCTAAATTCACCTGCCCATTTCCAAACATCTTGATACATTTTTTGGTGAAGTAGTTTTATAAAATGTTCACTCAATAAATTTTCTGGGATGAAAGTTCGTGATAAGCTCCATTGAATTGCATCTTCAATATTTTGTTGTTCAAATTCATCCAATTCTCTTCTGGTTGAGATGGTTGTTATTTTAAGTCCATCTCTCTCATCCTCATCTAGGAGTGTTTGACCATCTGAAAATAAAAAATTTAATCCCATAGCATTTTAGGTAAATCATTTTTTAATTGTTGAGCTCTTTCATCAATTGCTTTTTTAATTCTTTCATTACTATTTTCTTGATTCTCTAGTTTCATTGTGTTTGAAGTTCGACCTACAATTTCTGCTGCCAATTGATATGATTTTCTAGTAATCAAAGCATCTAGGCTTCCATCAATAGGGATAAAGCCATAGACCAATTTCATATCCATTGATTTTGCTGCTTCATTAAGCGCTTGTAATGTTATACTTCCCTCCATCTCTCTTATTTCCATTGCCTGCACACTTTGTCTAGATATGCCTAATCGCTTGCTGACTTGCTGTAGGCTCATACCCAAGACTGTCCTTATGGCATTGATCCATCCTCTTTGCAAGACAGCAACTTTTTCTGCGTCTAAAAAAGCTACCATTTTCTGGTCCATTTGTTGGATTTGAAGCTTTCTCTTATCCATATATGTAATATTATAGTATGACAAATAAAATACAAAAGTAATACTATAATATGACAAAATAGCTCAATGATGACCCCCTTGCGTAGACAAAGTTCTGTAACTATTGATTTCTGAAAAAGTGTAAATGACCGACTAATTATGATAAAAACCATCAATAATGGGGAGTTTCTACAGCATTAAAAGCGGAAATTAAAGTTCATCAAATTACCCTAACTTCAAACTAACCCAAAAACAACATCATGAAGCATTCGCTTATAATTGGTTTGAAGAGCCTTTGCCTTCTTTTACTACTTCAGAGTTCCATATCGACTGCTACTGCCAAACCTTTTTCAGATACTACGAGTTATTTGCAGACCATCAATATCAAGACCGGAAAACTGGATACGCTGTTGACGGTGAACTACCATATTGAAGCGCCGAACTGGCATCCGGATGGCTATTTGATTTACAATAGCTATGGTAAATTATACACGTTTGATTTAGCCTTGAAAAAAATAAAACACCTGAACACAGATTTTGCTCAATCCAACAACAACGACCATGGATTTTCACCGGATGGCAAATGGTTGGCGATTAGTAATGCAGACAAAAACGACCCATCGCCCAAGCCTTACAAATCGATCATTTATGTTTTGCCCATTGAAGGTGGTACACCAAGAAGGGTAACCGACGAAGTGATGTCGTTCTGGCATGGATGGAGTGCAGATGGCAAAACGCTTGCCTACTGTGCAGAGCGCAATGGTAATTATGATGTTTATTCCATCAGCGTGAATGGAGGCAAAGAGACAAGACTCACTTCCACAGAAGGATTGGATGATGGTCCCGATTATTCACCTGACGGCAAATACATTTACTTCAATTCCTATCGCACTGGTCATATGCAAATCTGGCGCATGAAAGCAGATGGCTCTGATCCCGAGCAACTGACCTTTGACGATAACTCCAATTGGTTTGCACATCCATCACCTGATAATAAATATATTGCTTACATCGCTTATACATCAGATGAAAAACAACAGCATTTGTTTGGTAAAAATGTGAAGCTGCGTTTGATGGATTTGAAGACGAAAAAAATTAAAGACCTTACGCCTGTGTTTTATGGTGGACAAGGAACAATCAATGTGCCTTCTTGGAGCAAAGACAGTAAGCAGTTTGCGTTTGTGAGTTATAAAGTGGATTGAAGAATCAAGTTGATTAACTCTTCTGTCAATCCAATGTGAGGACTAGGTTTAATTAGTCGTTTTTTTAATTGATTAGGCAAGTCATCAACTGAAGAATCGTCATCAATGATCAAATAGGATTCACCTTTGTAGTCATGTTCAAACCAATTCATTATTTCATCTTTTCTAGATTTAGCCTTCGAACAAGCCGGTAAGATATCTATCTGACTAAGTTGAAGATTTCGATTAGAAAAAATCTGAATCCATTGGTCTACTGTGAAATTAAATCTATGAGATGTGGTAAGAATAACCTCAGCATGTGGAGTTAGAAGCATTTGAAGTGCCTGGACGGCTTTCTTGCTAAACGGAGGGAATCCGTCTTCTAAAATTTCTTGTTTCAGCCATCCTTTGGCTGGAACCATCACACCATCTATATCAAGAAAAATTTTCATCCCAATATAAAATTAGGATTATTCAAGCAATGACAATAGTTTTTCAATACTGATTTTATTGCTGAAAGTTCAAACTGATTTTCTGGTTTTGGACTAACTTCGTTACAGAATATATTTTATGAAAGAGGTTTTAGAACTTGTTTATTGGGAGAACAGCATAAAGGATTACCTGATTTCACTTGCCTTTATGTTGGTGGGTTTTTTGTTGTTGCGGTTGTTCAAGAATATCTTGTTGCATCGCTTGAAAGTTGCTGTTAGCAAAACAGAATCCAACTTGGATGACATCGCATTGCAGGTTGTTGAAAAATTTGGAATTCCTATTCTTCGTGTACTATTTATTTATTGGGCACTTGAATTACTAACACTTCATTCAAAAGTTGATAAATGGCTGCACATTGCCTATGGTGTTGTTACCTTGTACTTTGTTATTTCTTTCATACTCACCTTGATTAGAAAAGTGTTAGAGGCACAGGTGATGAAGCAGGAAAATGGAGAGACAAAACTGCGACAAATCGGAGGCATCATGGTGGTGGTGAATATCACTTTCTGGGCGATTGGGTTGTTATTGTTTTTGTCTAATCTTGGTTATAATGTAACAACCGTATTGACTGGCTTGGGAATTGGTGGTATTGCAATTGCCTTAGCTGCACAAAATATTCTGGGCGACCTTTTCAATTACTTCGTCATCTTCTTTGATAGACCATTTGAGGTGGGGGATTTTATTACAGTGGATGATAAAAAAGGAACGGTGGAATATATTGGTATCAAGACCACGCGTTTGCGTAGTTTATCTGGTGAGCAAATCATTATTTCCAATAGTAATTTGACCAGTTCTAGAATTCACAATTACAAACGCTTAGAAAGCAGAAGGGTATTGTTTACTATTGGTGTTGTATATGGAACTCCTCTTGAAAAAATGAAAAGGATTCCAGAGATGATCAAAGCTATTATTGAAAAATACGAGTTCACAAAATTTGATAGGGTGCATTTTATAAGCTATGGCGACTTCAGTCTCAATTATGAAGTTGTGTTTTTTGTCGATAATCCCCATTATCATATTTACATGGATATCCTGCAGCAAATCAACTTTGATATTTATGAGCAGTTTGCTGCTGAGAAAATCGACTTTGCCTTTCCAACACAAACTTTGGTATTTAATAAATCAGAGATTAATCAACTGGTGAAATAATCTTGATTTATTTACTAATGGTTATGCCAACCATTGAGTCAGCTGTACCGTAATACAAAAACCATTGGTTTTTAAACCTAATTAGTCCCTCTGCAAATGTTGTTCCTGCTTTGTACTGACCCGTTATCTCATGTGGTAAATCAGGTTTCATGAAGGGCTGGTCCAATCGTTTAAGAAATTTACTTGGATCATTTTTATCGAATAACGCTTGACCGCTTGCATACATACCCTTGGGTAGATTTGGATCTGCTAGGTCAGATTCAATATTTCTTCCATTATAAATTAAAAGAATTCCTTCATCAGTAATGATTGCTGGAGGTCCACATTCTACAAGATGACTATCAAACTTATACGGACGTGTTTCCATTACTTTTAAAAGTTCACCTTGTTTATCTAAGAGCGGATACCAGTCTTGTAGGTTTTCAGAGTATGCGAGGTTGACAAAATTTTCACCCCAATACATCCAGTATTTGCCATTCATTTTTGCAGCAACTATTTTTCCTTTTTCCATCTTGGTAATAACAGATCCAGATTTACTCCATCCTTCATTGAATTTTCCTTGATGTGCTTTTAAAAAAACAGGTCCTTGTTTTTTCCAATGTATAAAGTCTTTTGAAACCGCAGAAGATAATCTGGCTACTTTACTGTTCCAGCTGGTATACAACATTAAATAGGTTCCATCTTCAGTTTGAACAACTCTTGGGTCTTCACATCCACCTGGATAATCCCATTGTTGCATGTCATCAAGATCCGGATATAAAACAGGCTTGGGGTAGCGCTTGAAATTTATGCCATCTGTGCTATGAGCAAGACCAATTCTAGAAGTTCTGTGACCAAGTTTTGCGTCTTTGTTGTCTTCTGCTCTAAACAATAAAAAAACAGTATCATTTCTAACAATAGCAGCTGGATTAAATACATCAGCTTTTTGCCATTTCACTTCTTTTTGTTGAACTGGACAAAAAAATGAATAACTGGAATCTGGTCCCAATAATGGGTTAGTGGCTGGTTTTTTAAAGTCAGTAATAAATTGTGCTGAAACTATTTTACATATTAAAATGGCAAATGTGGTGAGAGTGCATTTATTCATTGAAAGTAGTTTACTGATCATAACCCCCTCTGCGCTTGGCTTTTACTTGTGCGGGCCAAGTACGACTACCCGGACCATTTCCTTTGAGGTCTGCTTTTTCGTTTGAACTGCGCTCTGGATCTTCGCAAGCCATGTAAACAAGAATAGCTGTTACAATAGCATTGTTGCGCAAATCATCAAACACAATTTTATCGTAGGTATCTCTGTTGGTATGCCAGGTGTAATTGAAATAAGACCAATTGAGTGCGCCCAAAGAAAACGCAGGTGCACCGACTGCCACAAAAGATGCGTGATCAGATCCACCACCACCGGGTGCTCCAGGGAAACTTGTTTTGAGGGAATCTTTGTATTCACCTGGAACCGCTGCTAACCAACGACCAACATAATCTTTTGCTTTTGCAAAACCAGAACCACCCAAGTTGATGATTCTTCCAGTTCCATTATCCTGGTTAAATAATGCCTGTAAATTATTAACCACCTCAGGATGGTCTTCAACAAATGCACGTGAACCATTCAATCCTTGTTCTTCACTTCCCCAATGTCCAACTAAAATGGTACGCTTAGGATTAGGATAAACTTTTTTCAAAATGCGCATCGCTTCCATCATCACCATCGTTCCGGTTCCATTGTCTGTTGCACCTGTTCCACCATCCCATGAATCAAAGTGAGCAGAAAGCATCACATACTCATTGCTTTTTTCTGTGCCTTTGATTTCACCTAGCGTGTTGAATGTTGGTACCTCACCCAACTCTTTTGATTTAGCCAACACACTGATCATTGGAGCAGCTCCTGATTCAGTCAAGCGATAGAGTAATCCATAATCTTCGAGCATCACATCAATAGTTGGAATCTTCTTAGTATAGGCATCAAAGATTTTATTTACACCAAAACCCTGACTCCAATTGCTTCCTATGATACCCGCTGCTCCTGCATTTTCCAATGCAGCTGCAAGCGTACGGTTATTGTATCCAGTTTTACTGATGCGTTTGCGCCATGCTTCGGTCTGTTCTTTTCTTTCCTGTAACATTTTATCCATCGATGCTTTTGTAGCAAACTCTTTCCAGTTGTAATCTGGTCTGCCAGTAGGTTGTGGCATAGCAATCAACACAAATTTTCCTTTCACGTTGGGGAGCCATTGTTGAAATGCGATGGAATCAGCAACATCAGCAAGGATGATGGTTTCACCTTTCACTGCTTTTTTAGTGGATGGAGAAAAAGCGAGTTGTGTTGCTTCTAATGATTTTGTCCATGGACTAATCATATCTACATGCGTAATGCCACGGTCCCATCCTCTCCATGTTCCATAATTTTCCCTTCTTGCTGAAATGCCATATTGCTGGTATTGTGCAATAGCCCAATCGCTGGCTTGCATCATTTTTGTCGAACCCACCAAACGCGGTCCCACTCCATCCATCAATTCATGACTCATTCTCTTCAATTGAGAATTATCATTGGCTTCTTTGATGATAGCAGCAACTATTGGAGCTTGTTGCGCGAAAGCTGGTATAATTAATGATTGTGCTGTAAGTACAAGTGTAAAAAGGGCAATTGATAAACGCATGGGAAATGATTTGAATCTAAAATACTGAAAAAGCACAAGTATGAGCTAGGCGCTCAACCTTTT
>JBKCGF010000030.1:0-1549 GCA_046303455.1 Chitinophagaceae bacterium | reverse complement strand
GTGGCAATTTTCCCCATCCCTTTTGCAATTCCGGAAGCCAATCCACCGTTTTGCATACCAACCTCAATGGCGATGGTGCGACAATCCCTTTCATCCATTTTAAATAAACGGCCAGACCAATAACCAAGAAAATAGCCACTTAAATTATGTATGAGGACTAGCAATACCAGTAAAGGACCAATATTCAATAAGCTATCTCTACCTGCAGCAGTGATGACAACAATGATCAAGGCAATGCCGACCATGGATACAACAGGCATGGCCTTATTTATCCATTCGGATCTGCCGGCAAGCAATTTGTTGAAAACTAATCCTGCTCCAATTGGGACAAGAATCATCTTTGAAATATCCCACATCATATTCATGATGTTGATATCCACCATTTCACCAGCCAACAATTTCATGAGTAAAGGAGTCACAAATGGTGCAAGCAACGTAGTAATTGAAGTAATGGTAATGGATAAAGCCAAATTTGCCTTCGCTAAAAATGACATTACATTGGATGCCAAACCACTGGGAGAACATCCAATCAATACGATACCTGCAGCAATTTCGGGACTGAACCCACTTACGTTGGCTAACAAAAAGCCCAGGCTTGGCATGATAATAAACTGACTTGCAACACCGATGAATACCCCTTTAGGTGATTTGATCACAGTATAGAAATCGCCAATACTCATGGATGTACCCATACCAAACATGATCAGTTGTATTAGGGGTGTGATCAAACCACTCAATTTGTATCCCTGCCATTCCAAAAACAATCCAGGGTAATACAGTGCAGAGGAAACAGCGGCAAAGATCATGGTGGTATAACTGAACTGTTTCAAATAATCAAACCCCCTGAAACCCATTGCCAAGCATATAAATGTGGCTATGATTGATAGACCCGACAACTGATTCCTATTGGTAAAGAAAAGGAACAAAAAAAGGAGAAAGGAAAGACCTGCAAGTAAAAATAAAGCAGGATATATTTTGAGTTTACCCATCAGCTATTTCTTAAGATTTTAAGGAATGATCTTCACAGCTTGTCTTGCAATAAGTTTCCATTCTTTATTTTGCTTTTGCCATACCATCAACACTAGTAATTTAATATCATTCGGCTTTCCATTATCACTTGTCTTTGCTTCCAAACGATGGCGAACAACTGCAACATTACCGCTTACACTGATGGTTTGATTACTAAGAGATATTGAAACAAAGTCATTTTCTCCACTTGTAAGCTTACGAATAAATTCGGCTTTCCTTTCAACATACCCTGCAGAATGGCCATAGCTAAGCTTTTCAGCTGTCATCTCGTTCAATGAATTTTCATCAGCTGAAACCATGGCCTGACGGAACAACTCTACACGATCAGCAACTGCCTTTTCAATTTTTTCCTGAGAGAAGCCAACAGAAAAAATAATCAGGCAACAAAAAACGATTAAACATTTCTTCGTAACAGGATTTTTAAATAATGTAGTCAAAGTAACAAGGTTTTAATGAAGGAAGAAAATAGTATAGTTATGTACCAATTTCTAAAATATCAATTCCTAATTATCCTTGCAAC
>JBKCGF010000029.1:0-1462 GCA_046303455.1 Chitinophagaceae bacterium | reverse complement strand
GTGCATATACTTCACCTTCAACAGCACTGAACCAGAATGAATCAGAGAAAGTATAAGCCAGGGCGCCAACAACACCAGCGGCCATGATGGTGAAGATTTGAGATGACTCAAGCACTTCATTTCCTTTTTGAACAATTTTTCTCGCGAAGTGGGTGATGGTCCAGAACAAAAACAAAATGGTGAACCCACTTGCTAGCGCACTCATCACGTTGACTGCTTTGGCGGCAGTCGCGGGATCGTTACCAAATAATACAATAAACACACGACCCATGATCACGAACAAAGGTGCTCCTGGTGGGTGAGGAATTTGAAGTTTAAAACAAGAGCTAACAAACTCTCCGCAATCCCACAAACTACCTCCAGCTTCAGCCGTCATGATGTAGACTGAGCAAGCAATCAAGGTAACTATCCATCCAGTAATGTTGTTGATCTTGTTGAAAGACATTTTTTATGAATTTAGTTGACAAATGTAATGAAAAGTGGGGGAAATAGGGAAGAGGGAGAAGGGAATAGGGTTGTCTTCGTTATCGTAGTTGTCAGGGTTGTCAAGGGTGGCTCTTGGAAGATCAGATGTTCGATAAACTCTGGGAAATAAAAAAGCCATCTTACGATGGCTTTTGGAAGTGAACCCGCTGGGACTCGAACCCAGGGCCCATACATTAAAAGTGTATTGCTCTACCAACTGAGCTACGAGTTCAATCCACTCCGTTTTAACGGGAGTGCAAAAATAAGGTCTTTTATTATTCAACCAAAATGAATTTGAATTTAATTCCAATAGCTCATTTTTAAGATTGCGTTATATAAAGATAAATTACTTGACAACTTTGAAAACAACGACAACCACGACAACACCAATAACAATGACAACAACGATAACTGAATAAAAAAAATTCTACCTTCACCTAATGAATTCTCTTCAAGGAAAAACCGTATTAATTACTGGTGGAACGGATGGAATTGGGCGTTCGCTGGTCTTGCAATATTTATCACTTGGTGCTAATGTAGTGACATGCGGAAGAACGCAACATAAGATACATGCATTGGAAGCAGAGGCTCCAGTTGGAAAGCTTTGTGTATTGAATATCGATGTGGCAGTCGAGCGTGATTGTGAGCGATTGGTGAACCATGCTATTCAACAATTTGGAAGCATCGACATCTTGATTAATAATGCTGGTATTTCCATGCGTGGTTTAATGGAAGAGGGAGGAAAGGAGATCATTGGTGTGATCAAGCGTGTGATGGATATCAATTATTTCGGGACAGTTTATTGTACTACATATGCATTGCCTCATTTGATCAAATCGAAGGGGGTGATTGTGGGTATTTCTTCAATTGCGGGTTACAGGGGTTTGCCGGGAAGAAGCGGATATTCTGCTTCTAAATTTGCTTTGCAGGGTTGGTTGGAAGCGCTCAAGACCGAATTGATTGAAAAAGGGGTGCATGTGATGTGGGTGAGTCCGGG
>JBKCGF010000028.1:0-1337 GCA_046303455.1 Chitinophagaceae bacterium | reverse complement strand
GGTAAAATAGTAATGCTTCTACTTAACGATGCTGGAGCTGCACAAAGTGTTAATGTTGCAATAGGAGATAAATGGGTAAAGGTGGATATAGGAGCCGGGACTGTAGCCACAATAATTATGTAAAAATGAAATTCAAATTTGAGTATGTTCTTTTGGTAGTTGCTGTTGTGTTGCAAATAGCGCAGTTGTCATGTAAAAAAAAGGCAACACCCGAAACGCCTGTTGCAAAAACTTTTGAATTGCAACTTGTTGAATTAGATGGATCGCTTGTTAGCACTTCATTTACAAAAGAGGTGGGTCGGCAGCCAAAAATCACGCTAAGTTTTTCTGCTCCACTTAATCGAGCTAAAGTGCTTTCATCAATGGTTTTAGGAGAGAGTGCAACCAATCGTTCTTCATTAGCACTTACTTACTTAAAAAATGACTCAGTATTGGTCGTTACACCTGAACAACCTTTAAAGGGGCTAACAAAATACCAATTCAATATTAGTTCATCTTTAGAAGCAGCTGATGGAAGTAAAATCAATCGCATTTATGAACTTATTTTTCAAACAGGCTTTGATGCTGTTGATAAATTTCCTCAACTGACAGACGACAAATTGTTGGATTCTGTTCAAAGAAGAACTTTTGCTTATTTCTGGGAATTCGGACATCCTGTTTCTGGTTTGGCAAGAGAAAGAAATACATCAGAAGATATTGTTACATCTGGAGGTAGTGGTTTTGGTATCATGACCATCCCAATAGCAATTGAAAGAAATTTCATTACTAAGGGTGAAGGGTTAGAGCGAATGAAAAAGATTGTTGGGTTTTTAAAAAATACAGCTCAAAGATTTCATGGTGCATTTCCACATTGGTTGAATGGACGGACGGGTACAGTAGTTCCATTCAGTCAAAAAGATACTGGAGCGGATCTCGTTGAGACTTCTTATTTGATTGCGGGATTGCTGACTGCCCGTGAATATTTTACTGGTGGAAGTCCAGATGAAATTGCCCTTCGAAATGACATTACCAGTATCTGGGAGTCCGTTGAATGGTCGTGGTTCCGTAAAAATGGAGAAAATGCTTTGTATTGGCATTGGAGTACCAATTTTGGATGGGAAATGAATATGAAAATCCAAGGATGGAATGAGTGTTTAATCACTTATATTTTAGCAGCTTCTTCACCTACATATCGAATCCCAAAAGAAGTCTATGATCAAGGGTTTGCACGAAGTGGAGGGCAGGTATCTAACCAAAGCCATTATGGTTTTCAACTTCCTTTAGGACCTTCATTAGGCGGTCCATTGTTTTGGTCTCACTATAGCTTTTTAGGTGTAAATCCATTTGGGCTTAAAGAT
>JBKCGF010000027.1:0-2361 GCA_046303455.1 Chitinophagaceae bacterium | reverse complement strand
ACCTAATCCTCGTGCAGCTCTTTGTGCGATGAGGATGTAAACAATTTCTTTGCTACGTGGACTATCATCATAAAGTCCTGCTTGCATGAACAGTTCTTCAACTGCTGTTGCCATACCTTCATTCCTGCTATCGAATATATTATATAGTAATGCTGTTCTTCTTATTTCATTAGAATGAGGTTCATTGTCCATTTGAGCGAGTTCGAACCAATGATAAAAGTGTGAAAAAAGTGGTCGAGGGTCCAGGTGAGATGTTATATAAAAGAAGTTACGTTTATCTTTTGGAATGAAAGTCCCAAGATGTAGATCTAATGCAGGCTTGAAGTAATCCTTTACTGTAATCATTTCCTCTTTGCTCAGAAAATTGATTAAGTTATTTGCAGCAGATTTCGCCAGAGCGTCATATGCTTCTGGAGAGTCTACTTCAGTAAGTTGTGGAAGTTTACGATTTCTATGTTCTTCCATTTTCAAAGCAGTCCATGCCCTATCAAGTTCTCGTTTCAGTAACATCACTTGATCGTCCCAGGTAAGTGGCACGAGATGAACATTCTTGAGGTACCAATCATAATTCTCTTTTCCAATTCCTGAAGGTCCGGTTTTAGAAGAAGATTTTTGTTCTAACCATTTTACAAATTGATGGGTAGATTCAATTGCTTTATTGATTTCTGAAACCAATTCTACATCATTTGCTACGCCAGGTTTAGTTTGTAATTCTTTAAGATCTGTTACCTGAGTTTTAATATCTCTGATTCCCGCAATCCATAATTCTTTTGCATTGCCCGTTAGATTGATTTTTGCTTGTTCGTTTAAGGGTGTAATCACTTTGAGCGAATTAATCAATCTGATTCGTTCATTAGTAGAGAGTGGAAAGGAGTAGGTCCATAATTCGGTTATCCTATGGTGTGTAGGTCCTTCATGCGCAGGCACATCACTTCTTTCTGTCCAGATGGATTTATAAAAAGCAGGATCTCTGTTCCAGGGTTGAAGAATACGATAATTAAAATCGTATCCATTCATCTCTGCCATTAAAACATGCCAATCTGCTTGTTGTTCAATTGGCCATGCTGTAGTGTCAATTGATAACAATTGATCTTTTAGTTTTTTAAATGCAGGCATCCGTGAAGTAAATGTTGCTTGCGTATAATCGGGGGCACCATTTTTTAGAGGTGGTTGTTCAAATGCACGCCATGTTTTGTAGAAAGCGACCAATTGGTCATGACCATCTTTATCTTTATCTACAAGTGAGAATGAAGACAAAATAAAGATTAAAAGAAGGAGTGCAGTAATGTTACTTTTAAGCATGAGTGTATAAATTATTAAATGAACCTATTTGCTGTTCTGCTATTAAAACTGCCCTTCCCACAATTATTTCAGAAGCTTAAACTAAAGAATCAACATGTTTAAAATTATACAAAGATGCGCAAAAGAAATTCAAAGATTTTGTATCTTAACTAAGCCAAAACCTAAACTGTATGCAACAACAGAGATACCTCAGTCTTGATGTTTTTCGTGGAATGGATGTGGCGCTGATGATTATTGTAAATTCACTTGGAAGTTTTGACACAGCTTGGTCGCCACTTCTACATGCCCCTTGGCATGGTTTTACGCTTACCGATCTGGTATTTCCAACATTCTTGTTTGTGACAGGCAATGCAATGTATTTCAGTATGCAGAAATATGAAGCCATGGGCAGTGCCGCAGTCCTGACAAAAATATTCAAGCGAACTGTTATTATATTTCTAATTGGATTTCTGATGTATTGGTTTCCCTTTTTCAACATCACTGAAACTGGGGAATATGTTTTCAGGCCTTTGAGCAATACCCGAATCCTTGGTGTTCTTCAGCGAATAGCCCTCTGCTATGCAATTGCAGCGATCATCATTCATTATTTCAAAGTAAAAGGAGCAGTATGGTATATTGGTATAGCACTTACTTTCTACACCTGGGTTCTTTGGGCATTTGGAGATCTTACTTTGGAAGGGAATGTTGGGCATAAAATTGATTTGATGGTACTCGGTGCAAAGCATCTCTATCAGGGTGAAGGAAAGCCTTTTGATCCCGAAGGGATTTTAAGCACTATTCCTTCTGTTGTAAATGTACTGGCCGGCTACCTTACGGCACGCTTCATCAGTCGAAAAGGGAATGGGTATGAAACTATCGCAAGATTAATGATTGCAGGTGCCCTATTGCTGCTAGCGGCTCAATGGGCCGATCTCTTTGTTCCGATCAATAAAAAACTCTGGACGATTAGCTATGTGTTTCAAACTGTAGGTCTCGATCTTCTGATTTTACCAATTATCATCTTTGTAATTGAACATGTTGGTCAAAAGCGATGGACTCCTTTCTTTGAAGTTTTTGGAA
>JBKCGF010000026.1:0-4567 GCA_046303455.1 Chitinophagaceae bacterium | reverse complement strand
GCCGAATCATTTTCTAATTCAACCAAATAGTGATGCCGGAAATATTGGCGTATTCAATGGTAAGCAAAGGTTGATCTTGATCGACAACCAATGGAGTGTACTTGCGCCAAAAATAAAACAACAATTAAAAAAAATAACGCCCAGAAAACCCTCACTCATCATCAATACCCATTTTCATTACGAACATACCAATGGAAATTTAGCCTTGGGATCTGAATTGATTCCAATTCTTGCCCATGAAAATACACGCATCAGAATGGAAAAAGACAGATTGCTATCACCTCCTGCTTCTCTTATCCAAAAAGCATATCCAATAAAAGCACTTCCCACAATAACATTTATCGAAAGAATACAATTGTACGACGAAAACGAAACCATCGAACTAACACATGTAAAAAAAGCTCACACAGATGGAGATATCATCATCCAATTTAAAAATGCAAATATTTTTTATACCGGTGATTTGTTTGTCCGTAAAGGAGTCCCCTACATCGATGAAAACAATGGTGGAGATATCTATGGTGTAATCATCGCAATAAACTACCTCATTAATGTTGCCAATGAAGAATCAAAAATTGTACCGGGACATGGAGATGTTTGTGGCTTGAAAGAATTGCGCGATTACAGAGACATGCTAACAGCCATCCGAAACAAAACCATTGCCTTGGCCCGTGAGAAAAAAACAGAGGAAGAAATAATTACAAGTATAGAGGGATTAATCAAAGTGAATGATAGTGCTGCAAATAAAAAGATTTTCATTCTGCATATACTTCACATGGTACAAAAGCACGAAAAAATATAAGGGCTAATTTTTTCTAACAACCACTCCGTCTTTCATTACAAAAAGCACTTTTCTAATATTCGAAATTTCTTCTGCCGGGTTCCCCTCAAATATGGCAACATCGGCAACCATTCCTGATTTTAAAGAACCGAAACGATCGTCAAGTCTAAATGCTTTTGCATTGATAGTAGTCGCAGCGCGCAATACATCTAAGGGCTTCATGCCATACTCAACCATCAATTCCATTTCCAATGCATTTTCGCCGTGCGGATAAACACCTACATCTCCGCCCATGCCAATTGCAACACCAGATGCAATTGCCTCTTTAAAACTATTTCGTTTGTTGATTACATTAGCAGGTGCTGGATCAATCCCTTTTTTCCAACCTCTGTATTGTGAAATAACATCCACTGCAGAAATGGTTGGGATATATGTAACACCATGTTCTTTCATGAGTTTTCCAAGAGCAGTATCAATAAAATCGCCATGCTCAATAGTCTTTGCACCAGCCAATACCGCTCTCCGTATGGCTTCTTTGGATTTTGCGTGACAAACCAACATGCGTCCACTGCTGGTGGTTACTTCATTGGCTACCTTAAGTTCATCCAAAGTAAATGAAGGCTGATCTTCTCCATTGATTCCCCAACGGTAATCCGCATAAATTTTTATAAAATCTGCTCCTTTCCCAATCTGATCACGAATCACCCTGATCAAGTCGTCACCATCTGCAGGTTCGGCACCCAACATAATTTGTTGATCGTGATCGTACCCTTTTGGTCCGTAAGAACCGGTTGATACTATCGCCCTACCAGCAACCATCAATCTTGGACCAGGAATAATATTTTCGTTGATGGCTCTTTTTAATGCGACATCCGCGTAACCAGCACCTTCAGTACCAAGATCTCTGGCAGTAGTGAAGCCTGCCATCAAAGTGTTTTTTGCATGGACTGTCGCCCTAGCTGTTCTATAATTATCCGTCTCTTTTAATACTTGCGTATCCCAATCCGTAATATTATATGGATACAACAAAAGATGCGAATGCCCTTCAATTAAGCCTGGTGTTATGGTAGCATTAGGATAATTGATTTTGATTGTGCCGCCGGGAACACTCATACCAGATATTGGTCCTACTGAAACGATCTTGGCATCTTTTACCAAAACAGCCCATCCTTCATGCATTTTTTCTCCATCAAAAACCCTGGAGGCGGACAGCAGATAAGAAGTTTGGGACTGCCCAACATAGACAAATAAAATAAGTATGGTAAGGAGTATCGACTTTTTCATGTTGTTTCTGTAGATTTAAATCAAGTTAATCATTTACCTCAACATAAACAGATGAATGTAATTGGAATTGATATAGGAGGAACAAGAATCAAAGCGGTTGCTATGGACCCTGAAGGCAATATTTTATTCAACTCTTATCAGCCTACAGAAGATGGGAATGATGCAGTTTGGAAAAAAAATATTGCTGATGCTGTAGCTGCAGTAAAACAAAAGCTCAATAGTAGTGATGTGTTGATTGGTATTTCTGCTCCAGGCTTACCCGATGAAAAAAACGAATGCATCGCCTTTATGCCAGGACGACTAGAAGGTTTAGAAAATTTTCATTGGGGTAATTTTCTAGAACATCCTGCTTATGTAATTAACGATGGAGTTTCTGCTTTAATGGCCGAAGCAAAGCTGGGTGCTTGTAAAGACAGTAAACATGCAGTAATGCTGACGCTTGGTACAGGAGTAGGAGGAGCAATCTTGATTGATGGGAAACCTTACCAGGGAGCATTTAACAAAGCCGGGCATATGGGACATATGGTTATTGATGATAATGGAGAGCCAGATGTAACCGGGATGCCAGGAAGTCTTGAAGAATGCATCGGTAACTGTACCATTGAAAAAAGAAGTGGAGGAAGATTTACTTCGACACACGCTTTATTAGAAGCCTACAGGAAAAATGATAGTCACGCTGCAGATATTTGGTTAAAATCGATAAGGCAATTGGCATTGGGAATTGCATCCATCAGTAATATTCTTTCACCACAATCTATAGTTTTAGGTGGTGGTATAACTGAAGCTGGTGATGATTTATTCCTTCCATTAGAAAAGTTTCTTGCGCTTTATGAATGGAGGCCTGGTGGATCAAGATCTGTTATTAAAAAAGCTGAATTTGGTGATTTGGCTGGAGCAATTGGAGCCGCATGCTTTACTATTGAAAAAAATAAATCATGATGAACGAAAATATATCCGCACTCCTCAACCGCTACCAATCTGGTTTTAGTTTAGAACAGCCATTTTACATTTCAAATGAAGTGCTTATTGCTGAATGGGAATCGATTTGGAAGAAACAATGGATTTATGCAGGCAATACAGCTCAATTAAAAAAGAGCGGGGATTACTTTTTGTATAAAATTCATCATGATGAAATCATTATTATTAAAGGAAATAATGGTGAAATCCATGCTCACTACAATACTTGCACCCACCGGGGATCCGCAATTTGTCTTGAAGAAAAAGGCCATGCCGCTAAGCTTATTTGTCCCTACCACCAATGGGTTTTCGATAAAGATGGAAGATTGCTGAATGCAAGAATGATGCCTGATGATTTTTGTAAAGAACAATATAACCTTAGGGCTGTTGCTGTGGAGGTAGTAGAGGGACTTATATTCGTTTCACTTGCAAAAGAGCCAATTGATTTTTTTTCCATTAGAAAAAGTTTAGCTCCCTTTGTGAAGACATACAATATTCAAGAGGCAAAAATTGCTTGTCAAAAAAAATACACCCTTCGCGCCAACTGGAAATTAGTAGCTGAAAACTTCAGAGAATGTTACCATTGTGGTGGAGCACATCCTGAATACTGTAGTGCAGTTATTGGTGCAAGCTTAAGAGAGGATACCACAGAACTGGTAGCTGAAAAAAATATAAGCTGGAAAGAAAAAGGTTTAGCAACAGATTTGATTGAAGTGACGCCAGGAACCACAAGCTATGCTGTACGATACCCATTAAGACCGGGAATTGAAAGTTATAGTACTGACGGAAAAAAGGTTTCCATCCCCATGGGGCACCATAAGGACCATGATGCTGGTGTTGTAGGATTGGTGAATTATCCGAATTTCTGGATGGATGCAGTTAGTGATTACATATGGACGATGAGAATTACACCAATTGATCCATCTACAACAGATGTTGAATTTTGCTGGTTGGTAGATGGTAAAGCAGAGGAAGGTAAAGATTACGATTTAAAACATCTCACAGATTTCTGGGAAATTACAGGTGAACAAGATGGTCAGCTTTGTGAAAACAATTTTAAAGGAATTGAATCATCTGCTTACCGACCTGGGCCTTATGCAGATGTTGAAGACCAGGTTGTCAATTTTGT
The DNA here is from genome assembly GCA_046303455.1 of Chitinophagaceae bacterium. Taxonomy (GTDB): domain Bacteria; phylum Bacteroidota; class Bacteroidia; order Chitinophagales; family Chitinophagaceae; genus Pollutibacter. The sequence goes on along the minus strand of JBKCGF010000026.1, from coordinate 416 downwards.
GGATTGGTGCGTAACGCAGTTACAATCAAAATAACAGCTAAAAGAACAACACCTGCATTTACCAAAAATAGTGCTGGAAGACTGAGTCCGATTTCAGTTAAATAGCCTACCCAATAATTACCCATTACTGCGCCTGCTCCATAATAAGCTGCATATAACAATGATTGTCCCGTTGCCAACAATTCCTTTTGCACCAGCTTATAAACCAACTCTACACAAATAACCCAAAAAAGCGACCAGGAAATGCCATGCAAAATTTCAATGGGCAATGCAAATGATGGCGTACTCACCACACTATACAATACCAAACGAACAGCAGTCGCCAACACAGTTATAAGTAAAGTCGTCCTCAATCCTAATCTCGCTATGATCCTGGCAGAAAAATAAAAAAAAGGAATTTCAAACAACCCTTGCAA
>JBKCGF010000025.1:0-1084 GCA_046303455.1 Chitinophagaceae bacterium | reverse complement strand
CATGACATTTATTCAGGATAAACCTTTATTGACGCATGTAAATCTAGGAGATACTTCACATGGTCATGGTGATGGATTGGCTTTTGAGGCAGTATTGAGGGATACTGCGGGAACAGTCGTTGGTGAAGTATTGGGTTGGATAGTAACTGTTGATATCGTAGATGGCGACTCAGCAAATACTGTTCACATGACAGATCGTATTGGAACGATGGTTATTAAATTTGGAGATGAAAATAAAATTGTTGCCGCTGGTGGAACCAGCTATCAAAAGGGGGAACAAGAAATGAAGTCAGGAATTAAACAAAAAAGAGCTGTTGTTGGTGGAACAGGGAAGTATAAAGGCATTAAGGGGGAAGTAACGACTACTAGAAATGAGGATGGGACATACACGCATGTGTTAGATATAAAAATGGCTAACTAATCCATTATTAATGATTTACTTCTTTTGCAACAGTTATATTCTAAACGTAATCACATGAAACATATAATTCTGGTATTTACAACTGTAATCTTTTTATTAAGTTGTCAAAATAAACCAGTTTCAAAATGGGAAACGCTTGAGTTTGTTTTAGGTAAACGCCAATTGACAACTCTTAACTTAGGAGATAGTGCACATGGCCACGGTGACGGAAGGGCTTGGGAGGCGACTTTGAGTGATACTTTGGGTAATATAGTTGGGGATGCTTTTGGATGGACAGAGACTATTGACATCATGGATGGTGATTCAGCGAATCCAAAATATATAACAGAACGAACTGCCTTAAGTGTTCTAAATTTTGGAGATGAAAATGAAATTGTTATACAAGGAATTTATGGCGAACACCATGGAGAACAACGTATAAGTCTTGCATTAGATCCAATAGTGGGGGGCACAGGTAAATACAAAGGGGCTGAAGGAGAGATGAAGGTTACACGAAAAGCAGATAGTACTATTGCTGTTCTTCTTAATATTAAGACGGTAGATTAATTCATCGGATTGGTCAATACAAATTAAGCTGACGTACAAAAATTTACATCACATCAAGCAGGTTGTCAACCAATAGAGCTTATTTATGTTCTCTCAAGATATAATGTGTGCTTCTTC
>JBKCGF010000024.1:0-6306 GCA_046303455.1 Chitinophagaceae bacterium | reverse complement strand
ATGAAAAATAATTTGCGCATGATTTTGATATTTGGCATATCAAAATACTTCAAAAGGATTGATTAGCAAAAACTATCCCACTATCCTCAACTTAGCATAATTGAGCATGATCTTTTTTTCGCCGTTGAGATCAAACTTGATGGTAGCGATGGGGTTGTGGGCAGCGCCTTCCATTTTGAGAACTTCCCCAAATCCAAATTTCTGGTGCTCCACTTTTTGTCCCGCTTTCAATTCCGATGTATCACTTGGTTTGAAATCGGACGATGGCTGATGCACAACCGGTTTTGGTGCAGATGGTTGCACAGGTAAATAACCTGGACGCTCATTGGTTTTTTTTGTCTCTCCGAAAAATCCTCCTCTATCAAATTGTCCGGATGAAGTATTCCCCCAACCGCGCATGCGATCAGACGCAGATGGCATACCCGACTGATTTCTGAAACCACCACCGGCATAGGATCTGTCGATATGCTCTTCTGGAAGTTCACCAATAAATCTGCTAGGTTCATTCTGCACGACTTGTCCGAATTTATACCTGGTGTTCGCATAGCTCACCCACAGGCGTTGCTTCGCACGTGTGATCACCACATAAAATAAACGTCTTTCTTCTTCCAGTTCTTCTCTGGTATTGATGCTCATTGCATTGGGGAAAAGCATTTCTTCCAATCCAACAGCAAACACACAAGAAAATTCCAATCCCTTTGCAGCATGAATGGTCATCATCTTCACTGTATCTGCATACTCATCTTTATCATCAGCATCTGTAAGCAAAGTAATCTGTTGCAAATAAGCACTCAATAAAACATCTTCTCGCAGTGGTCTGTTTGGAATCAGTTCTTGGAGTTGGTTTTCATTGTTGTCTTTGTTGTCATCGTTCTCCCTATACCCTGTCCCCTCTTCCCTGTTCACTATTCCCTCGTCCCCTGTCCCTTGTCCCTGCTCCCTGTTCCCTGTTCCCTCATCTGTATCCAACATCACCCCATCATCATCTATCTGCGCTCTGTTCTGTTTATCATCCACCCATTCTTTGATAGAGTTCAACAACTCCTGCACGTTCTCATAACGCTGAACACCTTCTGTACTTTTATCATTGAACAACTCTCTCACCAATCCAGTTTGTTTACCCACATGAAAAGCAACATCATAGGCGTTGCTGTTTTTCAACATGCTGGCAAAACTCTTGATCATCAACACAAAATTTTCAATTGCTTCGAGTGTGCCTGCTTTGAAACCAAATTCCTGTGCGCGGTTCAACACTTCCCACAATGAAATTTCTTTTTCATTTGCATTGAGGATCAATTTATCCAAAGATGTTTTCCCAATTCCTCTTGCCGGAAAATTGATGATGCGCTTGAGCGATTCTTCATCACGCGGATTAACAATAATTCTTAGGTAGGCAATATAATCTTTGATCTCTTTGCGTTGATAGAAACTGATACCACCAAAGATGGTGTACGGAATATTCATCCTGCGTAAGGATTCTTCAAATGCTCGGCTCTGTGCATTGGTACGATAAAGAATAGCGAAGTCTTTATTGAAAAAATGATTGCGCAGTTTTTGTTCCTGAATACTATCCGCTACAAATTTTCCTTCGTCGTTATCCGTCATGGTCCTCACCACCTTAATCTTTTCTCCTTCACCGTTGTCAGTCCACAATTCTTTCTGAATCTGACCTTTGTTGTTACCAATCACCTGATTGGCCACATTCAATATCTGTTTACTGCTTCGGTAGTTCTGTTCGAGCTTCACCACCTTCACATCCATATAGTCCTTTCTGAACAAGAGGATGTTCTCGATGGTAGCGCCACGAAACGAATAAATAGATTGCGCATCATCACCTACCACACAGACATTTTCATGAGCAGCACCCAATAGTTTGATGATTTCATATTGAGCAGGATTGGTATCCTGGTACTCATCAATCATAATGTGACTGAACTTGTGCTGGTACTTGTGCAGTGCATCAGGATGATCTTTGAGGATCATGTAAAACTTAATCAACAGATCATCAAAATCCATTGCGCCGTTTTTGAAACAACGCTTTGCGTAAGCTGTATAGATTTGCGCAATAGCTGGACGATTGGCTCTTGCATCTTCCTGTTGCAAACCATAATCAGTGGCATATTCCTCAGCAGTCACCAATGCATTTTTAGCTGAAGAAATTCTATTGTATACTGTCGATGGTTTATAAATCTTATCATCCAGATGCAATTCATTGATCACTGTTTTCAATACACTTTTTGCATCGTCCGTATCATAAATGGTAAAAGAAGAAGGATAGCCGATTCTTGTAGCTTCGGTTCTGAGTATCCTGGCAAAAACCGAGTGGAAAGTGCCAATATATAAATTACCCACTTCGTTACTCCCCAAAATTTTCCCAACCCTTTCCTTCATTTCCTTGGCCGCCTTGTTGGTAAACGTTAGTGCCAGAATCCTGAATGCATCCACCCCATTGGCCATCAAATGAGCAATTCTGGTTGTCAGCACTTTGGTTTTACCACTACCGGCACCGGCAATAATCATTAAGGGACCATCAACATGCATCACGGCTTCCCGCTGCTGCGGATTCAGCTCATTCAGGTAATTAGACATGTTTGCAAGTTACTATAAATAGCTGTTGTGCTGAAGTGATAAAATAACCTAAAGTCGATTTTGTTAAAATTTTGTTTAAGCGTTTTTATGCTTTAAACCTTAAATATCCAGTCAGGTCTATGTTACTGTTGCGCGGGTATTCTGCCCCATAACCGTAAAAATTCAATAGACATGAAAACCTTAAAAATTTCTTTAGTTGCAGCTTCTTTACTGGTAGCTTTTTTGCTGATTTTTTCTGCTTGTACAAAGACGGGTATCGACACAAGTGCGGGCGGTAAAGTTTCTGTATTCTTGACAGACGGACCGGGTGAATTTGACTCTGTATTTATTGACATCCAAAAAGTGGAAGTAAAAATTGACACCAATTCTATTTATAAGGATGACGACGATCGTTGTGATGACGATGATGATAGAGATGATGATCAAAGGAGAAAAGATGAATATGGAGAGTGGGTGAATATCAATTTTACTCCAGCCATCATTGATGTGCTCAGTTTGAGAAATGGTGTAGAGACCAAATTGGGTGAAGCAAATATCTTAACCGGTACTGTTAGAAAAATTAGGATTACACTAGGCATACAAAACCGTGTTGTAAAGAATGGAGTTTCGAACCCATTAGAGTTGAAAAACGATAATAAAAACTTTCTATATGTTAAGTTGTATGACAAACACAGACAACGCATGTCAGACAGTACAAGTGTTAGCGTATGGGTGGATTTTGATGTAGCCAATTCAATCTATGAGAAAAATGGCAAGTTTTACTTGAAGCCTGTACTTCGTCCTTTCAACAACAAGAACTTTGGTGTAGTAGAAGGAGAAGTGCTGCCACTAGCTGCTAAAGCTGTTGTTCGCATCACCAATGGTGCAGGTTTCAATGGCGTAGCGCTTCCTGATCGTGAAGGTGAATTCAAATTACGCGGACTAGAATCAGGAACATACACTGTAACTGTAGAAGGAATTGCTCCTTACGTAGATAAAGTAATATCCAATGTCGTGGTAACCAAAGGAAAAGAAACTGACCTGGGTGTAATCACACTCACCCAGTAATTGGGTTTTTTCTGAAGAAAAAGGCTGTCAATCGACAGCCTTTTTTTATTGAATTAATTTCTCAATGCAACTCCAGATCTATTGCCGTTGTGCTTTTCATTTTCAACAACCAATTGCCCGTTTACCAACACATAATATATGCCTTTTGAAAACTGATGCGGTTGATCATAGACAGATAAATCCTGAACAGAATTTTCATCCAGAATAACAATATCAGCAAATTTACCTGGCATCAATAATCCTCTGTCGCATAAATTAAATTTAGTTGCAGGTAACGATGTCATTCTGCGCAAGGCCTCTTCTAGTCCAATTACTTTTTGTTCTCGAACATATCTAGCCAATACACGTGCATTGGTTCCATATCCTCTTGGATGTGGCATCCCTTTGCCATTGCTCACACCAGCATCAGCCGCAGGCATATTGAAAGAATATTTCATAAAATGAACAAGATCATTTTCACTCATGGTGTGATAGATCATTTGTGCATTTGATTTTGCCAGCATATCTAAAATCAAATTCGCTTCATTGGTTACGTTTTTCTTTCTTCCCAACATGAGATTGATTTCAGTAATACTTTTTCCATTGTAGGTAGTATCAGGACCAAAAGATGCAACTACGGCATAAGAATAATCTTTTTGACGATCGCGTTTTTGAGATGCCTTCATGCCATCCAATATTTTTTTACGCATTTCCGGATTTTTCATTTTCACACGAAGAGAATCCAATCCACCTTCCAATGCCCAGTCTGGAAGTCTTACTGCAAGATTGGTGCTGCTAGCTGTGTAAGGATATTGATCGATGGTAACATCAAATCCATTTTTTCTAGCTTCCTCAACCATGCTCAACGTTTCACTCGATCTACCCCAGTTGTTTTTTCCGGTCACTTTAAAATGAGAAATCTGCACAGGAATATTTGCTTCTCTTCCAATGGTTAATGCTTCATCAATTGCCTCATTAACTTTAGTGCCTTCGTAACGCATGTGTGTGGCATAAACACCACCTTTGGCGGCCGCGACTTTCGCTAGATTGACAATTTCTTCAGTCGGCGCATACATACCCGGCAAATAAATTAGGCCAGTCGACAACCCGACTGCACCATCCTGCATCGCCTTCAAGGTGATTGCTTCCATTTTTTTCATTTCATCCACTGTTGCCTTTCGGTTTTCCAAACCCATTCCCAATCTTCTAATTGTATTATGTCCTGCAAGTGAAGCAACATTGATGGAAGTCCTGATGCTATCAACTCCCTTCAAGAAAACACCAATATCATCTGCTCCAGTTCCACAGTTTCCGGTCACAACAGTTGTAACACCATCATAGATATAATTATCAGCAGTCGGTCGCTCAAAAATACTCCCCTCAATATGACCGTGGACGTCAATAAAACCGGGCGCGACAATTTTATTTCCCGCATCAATTACTTTGACTGTTGGATATTTTTGTGTGAGTCCTTTTTTAACTTCCAGGATCCGATCACCTTTGATCGACAAATCTGCTCTGTACCAACTGTTTCCCGTTCCATCAACAATTCTTCCATTTGTAATGACGAGGTCGGGTAGTTCAACTTGTGCTGTTGTATGCAGTACAAAGAGTTGAAGAAAAACAAGCAGGGTAAGTAATTGCTTTTTCATATCGACTAAAATTATATTAATTATCAATTCTTCTGATGTAGAATTATTTTCTAAAACTATGATTTTAATTTTTCTAAAAGTAGATTTACGACTGCTATCCACAAAGCATAGGATAAGCCATTCTCTACATACAACCGGACCTAGCGTCCGGTTTTTATATGGCTATCCATGAAGAAATCTTAATTTTACATACAGAATCATCGATATGGCAATAAAAATCATTGTAACCGGAGGAACATTTGACAAAGAATACAATGAACTCACGGGGGAATTGTTTTTCAAGGATACGCATTTACATGAAATGCTGACCAAAGGGCGTTCTAAACTGGAATTGGAAATCAGCACTTTGATGATGATTGATAGTCTAGATATGACCGAGCAGGACAGAAAAAAAATCGCTGATGCCTGTACCTCATCCAAAGAGGATAAAATAATCATTACACATGGTACAGATACCATGCCTGTTACTGCTGCAATATTAGCAGAACAAATTAAAAATAAAACCATTGTTTTAACCGGCGCGATGGTTCCTTATAAATTTGGAAGCTCAGACGGTTTATTCAACCTCGGTAGCGCTTTAGCCTTTGTACAAACACTTCCTCATGGAGTTTATGTTGTAATGAATGGAAAGTATTTTGATGGCGACAACGTAATGAAAAATAAGGCGACAGGGGAGTTTGAAGTTTTGAGGGATTAGGCAAGAGGGAATAGGGTATAGGGAAGAGTTAACTGACAACCGTCAACTGTTAACAGTAACAATATAAAAAAGGCGTTCAGGTATAAAACTTGAACGCCTTTTATTTTTTAAAACCTTTATTAATGGAGTATCAGCTTACACTATTCCCTGTTCCCTATTCCCTACTCCCTGCCTACGGCAGGCAGGCCTGGCTGTATAATACTACTTCTTCTCCAACAACTTAAAGAACTGATCCAACTGAGGAAGGATTACAATTCTTGTACGGCGATTCTGAGAACGTCCGTCTTCTGTTGAATTATCCGCTATTGGCTGATATTCAGAGCGACCAGCTGCAACCATCTT
>JBKCGF010000023.1:0-4630 GCA_046303455.1 Chitinophagaceae bacterium | reverse complement strand
CCTATTACTTCTTATTCAACTTGTCGTATTCCGCCGCTGAAAGCACTTCTCCTGCAATTTTTAATTCAACAGGTGCATCCACTCCTTTAATTTTCACGAAAACCGTTTTTTCAAAGGGACCAGGAGCAGCCGCATTGAATCCAGCTTTGATTTTTTCTGTTTTAGCCTTCATTACAGGAGCCTGTGGCCATGTTGGTGTTGTGCAACCACATGAAGCAGTAGCTGTTTCAATAATTACTGCACCACTTGAAACATTGGTAAATTCAAAATCAAAAGTAACAGGCACACCCTGCTTAATTTTTCCAAAATTGTGCCTCATTTCTTTGAATTTCACTACAGATACCGCACCATTACTTGCATTTTGTGCAAAACCCACAACTGCAAATAGTGCAACAAAGAGAGTCAACATGATTTTTTTCATAACGCTATTTTATTGATTTTTTAATTGGTATTATTGATTCTGATTTTTTTCAACAATGATATACTCTTATTTGTAGGTGCCGGCTGATCAGGCGTTCTCCAAACATCCCCCTTGATGGTGATCAGCATGGTTTCACCCTGACCATAAAAAACAGTTATCGTTTTTTCAAAAAATCCCGCTTCTGCAGCATTGTATCCAACTTTGATTTGAGTTGAACCTCCCGCCTTTACAGGTTCTTTTTCCCATGCCGGAGTGGTACAACCGCAAGAAGCTTGTACATCTGCAATCTGAACGGTTGATTTGCCAGTATTTTTTATTTCAAACACATGGAAAACTGGTTTTCCCTGTGGTATCCTACCAAAATCAAAAAAACTCTCCTTCAGTACAAACCCATTGCTTTGTTCTGCCTGCTGCGCTAAAGCATGGTTCATCGGCAAAAACATTGCACAAAAAGCGAATATTAAGAAGGTTAACTGTTTCATCAATAATTCAAATTTACATATTGTTGTTGAAGCATCCAATTTGCCTAATTTTGCTTCATGTTAAAACCTTCACAAAGAGGGGAAATGATGCCCCCTTCGCCTATCAGAAAATTAGTTCCATTTGCAGAAAAAGCAAAAGCACAGGGGATTAAAGTCCATCACCTCAACATCGGACAACCAGATATTGAAACTCCAGCGGAGGTGATGAATGCAGTTAAAAATGCCGATATCAAAGTATTGGCCTATAGCCATAGTGCAGGTAATGAATCATACAGAAAAAAACTGGTCGAATACTACAGCAAAAATGGAATAGATATTAACGCAGAACAAATCATCATCACAGCGGGAGGAAGTGAAGCAATTGTTTTTGGTATGATGGCCTGTTTAGACGCCGGAGATGAAGTGATCATACCCGAACCTTTTTACGCCAACTACAATGGTTTTGCAGTGATGGCAGGAATTAAAATCGTGCCGGTTACTTCTTCAATTGAAAATGGATTTGCTTTACCTCCAATACCTGAATTTGAAAAGCTCATTACACCTAAGACCAAGGCAATTCTGATTTGCAATCCCAACAACCCCACTGGTTATTTATACAGCAAATCAGAAATGGAACAACTCGAAGATATTTGCCTTCGCAAACAATTGTTCTTGTTCTCTGATGAAGCCTATCGTGAATTTTGCTATGAAGGAGAATACACAAGTGCACTGCATCTTCAGAAAATTCAGGAGCAGGTTATCTTGATGGATACAATTTCGAAACGCTACTCTGCATGTGGCGCAAGAATAGGCGCTTTTGTTACCAAGAACAGAGAAGTTTATCTGGCTGCATTAAAATTGGCTCAGGCCAGGTTAAGTCCACCCGGATTAGCCCAGATTCTAGGTGAAGCTGCTGTAGATCTCCCCGATGATTACTTTAATGAACCTAAAGCGGCTTATTTGTCAAGACGCAATCTACTGGTAAATCGACTGAACAAAATGGAAGGTGTGTTTTGTCCTACACCAGGTGGTGCATTTTATGTGATCGCAAAATTACCAATTGACGATGGTGATCGTTTTTGTCAATGGTTATTGGAATCTTTCTCATACAAGGGACAAACAGTAATGCTTGCACCAGCAAGTGGATTTTATGAAACAAAAGGTTTGGGTAAGCATGAAGTGCGACTAGCATATGTCATCAACAATGATGATATCAATGCAGCGATGGATTGTCTTGAAGAAGCCCTTAAAGTTTATCCTGGAAGAACGATCTAAAATTTATTGATCACGAAAACTCCACCAATCACCATTGCCGATCCATACAGCATGTAGGCATGAATGGTTTCTCCTAATAATATTACAGATAGTAACATTGCAAATATGGGTATCAGGTTATTGAATGCTGATGTTTTAAGAGGACCGATGGCTTTGATTCCTTCATAGTACCAAACAAACCCAAGTACTGAACCACAAATCCCCAAATAAACAATTGCCAGCCAGACTGTCCAATCAACATATACAGGAAATGGTTCAAAAGGAACAAAGCATACAATAAACATCATTCCTGTTAATATGGCCCAGGTAGAAGCTTGTAAAGGTGTAGTAAAGTTCAACGCATCTTTTGCAAAATAGGTATAGAAAGCCCATGAAATGGGACATCCAAGCATCAATGCATCGCCCCAGGTAAACATGGTAAACAAATCCATTATATCACCTCTTGATATCACAATTGCTGTTCCTGTTAGCGACAATAACAATCCCATTACTTTGATTCCGGAAATTCTTTCCTTTCCAAAAAGTGAAGAAATCAACATTACAAGGACTGGATTCAGTGCGACAATCAATGCACCGTGGCTGGCCTTCACCATTCTCAATCCCGTAAAGAAAAAAAAGCTATAAGCAAAAATACCAGAGAATCCAAGCAAAGCCAATTGAATAAATTGTTTGCGTGTTACTTTAAAAGCCTTTGAATCTTTGAACAACATCATTGGTACCATAAACAACAAGGCCACCAGATAACGAAATGAAGCTCCTGTAAAAGAACCAAATACATGAGAAGCCATCTTAGTAGCGATGAATGTGCCAGCCCACATGATGGCAACCAATACAAGCTTGAAGTAAATCACGCAGCGAAGGTATCAATTCTGTCGATGAATTTTTTAGATGGCCTTTAAATATCTATTGAATCATCACTCCCATTCTTTTTGTAATCATATCAACAGTCCTTTTCAATTCTTTTCTTTCAATATCTTTCTGCTTGATGAACCCATTTTCCTCCAGCTTTCCAATTACAGCTTCTTGTTCCTCTTTATCAGAAAAAACCATTGTCCTAAAAGGATTACTCATGTCTTTTTCTCTTGAAGCAACAATGCCTTCATACACTTTTTCTGTTGTTTCCAAATGCTGCTTGAGGAACTGCTCAACTTTTTCTTCATTAAAAGACCTCTTCTTTAATCCATCCAACTCCATCAAGGATGCCAGTGCATGCAACAATACCTGCTCATTGTAGTTTGATGCAGCATCAAGATAACTGGCATGCACGCCTTCCCATGATTTAATTTTTCCAGAGTGAATCTTATCCAACAATTGCTCAAATGTTGAAGATGGCATTAATTGTCCACCTACATTCACCCACTGCTCTCTTTTTGCTGAAGCCGACAATTGATTGATCAATGAAACCGGATCTGATTCATTCTGCTGTTTCAAAGTAGAAACCAATTCTCCAGTTGCATAATACCTGATCATTTCAACATAGGCTGCATATGCTTGTCGCACTTTCAATAAAACAACCTTACGATTACTGTTTTCAAACCCTTCAGCCAAAACCTCCAATTCATCTACCAGTTTATCCTGCTTTTCCAACAATTTGTATCCTGTTTTCACACAAACATCATCAGCTGGTATTTTCTGGTCTTTCGATCTGTAATAGGCTTTACCAGTATACAAAGCCATTAATTCCAAAGCTTCAAATATTTCATTTACACTATCAGGTGCCAAACTTCGATGCTCAAGTAAAAGTTCTTTTGCTATTCTAGAATCTCTGTCCTTGTACTTCCATTCATTTCTTTGTAACGCATAAAAATTATACCTGAACCAATAAGCAGGAATGATTCTTAATTCATTTGAACTTGAATCATTGATGATCAAAGAGAATGGAATAGGTATATTCAATTCAAAAGGAAAATCCCCTTTTGCCAGCAATGAGAATGATGCAAACTTAGAATTGTGTTTCAGGCTCACACAGAGTCCTGGCCAGAAACCACGACCAGCAATCAATTCACCATCGGCACCTCTTGAATTGTGATTGGAGCCAATAGTAGCACCTGCTGCAACATTGGATTGCCCCATCATCAAAGAAGCACATAAAAATGAATTGTTGTGGTGCTGCTCATGAAAAGGATAGATCAAAGAATTCAAAACTTCACAACAAGATATTGTAGCGTTGTTTCCTAAATAGGAATTGATCAAACGTGCACCATACTTCAATTGCGAATGAGATGCCATGAAAAAACGAACAGCCTTAACTCCATAAAATATCCTGCAACCCACACCAATAATTCCGTTTACCAACTCACAGCCTTCTCCAATTTGTGTTGAAGCCTGATCATTGCTGTTGATGGTTACATTCTTGATTTTATTTGCACCCTTAATATATGCATCAGAACCAATCAGAACATCCTTGATCATTTTACAATTCTTGATCACGGTTCTGTCGCCAATTATTCCATAATGCCCTCTGGAACTGTCA
>JBKCGF010000022.1:0-25432 GCA_046303455.1 Chitinophagaceae bacterium | reverse complement strand
CTGTACATTCTCTTCATTCACACACATCGCATCAAGTGACCTTACTTCAAAATCTGTATTTGTATCTTTTGTATTGTTTTGCATGATAATGGTTTAAAGAGATAAAATATAAGGAAGGATTAAATTGGCCATGATAAATCCACCTGCCATAAATGAAATAGTAGCAATAAGAGAGGGCAATTGTAAGTTGGACAAACCCATGATTGCATGCCCTGATGTACATCCACCTGCATAACGTGTGCCAAATCCAACAAAAAAACCTCCGATTACCATCATGATTAATCCCCTTGTTGTTCCAAGGGATTCCCAACCAAATAGTTGTTCAGGAACCAGTCCATTGATTTCTGTAATCCCATAACCCGATAATTCGCTGATTAATTTCGGATCAACAACAATCGCTTGTTCTGTCTTAAAGTATAATGCAGTAACAATACCTCCAAGAAAAACCCCAAACACAAAAAATAAATTCCACAACTCCTTCTTCCAATCATACTGAAATAATGGAATCTTTGCTGGCAGACACGCTGCGCAAACATGGCGCAATGAAGAAGAGATACCAAAAGTCTTGTTGCCAAAGATGAGCAAAGTTGGAACCATCAAACCAATGATTGGTCCAGCTACATACCATGGCCACGGCTGTTTAATCAATTCAATAAATGACATGTTTAATTTTTATGTTTACAATTATAGGAACTACAAAAATGAATGATTCCCAACACCCAAACTGTGATATTTGTCACACTGCTTTATGGAGTAGAAAAGATTATCCTTTCCAGCGTATATTGTTTCTTTCAACAACAACCATTCCGTTGTTTTCTAATTTCTTCAACAGCCTTGAAACAACCTCTCTCGATGAATTAATATCTGTTGCTATTTGCTGATGGGTAAGATTTAAATTGGGACCCATCACTTCTGATTGTCTTTTTAAATACCACTCTAATCTTTGATCCATGTTCTTAAATGCAATCTGATCAATTACATTCAAAACTTCTTCAAATCTTGAGCGATAAGTCTCTATTACAAAATGATACCAAGATGGATAATTTTTCATGAGATTGTCCATGTGTTGGATTGGTATCATTACGACTTCTGTTTCTTCTATAGCTACCGCCATTATTGAACTCGACTGACTTCTTGCCATACACAACATACTCAGTGCACATGCATTGCCCGGCTCCAGATAATACATAAAAAATTCTTCGCCTTCCTCTCCCTCTCTGTACAACTTTACCCTTCCCCTAACAACAAGCATTGCATACTTGAAAAACTGACCAGGACGCATCAATACATCACCCTGATTGAATGTTTTTGTTTCTGCTTCTTCACTGATAAAAGAAGCAAGCTCCTGATCAAATAAGGGAAACTGTTTGATGAGTTCTTTGGGCTCTAACACAAACATGATACACTAAATATTTACTACAAGATAAATCATCTGCCCATGTAAACCATGAGTATCTGCACATCACTTGGATTGATGCCTGATATACGCGATGCTTGTCCCAATGTACGTGGCTGTATTTTTTTCAACTTCTCTTTTGCTTCATTTCCAATGGCCTGAACACGATCGAAATCAAATGATGCAGGAATTTCCAAACCTTCCATTTGTGTCATGCGCTCTACCATCTCTTTTTCTTTCTCTATATAAACATCATACTTCATTTGAATCTCCGCTTGCTCAATTTCTAAATCAGTATACGACTCAAATTCTTTTTTTAAATCTTCGTGATACGTTATCATCTGCTTGGCACCTACTCCTGGCCTCAATACCAACTGTGATAATTTTTGTTTCTGCTGCATCGGTGATGAACCAATTGATTCAAACAAACTATTCATGTGCATTGGATCAATCGATATCTCATTGAACTTCTTGATGATTTCAGCAACATGGTGATTCTTCTTCATCATGTTCTGATACCGCTCCTCAGACGCTAACCCTAATTCATAACCTATTCCGGTCAACCTTAAATCCGCATTATCCTGTCGCAATAAAGTTCTGAACTCCGCCCTGGAAGTAAACATCCTATAAGGCTCCTCTGTTCCCTTCGTAATCAAGTCGTCTATCAAGACTCCAATATAGGCTTCACTCCTTTTTAAAACCAAGGGCTCTTTTCCATGTGCTTGGTTGTGGGCATTGATACCTGCCATCAGTCCCTGACAAGCCGCTTCCTCATATCCGGTAGTTCCATTGATTTGTCCAGCAAAAAACAAACCACCTAATTGTTTGGTTTCCAATGAATAATGCAATTGGTGCGGTGGAAAGTAGTCGTATTCGATAGCATATCCAGGTCTGAACATTCTTACGTTTTCAAAGCCTGGAATCTTTATAAGTGCTTGATACTGAACGTCTTCTGGAAGAGATGTGGAAAATCCATTCAAATAAATCTCCACTGTGCTGAATCCTTCTGGCTCTACAAAGAGCTGGTGCCTCTCGCGATCTGCAAATCGGTTGATTTTGTCCTCAATACTGGGACAATACCTCGGTCCGGTACCCTCAATTCTGCCGGCGAACATAGGACTCCTATCGAATCCTGTCTTTAAAGTATCGTGAACCTCCTGACTTGTATAGGCAATCCAACAACTTCTTTGTTGCTCAGGCTTAATACGCTCTACATCCAAATAGCTAAACCCGGTTAATTCCTCATCTCCCTTCTGCTCCTCCATCTTGCTATAATCCAAACTCCTTCCATCAATTCTTGGAGGTGTTCCCGTTTTCAACCTATCACTCTCAAAACCAAGCTCAACCAACTGTTCTGTTATTCCATGAGCAGATCGCTCAGCCATTCTTCCACCACCAAAGGTTTTCTCTCCCACATGTATAACCCCATTCAAGAAGGTTCCATTGGTCAATACCACAGCCTTCGCCTCTATTTCATTCCCCATTCCTGTCTTAACACCGACAACTCGGCCATCTTTCACCACCAAACCATGAACCATATCCTGGTAAAAGTCAAGGTTAGGTGTATTCTCCAGCATCTCTCTCCATTTGGCAGAAAACAACATCCTGTCGCTTTGAGCCCTGGGACTCCACATGGCTGGTCCCTTCGACCTGTTCAACATCCTGAACTGTATCATTGATTGGTCGGTCACAATTCCTGAATACCCACCCAAAGCATCAATTTCCCTCACAATCTGACCCTTTGCTATTCCACCCATAGCTGGATTACAGCTCATCTGGGCAATGGTCTGCATGTTCATGGTGACAAGCAAAACGCGACTACCCATATTGGCTGCCGCAGCTGCTGCTTCGCAACCTGCATGACCCGCACCTACCACTATGACATCGTACTTTGGAAACATGGCACAAAGATATATAAAGTAGAAGAGGGTGACAAGCCTAAGAGCTGATCTAGAAGGGAATAATGGAGTGTTCCACGTGGAACACTAAACTAGTTACACCCAAAGATTTGAACCAGAATGATACTTTGCCCAGTTTGATGAGGTCGAATTGATAAGCCCATGTTGGTAAGCCCTGGGTTCAATATATTCTTTCTGTGTCCTGCGGATTCTAGTCCGATATCAAGCAGAAGCATGATCAAAGCAAGTAGACCATCATTCTTACCGGTATAAATATTCTCAGCTGCGCATTTGGTCACTCCCCCTAGCTTCATCCTTTGGGCAAAAGATCTTCCCTTGGAATCATTGTGACTGATTTGGCTGCTGTTTTCTGACAAATCATTAGCGTGTTCAAGGGAAAGATCTGCCAGTAGATCGGAGTACTTGTACTTGGATAATGCAGAAAGCGAAAGAAGTTCTTTTCTCAAAGACTCAGCTTCTTTGCCTTTTGCTTCAGGAAATTCTTTCAAGAAAGCGTCAATAATTTCCAGATAGAACCTTTTAGGGTATTGTCTTAGGAAGTTTGACCAATAAAAAAACCGTTTCTCCTCTTCGGTTAGCCCCTTTCCTTTTGTTTGTTCTGAAACATACTCCATTAAGTCCTGGTCGATCGTTAATGAAGGAGTAAAGCGTTTATCCTGTAAACTAAACTGTGATTGTGCCGCTACCCCTATGGGCAGAAAGAAGACGAATAGGATTAAATGTTTCACGTGGAACATTTAGCAAAAATACTTTGTCAGCAGCTTATCTTCCATCTCTCTCATCCGGATTTGGTCTTTCTTTAACTTGTCTTTGTAGCCAAGGAGGTGTAAAAGTCCATGAAAGATTACCCTATGAAGTTCTTTTGATATGGGTGTTTTCATTTGCTTCGCATTATCCTTTACCCGATCATAACTGATATAGATTTCAGCAGCAATTGCCCCTTTCTTTGATTCAGAAAGATCAAATGTGATGATATCTGTGAAATAATCGTGTTCAAGGAACTGCTGATTGATGGATAGCAGGTATTTATCAGAACAGAAAATAATGTTGAGGGTGTTTATTGGACGACCAGCTTGTTTAGCTGTTTTTTGCAGAAAGGCTTTAAGCTGATTACGTTGTTTCAAGATAGAAACGGGCTCTAGATAAAAGAAGTTTACTTCGCTCATAAGTGGGAATAAAATTACAAGAAATCCGACGAACAGAATTAGCTTTGCAGTCCTTATATGATTGTATGAGAAAAAAGCTTTCTGAATTAGAGCCAGGTAGACAAGCTGTGATTATAGCTTTAGAAGATCAAGATTTGGTTTTAAAACTAATGGAAATGGGATTTCTAGAAGGAGAGGATATTGTTGTGGAACAAATTGCTCCATTAGGTGACCCCATTTCTGTAATGGTATCGGGCTATCAAGTTAGCTTGCGCATCAACGAGGCGGAATCGATACTCGTAGAAGAAAAATAGTATATTTATTTGATTATCAATGTGTTATGAAAATTGGACTTTATTTCGGTTCTTTTAATCCCATTCATAACGGGCATTTAATTATTGCAAATTACGTTCTTCACAATACTGATATTGAGGCAGTTTGGTTTGTGGTGTCTCCACAAAACCCATTTAAGCAAAACCATAGTTTACTAAACGAATACCACAGGTTGCACTTGGTTCAAACGGCAATAGAGGGTGAGACAAGAATGTTGGCTATCGACATTGAATTTAAGCTTCCCAAGCCGTCATATACAATAGAGACACTGACCTATTTAGACGAAAAATATCCAGATCACGAATTCAGTATTATCATGGGTTCGGATAGTTTAGAAAATATTGAAAAGTGGAAGAATGGGGATGTTATTTTGAAGCGATATAAGATTTGTGTTTATGAAAGATTGAATTATCCTGTTAAGGAAATTCCTGGTGCAAATATTGTTTCATTAAAAGCTCCATTGATTGAAATTTCAGCGTCATTGATTCGAAAATTAATTAGGGAGGGTAAATCAATTCGTTATATGGTTCCCGATACCGTGATGAATGAAATTTTAAAATCGGGTTATTATAAATAAAACTTAGATCATACTCAATAATCCAAGCAGCAAACATCCTGCTGCAATAAATGGTGCTTTAATTTTTGAAAAGGTTAACAGGAAATAAGTAGCAGACATTACAGAAAAAAATACAAGTGCTTCAGAGGCTGGAGCTTGTTGTAAAGGTGCAATTGTATCTTTTGTAAGATAAACTATACTGGCCAACATAATACCTACTACGGTCGCGTTAAGACCAATCATCAAACGCTCTAAAACTTTATACTTGTGTAAGTTTTCCCACAAGGGAAATAGAAATACACCAATTAAAAAACTTGGAAGGAAGATGCCTATCGTTGCAATGATTGCACCCAGTATTTGATAGGTAAATCCTTTTGATTGCATTGCAGAGGCGCCGACAAAAGAAGAAATTGAAAAAGCAGGACCAGGTATGGCTCTTACAATACCTGCTCCAGTTAAAAATTCTTCACGGTTAATTTTAATTACGTTTTGATTGGTGTTTTTGATGTGTTTAGTTTCTGGTCTTACTACATATTGTTCATACATCACAGGTATCAAAACATCGGCACCGCCAAACACAAAGCTACCAAAGCGATACATGTTTTCGAATAGATTATAGGGAGTTCTATTCGGCCAATTTTCTTTTCTGGCGGTTTCTGATAAAGATGCAGCAGTAATAAAGAAACCAATAAACAAAACAAATAGCGTCCAGTTTAAACTCCTTTTTTTGTGGGTGATTTTGTTTTCAGTTTTTTGTTTGATCAATAAACCACTAAGAGATCCTAAAATCATAGCAGCTGGAAAGATCCAGGGAGTTTTAAAAAAAAAGAAGGTTAGTAGACCAAAAAAAACAGCAACAATTTTTGCTGATTGTGTATTGATGAGTTTTGTTGTTTTGTGTGCAGCAAATGCAAGAAAGCCCAGGGCCATCGGCTGCACATACTGAAATAGTTTTAGTATCTGCGAATTGTTTTCGGCAATAAAAATAGATAAGGCAGTCATCAATGCAACAGCGGGTATCATCCAAATCAATAGCGTTAGCAAAGCAAGAATTGTTCCACCGCGTTTATAGGCTATAAGGGTTAGTGTTTGTGTGGATGTTGCTCCTGGAAGTAGCTGACAAAAAGCATAGATGTCTAATAATTCTTTATCGGTGACATCCTTTCTTTTTTCTACAAAAGTAGTCATCATCATACCCAGATGTCCTTGTGGTCCGCCAAAAGCAGAAATGCTGTAAATGAAAACAGTCTTTAAAAAAGGAATATGTCTGATCAGCGTCAAGTCTATTTTTTTAAACCAATTTCCCTCAGTCTTTCATCTAAATACTGCCCTGCAGTATAATCTTGATAAAGCTTTGGGTGGGTATTGCTGATACAGGAGTCTAAACAAGCAAGAGACATTTGGCTTTTTGGATGAAGAAAGAAGGGGATAGAATATCTTGAAGTATGCCACATTTCTCTTGGCGGATTTACAACTCTGTGTGTTGTGCTTTTTAACCTGTCGTTTGTAAGACGTTGCAACATATCTCCAACATTCACCACAAATTCACCGGGACCAGCTTTAACGGCAAGCCATTCGTTTTCTTTGCTCAAAATTTCAAGACCATCTGCAGAAGCACCTACAAGCAGCGTTATCAGGTTAATATCTTCGTGTTGTTCTGCCCTTATGGCTGATTTTGGTTCGTGAACAATTGGAGGATAGTGGATGGCCCTAAGTATACTATTTCCTAAATGAATATGTTCATCAAAATAATTTTCACCCAATTCCAAGTGTATGGCAATAGCGCTCAATAGTGCTCCACCTGATTTTTCAAACGATCTGTACGCTTCAAGAAATTTTTCATTGAATGATTCTACTTCCTCCACCTGTACATTATCAGGATAGTTTTCAGGTGCTGTTTCTCCTGCAGGAACAGTTTGTCCAAATTGAAAGAATTCTTTCAAATCTGGAGCATCACTTCCCTTTGCGTGTTCTTTACCAAAAGAAGTGTACCCTCTTTGTCCCGCTAACCCCGGAACTTCATATTTCCTTTTTAAGGCTTCCGGTTGTTTAAAAAAAGTCTGAACATTTTGGTAGAGCGTATCAATAAGACTCTGGTGAATTCCATGATTCTTAACTGAAACAAAACCAACTTCTTCAAATGCTTTACCCAAATCAGCTGAAAACTGAACTTTTTGTTCTGGGGTTCCGTTAATAAACAGGTCGAGGTCAACAACAGGAATATTCATGATAAAAGATTGTTGGGTAAAAATAACAAACATAATTTTGAAAAATGAACAGAAATCAAAACTTGGTTCTCACTCTTATAATTAGCACCCTGTTACTCTCAATCGTTTCGTGTAACAAGAAAATGAATGGCTACACAGGAACATCGGCTTTCAAAAGCGAAAATGGTGTACCCGACTATAGCAATCTTCAATACTGGGCGGCCCATCCTAACAAATGGGACCCATCAGATACGGTTCCGTTACCGCTGGTTAGCAATCCCTTGGAAAAGGTTGCAGATGTTTTTTTCTTACACCCCACTACACTTACGGGTATCAGAGAAAATGGAATCACAAATGCCAGGATAGATGATTCTAGTATTAATTATAAAACAGATTTCAGCGCAATACTTTACCAGGCATCTGCATTTAATGAAAGAGCGAGAATATTTGCACCCCGTTACAGACAGGCACATATTGGCATGTATGCTGAACCCGACAGCGTCTCAAAGTATGCAGCTTTTAATTTGGCTTATGATGATGTAAAAAAAGCGTTTTTGTATTATTTGGAAAATGAAAACAAGGGGAGACCAATTATAATCGCTTCTCATAGTCAGGGTACAACCCATGCAACGCGTCTATTAAAAGAATTTTTTGATCAGAAGCCCTTATCAAAACAATTGGTCTGCGCGTATTTGGTAGGGATGGGCGTTAAGAAAAACGAATATGTCAGCATTCCTGTTTGTAGAGATAGTACAAGTACGGGGTGTTTCGTGAGCTGGAGAACCTTTCGATACGACTATAGCGACAATTGGGCAAACAGAATAGATACAACCATTGCGGTTGTAAATCCCATTACATGGAAGACCACCAATGAAGTGGCTGAAAGATGGATGCAACAGGGTGCTGTATTGTATAATCTAAAGAAGGTATATACACAAACGCAAAGCGCTCAGGTAGAAGGTAGTGCTTTGTGGGTTTCACATCCTCGATTTCCTGGTTCTTTCTTGTACCGGAACAAAAACTTTCATGCTGGCGATATCAATCTTTTTTATGTTGACGTGAGAAAAGACGCTACAAGAAAAATTGAAGCCTTTCTGAAAAATCAGCAGTAAAATCATCTGTGGAAATGATCATCATCATTATACAAAATGATGGGGTCGGTTATGTTTGAAAAAACAACCACATGAAACTGATTGTCGTTCCCACAGATTTTTCTCCACTGGCAGACAATGCCTTAAAATATGGAATGGACCTTGCAGCGGCAATGGGATCCAGTTTAATGATTGTCCATGTTTATCAAATTCCAATCAGTTATTCAGAGGTTCCTTTAATTACTATATCACTTGATGAAATCAAAAAAGCAAGTGAGGAGCAATTAGGAGAATTGAAACATAATATTGAATCAATAACATCAGGAAAACTTATTGTTTATACAGAAAGTCGACTTGGTGATGTTGCAGATGAAGTCAATAAGATTTCTAAAACGCTACAACCTTTTGTAATTGTTATGGGAAGCCGGGGTGTTACCGGTGCTGGAAAGTTTTTTCTTGGAAGCAATTCATTGGCTGTGATGAATAAATCAATTACTCCTGTCATAGTTGTTCCACCTGGTGGCAGGTTTAGTCCCTATAAAAAAATTGGACTCACCACGGATTTTAAAGAGGTGGTGGATAAAACACCCGTAGCACCTATTCGCACATTGGTTAATTTTTTTAATGCAGAATTACATGTGTTGCATGTGGACTACAAACAAAGAAATTTTACACCAGATACACCAGAGCAAACACTGAACCTGGAAATGCTTCTAGCTGGAATGAACCCTACTTATGATTTCATTGAAAATAAAAACATCAATGAGGGCATCAATGATTTTGCAGAAAAAAATAATATTGATTTAGTGATAACCCTTCCTCAAAAACACTCTTTCTTGGAAAGCCTATTTGAAAAAAGTGTTACGCGAGAATTACTTCACCACACCCATATTCCTGTGATGTGTATCAGAAAAGAATCAGCAAGTTGATTTAGAATTCAGCTGACTTCGGTGTTCTTGGAAATGCAATCACATCTCTGATGTTCGTCATTCCAGTAACAAAAAGCACCATTCTTTCAAATCCCAAACCAAAGCCCGCATGTGGCACGGTTCCGAATCTTCTGGTATCCAAATACCACCACAGTTCTTCTTCCGGAATATGCATATCGTTCATTCGGGAAACGAGTTTATCTAAGCGTTCCTCCCTTTGTGATCCACCAACAATTTCACCAATTCCCGGCGCAAGGATATCCATTGCTGCAACCGTTTTTCCATCATCATTCTGACGCATGTAAAACGCTTTGATGTCTTTTGGATAATTAGTAACGATAACCGGTTTTTTGAAATGTTTTTCTACAAGATAGCGCTCATGTTCACTTTGCATGTCAATTCCCCATTTCACCTCGTATTGAAATTTTTTCTTCTTGTATGCAGGAGAATTTAAAAGAATATCAATGGCTTCTGTATAAGTAACACGTTCAAAGTCATTATCTACTACAAACTTCAGTTTTTCAATCAGTCCCATTTCACTTCTCTTGTCTGCAGGAAGTTGTTTTTCTTCTTCACTTAAACGCTGATCCAAAAATTGAAGATCTTCCATGTTGTTGTCCATTGCAAACTTGATGATGTGTTTGATAAAGGACTCTGCGAGGTTCATGTTGTCTTCCAAATCATGAAAGGCCATTTCAGGCTCAATCATCCAGAACTCAGCAAGGTGTCTGGTGGTATTGGAGTTCTCTGCTCTGAAAGTGGGACCAAAAGTATAGATCTCACCAAATGCTGTAGCCCCCAATTCGCCCTCAAGTTGTCCACTTACCGTCAGGTTGGTGCTTTTTCCAAAGAAATCTGCTGCAAAATCAATTCCACCGCCTTCATTTCTTGGGGGATTATCAAAAGGTAGGGTGGTTACCCTGAACATTTCTCCCGCACCTTCTGCGTCACTTGCAGTAATAATGGGGGTATGCATGTACAAGAATCCTTTTTGATGAAAAAAATCATGGATGGCGTAGGCCAATGCATGTCTAACACGAAAAACAGACCCAAAAGTGTTGGTCCTGAAGCGCAAGTGAGCAATTTCCCTTAGAAACTCAAGACTGTGTTTTTTGGGTTGTAGGGGATATTTTTCAGGGTCAGAATCACCCAATACCTCAATTGTGGTCGCCTTAAGCTCTACAGATTGGCCCTTTCCTTGAGACTCAACCAGATTTCCGGTCACTTTTAAGGCTGCACTGGTTGTAATACGCTTTAATAGCTCATCTCCAAATTCACCAAGTGGTGCCACAATTTGAAGATTTGCGTTGGTAGAACCATCGTTTAGGGCAATAAACTGGTTGTTTCTAAAGGTCCTGACCCACCCCATTACCACAATATCTTGCTGACCCGCTTTTTGGAGCAAAAGCTCTTTTATCTTTATTCTCTTGTTGAACATAATAGCGATTTCAGGTGCAAAGGTAATAAAATGAGGGCGAGAAGCCTATTGGAGGGTCATTTCAGTGCTTAGAATATTTTTTTAAAACTGGAAATTGTCTTAACATTGCATCAGAATCAGGAGCGGTCGTTACCATTTCTCTCCTTTTAGTTTTTTTCTTCATTCATTTTACACCATCTATCATTCATCCTTCTAAGGGATATTTCATCAAATACAATTTATGTACGACATTTTACAGCTGAATGACATGCTTGTTCCAGAATTACTAGACATTGCTGAACAACTGAAAATCACAGGTACTAAGAAGCTTGATAAACAAGCATTAATTTATAAAATCCTGGATAAGCAAGCGATACTAACCAGTTCTACAAAGGGAGAGCCGAAAGAGGAAAAACCAGCGAAGAAAAAAAGAATTGTAAAAACAACTACTGCAAATAGTACAGAAGAAGCTATTGTAGAAAGTGAAGCACCTGAAGAAGAAAAGCCTGCCCCAGTGGTTTCTGCAAAGCCAGAGAAAAAAATAATCAAAAAGAGCAAAACAGAAGAGCAACCCACTGTCTCAGAACCCGCTCAACCGGTTTCACAAGAAGATGTTGTAAACGAAAATAAAGAAGAAGCTCAAGCTCCAGAGAACAACCTAGCACAGGATGAGGCTCCTGCCAAACAACTCTATATCAAAAAAGAACCTGTATTCAATGTTGAGTTTGATGGTGCTATACAAGGTGAGGGTGTGTTGGAAATGATGCCTGATGGATATGGATTTTTGAGGAGCAGCGACTACAATTATTTATCATCTCCGGATGATGTGTATGTTTCTCCTTCTCAGATCAAATTATTTGGTATAAAAACAGGTGATACTATTACGGGTAGCATCAGACCTCCAAAAGAAGGAGAAAAATATTTCGCTTTATTAAAAGTAGATACAGTTAATGGCCGTCTTCCAGAAGAGGTGAGGGACCGTGTACCATTCGATTATCTTACCCCGCTTTTCCCTCAAGAAAAATTCAACTTGTATACCAAGGCTGATAACTATTCAACAAGAATGATGGATTTGTTTACGCCGTTGGGTAAGGGACAAAGAGGACTGATTGTTGCCCAACCTAAAGTGGGTAAGACGATGTTGTTGAAAGAAGTGGCCAACGCTATTGCTACCAATCACCCGGAATGTTATTTAATGGTTGTGTTGATTGATGAGCGCCCAGAAGAGGTTACCGATATGGAAAGAAGTGTAAAGGCTGAAGTACTTGCCTCTACGTTTGATGAGCCAGCAGAAAAACACGTAAAGGTTTCTACAATTGCTTTACAAAAAGCAAAGCGCTTGGTAGAGTGTGGACACGATGTTGTTATTTTACTTGACTCTATAACACGTTTAGCACGTGCGCACAATACAGTTGCTCCTTCGTCTGGTAAGGTCTTGTCTGGTGGTGTTGAAGCCAATGCAATGCAGAAGCCAAAACAGTTTTTTGGTGCAGCAAGAAAAATTGAGAATGGTGGTTCATTAACCATTTTAGCAACAGCACTTATTGATACGGGCAGCAAGATGGATGAAGTAATCTTTGAAGAATTCAAGGGTACCGGTAACATGGAGCTCGTGTTGGATAGAAGACTTGCCAACAAGCGCATGTTCCCTGCAATTGATCTTACTGCTTCATCTACAAGAAGAGAAGATCTATTGTTGGATAAAGAAGTATTGCAAAGAATGTGGGTATTAAGAAACCATTTGGCTGATATGAACAGCGAAGAGGCAATGTCGCTTTTGTTGAAACAAATGAAGGGCACCAGAGACAACAATGAATTCCTGACAAGCATGAACAAGTAATTGTTCTTCCGCTACATGGCAATACAAAAAATATCGGTCGACGAATTTGTTAATCTATCACTTATACATCCCGTTTTTGATGTAAGAAGCGAGGCCGAATTTTCTCATGCACACATTCCCGGTGCACAAAATCTTCCATTGTTTAATAATGAAGAAAGGGCTGTGGTGGGAACAATCTACAAACAGCAATCGCGTGAACTGGCAATAAAAAAAGGTCTTGAATATTTCGGTCCAAAAATGAAAGACATGGTTGTGTTTGTAGAAGAAGCAATCACAAAACTCAATCCCGAAAACAAAACAGTACTGGTACATTGTTGGAGGGGTGGTATGAGAAGCGCGGGTGTTGCCTGGTTGCTTGACTTATATGGCTTTAAAGTCTATACACTGGTAGGTGGATATAAAGCGTTTAGGAATTGGGTATTATCTCGTTTTGATCAAAAAGTAACGTTTCGCATACTCGGTGGTTACACGGGCAGCGGAAAAACAATTGTTTTATCTGCATTAAAAGAAAAGGGTGCGCCAGTAATTGATCTTGAAGGTTTAGCGGGACATAAAGGGTCTGCCTTTGGTAATATTGGATTACCCAAACAACCCAGTCAGGAAATGTTTGAAAACAGGTTCGCGGTTGAGATTCATAAAAACACAACTGTTCTTTCTGAAAAAGAAATTTGGCTGGAGGATGAAAGTCAGCGGATTGGTACAGTAAATATTCCTCAAATACTGTGGAACCACATCAGAACTTGTCCAGTATATTTTCTAGATATTCCATTTGAAGAAAGGTTGAATTATCTGGTGGAAACCTATGGTAAACTAGATGCAATAGAATTGGGGGAAGCAATAAAAAGAATTCAAAAACGGTTAGGTGGACTTGAAACAAAATTGGCGTTACAATATTTGGGTGAAGGAAATCTAAAGGATTGTTTTTCAATTTTATTGAAATACTACGACAAACAATACAGCAAGGGTTTAGAAAACAGACCAGATCCAAAACCGGTTGTTGTTAAAGTTGAAACAGGAGTAGTAAATGATATCAAAAATGCAGCACTGCTGCTTAATTACTAAACAATGGAAAACATAAAACTTACACAGTATTCTCATGGTGCGGGTTGTGGTTGTAAGATATCTCCTAAAATATTAGATGAGATTTTACACTCTAGTTTTAGCATGCCGGATAACGATCGTTTGCTTGTGGGAAACCACAGCAAAGATGATGCTGCTGTATATGATTTACAAAATGGATCTGCGTTGATATCAACAACAGATTTTTTTATGCCTATTGTTGATGATCCTTATAATTTTGGGAGAATAGCATCAGCTAATGCAATCAGTGATGTATATGCTATGGGTGGTAATCCCATCATGGCAATTGCTATATTGGGTTGGCCCATTAATGTTATTCCTCCAATTGTTGCCAGGCGTGTAATAGAGGGCAGCAAAAGCATTTGCTTAGAAGCAGGTATTCCTTTGGCTGGTGGTCATAGCATTGATTCTCCTGAGCCCATATTCGGACTTGCTGTGAATGGATTGGTAGAAATAAAAAACTTAAAGCAAAACAATACCGCAAAAAGAGGTGATGTATTGCTGCTTACAAAAAATATTGGTGTTGGAATTTTAACGACTGCTGAAAAAAAGAATCAGCTCAGAGATGAAGATAAATTGCTTGCAGCAAATCAGATGATGCAATTAAATAAGATTGGTGCATTGCTTGGTGGTGTTGCTGGTGTTAGTGCAATGACAGATGTTACCGGTTTTGGTTTATTGGGACATTTAATTGAAATGGCTGAGGGTAGTGGCTTATCGGCTGTGGTTGATTTTTCTAGGGTTCCTTTAATTTCAGATCGACTGGTGGATTATGTAGAAATGGGTGCGGTTCCTGGCGGCACCAATAGAAATTGGGATAGTTACGGACACAAGGTGAGCATGGTAAATTCCAGTGCCGCTTCTTTACATAAAAACATTTTGGCTGATCCGCAAACCAGTGGTGGTTTGTTGATTTCTGTTTCGAAAGAAAGCTTGAATGAGGTTGTTGCTATTCTGAATGAAAACGGGTTATCTGACAGAACAACTCCTATTGGCGAATTGACCAATGCTGGTTCTTTTGCTGTTACTGTTATTTAAAAACAGAATCTATTGCGTCTGCAAGATGCCTGTCTTTTTGTGTTACTGTGTTTCCAGCATCGTGGGTCGTTAGCCATATTTCAACAGAATTCCAGGTGTTGGTCCATGTTGGATGGTGATCCGCTTTCTCGGCAAGCAGTGCAACGCTTGTCATAAATGCAAACGCCTCGTTGAAGTTTTTGAAAGTAAATTTTTTATACAGCTTATTTTTCTCTTCTTTCCACATGGGTTAACGTTGTAGGTTATCTTTTGATTTTATTTTGTCGTGTGACACTTCTGTAACCAACTGCACTCCTGGAATTTCTTTAAGTCTTTGCTGAAGTCTTGAAAACTCAGCATCATCATGCTGGGGATCTCTTATCAACCAAATATAATCAAGGTGCTGCAGTTCGGGCAACAGAAATTCTCCTTCGTGTTTGTTGCTATACAAAAAATGTTCTTTTTGTGTTAGCTGGTGAATATATTCATACACGGTGAAAGAATAAGATCTTTTATTCTTTTCCATTGGAATTTGTAGGTCGGCAGAAGTTTGAAATCCGATTTGCAGAAGCTGGTCGATGTGCCAGCAAAATTGATAGTTTTTTAAGGTACAGGCTATACCCAATATTCTGGTGTCTTCAAAAAAGCCATCAGACATCTTATCGTCATCTAACCTGAGTTTCATTAGAATTGTATTTCAAATGTGAGTTCTTTATCACCCCTTGAAACAACGGCGGTTGTTTTATCTCCTTTTTTGAATTTAGAAAGCGCTTGCATATATGCTTCTACAGAAGATGTTTTAAAATCACCCAACTGTTTTACAACATCACCACCCAAAATCCCTGCTTTTTTAGCGGGTCGGTTATCTGTAACACCATCCACGCGTACACCAGAACCACCATAGGAATAATCGGGCATAATACCCATTGAAACACTGAATCGGGTTGAGGTACTGGTTTGTTGTTCTCTTGTTTTAGTAAAGGCTAATTTGTTGGGGGTTCTGTCGTTTTCAATCATTTCCTGTATAAATCGTACAATTTGAGCCATTCCGAGATAGTTGATCTTTTCTGCATCATCTGATGGCTTATGATAATCTGTATGAAGACCTGTAAAGAAGAATAAAACAGGAATGTCTTTTCTATAAAAAGAGGTGTGATCGCTTGGTCCTGTTCCACTCGAATCAAATTTTACACTAAAACTTTTTTTCTTAACCGAAGCAATCATATTTTGCCATGAAGGGGAGGTGCCATAACCGCCTATTGTAATGGTTTTTGTGCTATCGTTCATTCTTCCAACCATATCCATGTTAATCATATAATTAACCGAATTAAGAGAAATGGTTGGGTTTTCGACGTAATACTTGGATCCATTTAAGCCAAGTTCTTCAGCAGAAAAACCAATAAAAAGATAGTTATAGTGCTTTGCTTTATTTCCTTTTAGTTGAAAGGCAAGCTCAATCATTGCGGATGTGCCACTTGCATTATCATCAGCTCCGTTGTGAATAGAAAGTTCTCCGCCTCTAATCATAGAATTTCCATCTTCACCAAAACCAAGATGATCGAAGTGTGCTCCAATTATTACAGTGAATTGGGCATTGTTATCGAGGTAACCAACAACATTTTTTGATTTTCTTATTTTGGGCTCAATAGACAATTGGGCTTCTATGACATATGTGTCGGTTAGGTCCTTAACTATTTTGTCTCTTCCATTTGAACTAAGGAAGGCAGCAGGAAGTGGGGTGTTTTCAGATCTATCTTTTGGGTCAAATTTTAAGACGTCGCTTCCTTTTGTGCTGTTGAAAAAAAGAACGAAGCTTGCACCCTTGTCTTTGGCCGACTTTAGTTTGTCGGCAATCAAATTGTTGATATCAAAGTGTGGGTTTGTTTTATTTTCTTCAAGTGATTCGGCCAGATCAATCATCCAGGGTTGGTCTTTTTCGTGTAAACCCGGACTTGCTTCACCTTTTGCTGATCCGTTTTTTGTGTTGGCTAATGGAAAGAAATCATTTCCAACCTCTAGCTTTATACCGTTTATGGTCAAGTGTGTATTTGAGGAGATTGATTTACCATCATTTATGGTAAAATATTGAAAATATTCACCATTATCGCCCTTGGGGATCAGGCCCACCTCTTTGAACTTGCCTGCAATGAATTTAGCAGCCATTGTCTCTCCCTCGTCTCCCGCTCTTCTTCCTTTTAATTCATCAGAAGCCAAAAAACCAACCTGTGATTTTAGGTTTTCAACCAAAAACCTATCCGCTTTATTGAGTTTTTGAGCTACTGTAATTTGGCTTAAAAGAAGAAAAGCGACAAGTATCCTGTACATGCTGTTTATTTTTTACAAAGTTAATGCTCTTGTGAAACACTATTTCTTTTTTGGTCTGTTATTCGCTTTTTACTGCTTTCGTAAGTATCGCCTTGTATTTGGAGGTACATTTGCAGATAATATTAATTTGACCAGAAAACCACATATTGCAATTTTAGGAAACCCAAACAGTGGAAAAAGTTCATTGTTTAACCTTTTAACGGGTTTAAATCAAAAGGTGGGAAATTTTCCGGGCGTAACCGTGGAAAGAAAATTAGGACAGGTTTCGTTGGCAGGAAATTCAAGTTGTGTGGTGATTGATTTACCCGGCACCTATAGTTTGTACCCAAGAAGGGAGGATGAGTGGGTTTCTTACAAACAATTGATGTATCCTGATGGTGCTGAAAAAATTGATTTGGCAGTAGTTGTAGCAGATGCCAGCAACCTTAGGAGAAATCTTTTGTATGTTTCCCAGGTCATTGATTTAAAGATACCTGTTGTGGTAGCATTAACCATGACAGATCTTGCTAAGAAAAGGGGTATAAGTGTGGATGCGGATCGTTTGGCTAGAGAAATGGGTGTTCCTGTTGTTGTTGTAAACGCAAGAACAGGGAAGGGAATTGATCAATTGAAATCAACTGTTTCAATTAGTCTTAATAATAGTATTCCTGGTCAGGATTTTTATAATATTATTGATTTAGCAGAAGGTGCAATTACAGAAGTCAAACAATTATTGCCTTCTTTATCTAATTATGGTGCTATACACCATTTAATTAACCACGAATCTTTTAATCTATCAATAGATCAGCAAACAAGTATAGAAAAGATTGAAGAAAAGCATGGGTTTAACCATACTAAGATTCAGGCGGAAGATATTCAAAAAAGATATCAAAGAATTAGGTTGGTTGTTCAAAAATCAGTTGAAGAAAACACAATTGAAAAAAAGAAACTTTTTTCTGATAAACTCGACAGTTATTTTTTACACAGAACCTGGGGTTATCTAATTATGGGTATTGTGTTGTTTATATTATTTCAAAGTGTTTTCTGGATTGCTGAATATCCAATGAATGCAATAGAAGAGGGTGTTGGTTTTCTTGGTGGTTATTTAGGAAGTATTATGGATCCGGGATGGTTTACTGATTTATTAATAAATGGTGTGTTGGCAGGATTTGGTGGAATAATTGTTTTTGTTCCTCAAATCATGATATTATTCGGTTTAATAACACTTTTAGAGGATACAGGATATATGGCTAGAATTAGCTTTTTATCAGATCGTATCATGCGTCGAGTTGGATTAAATGGTAAAAGTGTAATGCCCATGATTGGAGGATTTGCTTGTGCGGTTCCGGCCATTATGAGTGCAAGAAATATTGAAAATAAAAAAGAAAGGTTGTTAACTATTTTGGTTACTCCTTTTATGAGTTGTAGTGCACGACTTCCTGTGTTTACAATACTTGCATCATTAATTATACCAAATGAATATTTCTTTGGTTTCTTAAGTATACAGGGTTTAGTTTTAATGGCATTGTATGTTTTAGGAATTATTGTTGCAATGTTAGTATCCTATGTATTAAATCTATTTATAAAAATAAAAGAGAAAAGTTTCTTTATTCTTGAGTTACCAATATACAGACAACCCAGGTGGAAGAATATTATCATCACGATGGTTGAAAAAGCAAAAGTTTTTGTTTTTGATGCCGGTAAAGTGATTATGATTATTTCTCTTGTTTTATGGGCTTTAAGTTCATACGGTCCAACAGATAAAAGAGAGGAAATAAAAAAACAATATGAAGTATTAATTAAAAAGAACCCTGAAAAAACGGCTGAATATGAAACAGAACAAGCATCTGCTTTATTAGAGTATTCATATGCTGGAATTATGGGAAGGAGTATAGAACCAGTTATTGAACCATTAGGATATGATTGGAAAATAGGAATTGCTTTAATTACATCTTTTGCGGCCAGAGAGGTTTTTGTAGGTACAATGGCAACATTATATAGTGTTGGTGAAGATGCAGACGAAAACAGTGAAACACTTAGGAATAAAATGCAATCTGCAAAAAGAGCAGATGGTTCACCAGTTTATACAAAGGCAACAGGATTTTCTTTACTTGTTTTTTATTTATTAGCAATGCAATGTATGAGTACCCTTGCTATTGTTAAAAAAGAAACCGGATCATGGAAGTGGCCAGTAATACAATTGGTATACATGACCGTTATTGCATATGTGTTGAGTTTTGTAGCTTACCAGATTTTTAGTTAATCATTACAAAATTCCGTAGGTAGATAATTCTTCTTTAAGTTGTTCTGGAGATTTAAAATGGATACAGTTTATCCCTTGTTCTTTAGCAGCTATAATATTTTTTAAATTATCATCAATAAACAAAGTCTGTTCTGCAATAATATTAAAACGAGATAGAATTATATCATAGATTTCTTTAAATGGCTTCCTTGTCATTTCTTCACCAGAAACCACTCTACCGTCAAACCAATGTAAAAAATCAAAAAGCTGCAGAGCTTTTGGAAAGGTTTCAGCACTCCAGTTGGTCAGTGCATAAATATTGTGAGAATTCTTTTCTTTAAGTTTCTTAAATAATTCTACAGTACCATGAATTGGACCATTTAACATTTCTTCCCACCTTTCATAATACGCCAATATCCAATCTTTATATTCTGGAAAAGACTTAATTAATAAATCATTTGCTTCTGATATTAACCTACCACCATCTTGTTCTTCATTCCATTCACTTGTACAAACGGTTTCTAAAAACCATTTTCTTTTTTCATCATCTTCTATAAGTTTTTTATACATGTAGTTTGGATTCCAGTCGATTAAGACACCACCTAAATCAAAAATGATGTTGTTTATATTTTTCATGTTACTATTTAGTAAGATCAAAGATGAGTAATTTTATTTTCAATTCAATGTTCATAATTCAGGTAGTATTTATATCTATATATTATATTTAAAAAAGCTTATTACTATTAGGGTTGTGGATATGTGAAAAACTAACTTTTTATATTTTTTAATCTTCTTTATTAACAGAAATAAACATTAATTCACAGAGCTGTGTTAAAAAAACAATCACTAAAAAAGGATACATGTTTTAAATATTCCACAAATAAAAAAAACAGAGAAAAATTATAAACACCCAAATTTTCATTCCAACTTGTGGATAATCCTTGAAGAAAATGTTTTAAAACAAAAAATTCTCAAATTTTTATTTTTACCCTGTTTAGAACTTTATTTTAATCCCCAAAACAGAATGAAAAAAAAGGGCGAAATCCACAGGAAAACAGAGATATCAACAAAAGGATGTGGACAAGCTAAAAAGGGGTAAAAAGGATGGTTTTTGGGATGGTTTTCCACGGTTTGTTAATAACCAATTTTAGACTATTTTTGCCGTCCTATATAATAATACATACAATATGTCAATTATTCAGAAAATCCGGGACAAGGCTGCCGTTGTTTTAACTGTAATGATTTCTATCAGTTTAATAGCCTTTCTTGTACAAGATGCGTTTATTGGTGGAAACACTAATTTAT
This sequence comes from Chitinophagaceae bacterium, assembly GCA_046303455.1. Classification (GTDB taxonomy): domain Bacteria; phylum Bacteroidota; class Bacteroidia; order Chitinophagales; family Chitinophagaceae; genus Pollutibacter. Next base: position 4,651 of record JBKCGF010000022.1, on the reverse strand, counting down.
TTGATAGTCAGCCCACTTCTGTTGGAACCATCAATGGAAACGAAGTAGACCTTATTGAATTCAGTAAACAAGTAAATCTTGTTGAGCAGAACTACCGCTCTCAGGGAATGCAGACTGATGAGATGACTACACAATCGATCATTGAAAACGTTTGGAACACCTATATTCAAGAAGGCTTAGTAAAGGGCGAAGCAAAAAAACTTGGAATCACGATAACCCCAAAAGAGTTGGGTGCGGTTCTTTTTTCTGACGACGCTCCTCAAGAGTTCAAGCAGTTGTTTCAAAATCAAACAACTGGAGCCTTTGATATTCCTGCAGCAAAGAACTGGTTTAATAACATGAAAAAGGGTAAGGCCGAAGATATAGCCAGCGTAAACGCCCAGCTGTTAAACCCAATTGAAATCAATCTGCTAACACAAAAATATACCTCACTTATTGCACAAGGCTCTTATGTTCCAAAGTGGATGTTAGAGAAAATGGCAAGTGACAACAATGCAATCGCATCTATTTCTTTTGTTGGTGTTCCTTATTCAACAGTGGCCGACAGTACGGTTAAGGTAAGCGACCAAGAGATTTCAGATTATGTAAACGCACACAAAGATGAATTCAAACAAGAGCACGTGAAAAGCATTGCCTATGTTTCATTTAGCGCAACGCCAACAGCAGAAGACTCTTCTAAACTCTATAATCAATTACTAAACTTAAAGAGTGAGTTTCAGTCGACCAAAGATGCAAAGGGTTTTGTAACAAGAAACAACACTATGTTGCCGTACTTTGATGGCTTTGCATTAAAATCAAGAATGCAAATGAGTGCTAAAGACTCAATCATCTCAATGCCTGTTGGATCAGTAGTGGGCCCTTATTTAGATGGCGGTAGTATGGTTATTGCAAAAAAACTTGAGACAAAAACCCTACCTGATTCTATACAAGCAAGACACATCTTGATCGGTGTAGTTGATCCAAGAAGTGGACAACAAAGAAGATCAGATAGCGCAGCAAAGAAGACGGCAGATAGTATTTTCATGGCAATTAAAGGGGGAGCAAGTTTTGGATCTCTTGCATTAGCGCTAAGCGACGACCAGGGAAGTAAAGCAAATGGAGGAGAGTATAAGTTCTCTTCAATTGACCTTGGAACACTTGATAAAGATTTCGCAGACTATATCACATATAAACCAAAAGGAGTAATGTCTGTTTTAAAAACCTCTTTCGGATATCATGTTATTGAGGTTTTGAACCAGAAAAACTTTGAAGACGGCTATAAGGTTGCTTATTTATCTAAACCAATTGTTTCAAGTGAAGAAACAGATATTACCGCATCAACAGCAGCGGCACAGTTTGCTTCTTCAAGCAAAGACCAAAAATCTTTTGATGAAACAGCCTCTAAAATGAAGCTGAGTAAGAATTCTGCAGATAACATAAGGGGGCTGGATTATTCAGCTGGAGCCCTGGCTTCACGATCGCTGATCAGGTGGATTTTTGATAATAAAGTTGGTGCGGTTTCAGAACCGTTTGATCTTAAGAATCAATATGTTGTGGCTATTGTTACCAATGAAATTAAAGAGGGTGTGCAGCCCGCCAGCGTTGCAAGGGTTTTGGTTGAGCCAATTCTTAAAAACAAAAAGAAAGCCGAACAAATAGCTAAAAAGATTGCAGGTGAGAAAGATTTTGCAAAAATTGCCACTCAAAATGCAGGAATTACCGCAAATGTTGATACGGTAAGGTTTAATGATCCATTTGTACCAGGATTAGGATCAGAAACAAAAGTAATTGGTGCAGCGTTTAACAAAAAGAACTTGTCTACTATATCGGAGGTTATTGAGGGACAGAATGGTGCTTACTTTATTAAGGTTAACCAGGTTGGGGCGCTTCCAAACGCAATGGTAGATATCAATGGCCAAAAAATGGCGATTGAACAACAAATGAAACAATTTGCGGTGTACAGCACAATGGAGTCTCTTAAGAAATCAACTAAAATAGTTGATAAAAGAAGAGAGGCCGGATACTAGAAACAAGAAACTGCTCATGAGAAAACAAACGATCAGCCACCTCACAAGGGTGGCTGAATCTTTTTAAATATTTTTGCAGTATGGAAGCTTTAATAAATAAAGTGGCCGAAAGCGGCATCGTCACAATTAACCTAGAAGATTTTTTTCCAAACGAACCAATATGTTCATTTGATATCAAAGATTTTCTATTCATGGAAATGCTCTTAAAGGAAAAAGATTTCAGGGCCTCATTAGAGAATCATGATTGGGAACAGTACCGCCATAAACACGTAGCAGTTTTTTGTTCAACAGATGCCATTGTTCCCATGTGGGCATATATGCTAATTGCAACGCGACTATCTCCTGTTGCTAAATCTGTTTACGAAGGAAGCCAGGAAGAGTTGTTTAAAAAACTTTTCATTGAAAATATTTCATCATTAAAGGCTGATGGGTTTGAGGATAAGAGAGTTGTTATTAAAGGATGTGGCGAAAAAGAAATACCCGCATATGCATATACAGCCATTTCAAACCAACTGTTGCCAATGGTGAAGTCCCTCATGTATGGTGAGCCGTGCAGCACGGTTCCGGTATTCAAGAAAAAGTAAGCAGATTATCTATTTGTTTCTGTTTGCGTAAAAAACCTTGGCTCTTTCAAGATCTTCGGGCGTATCAATACCAATGCTAGTTGAATCAGTTTCAACCATTTTAATTGAAACCCCATTTTCAAGGTACCTCAATTGTTCAAGCATTTCTGTTTGTTCAAGAACGCCCATTGGCCATTTTGTAAATGCGAGCAAAATATTTTTCCTGAACCCATAAACACCAACATGTTTATAAATGGGCAAAGAAGAATGAAGATTTCTTTTATAGGGAATTGGGGAACGACTAAAATAAAGTGCGTTGTTGTTTTTATTGCAAACAACCTTTACAATATTTGGATTATTAATGTCTTCGTCTGCGCCAAGCTTTTGCATAACAGAAGCCACAGCAACATCTTTATCATTAAATGCATTTAAAAGACTTTCTAAAGAAGAGCCGTCCACAAAAGGCTCATCACCCTGAACATTCACCACCACATCAACATCCATATCGGCTATTGCTTCTGCAATTCTATCGCTTCCAGATTGATGTTCACCAATACTTTTTTTTACACTACCGCCAATTGATTGTATCTCTTCAACAATATTATCGTTGTCGGTCACCACAAGCACCTCATCAAACAAGTTCAACGATTGTACGTTTTCATAAACCAAACGAATGATGGTTTTATCACCAATTTTTTGCATCAGCTTTCCCGGAAAACGAGTTGCGGCAAACCGAGCGGGGATGACAGCAATTTTTTTCAAGATTATTTTAGTTTTTGAAAAGGTCTTTTCATGAGAGAGATAAAATCCTCATCTTTTTCATTTGGATAATACTGGTCCAGTCCATACTTTAATTTGGATGGATCAAGTTTCATGAATGTTCCAAGAAGGCGATCCCAGATAGAAAAGACAGCACCATAATTGCTATCGGTATAGGGTTGTTTCCAATGGTGGTGCACCTTGTGCATGTTGGGTGAAACCAAAATCCAGCTAATTGCCTTATCTAACCAGGACGGAAGACTGATGTTGGCGTGTGTAAAACCCGTTATGAACACAAGTGCGGTTTGATACAACAAAACCGCATACATAGGAGCGCCCGAAACAAAGATGCCAATATAAAAGAAAATACCCCGCCATACAGATTCAAGCGGATGGTGTCTTAAACCAGTTGTTACATCAACATTATTGTCGGCGTGATGGATGATATGAAATCTCCAGAACAAGGGAATCTGGTGTTCTACAAAATGACAAAGCCACCCCGCAAAAAAATCAAGAACAAGGCATGTGATCAGAATGACCATTAACGGTTGAAGATTGGTCCAATGGATGAGACCAAAATTATTTTGTTCCGTCCACCCCGCAATAAACACGATACCCGCCGCCAGAAAGGTGTGCACAACAAAATGAATTGCTGTGAAAGCGATGTTGGTTGCAGCGTGTTTGCCTTTTGATTTTTTGTAATGAGTATGAACCAGGGGGACCGCATTTTCAATCAGCCAGAGCAAAACCATGCCCGCGATAAAAAAACCCGCTCTCTCGAGGGGCCTTTTTTCAAGATCGCTGAAATAGGAGATCAACGCATCCATATCAAATCGTTTAATGATTAATTAGACATCAGTGGCATAGCCAACATCAACAGGTCTTCGTTTTCCTCCTGATCAACTGGCTTTAACAAACCAGCCTTTGTAGGAGTAGATAACTCAAGTCGAACATCGCCGCTATCAGTACAAGATAACATTTCAATCAAGAAGCGCGCGTTGAAAGAGATGGCGATGTCTTCACCGTCGTACTGACAAGCCATGCGTTCATTTCCTTCAAAACTGAAATCCACATCCTGCCCCATCAGTTGTAATTCACTTCCAGAAATATTCATCGTAACAAGGTTGGTACTCTTGTTACTGAAGATACTTACCCTTCTTAAAGCAGATTGAAAATCTTGTCTGCCAATGGTCATTCTGTAAGGATTCTCTGCAGGAATAACCACTTTGTAGTCGGGGAACCTTGCATCGAGTAGTCGACAAGAAAGTTGAACCGTACCGTGTTTTACAAAAAGGTGGTTGTTGTTATAAGAAACAGTAATCT
>JBKCGF010000021.1:0-1350 GCA_046303455.1 Chitinophagaceae bacterium | reverse complement strand
GTAGATGAACAGTGTTCGATTCAGTTTAAATACATGGATGGCAGATCAGCCAGTCTTTTTGCTACTTTGTCCAGTAATCTGGAAACAGATGCAGATATATTTGGAACTGCTGGCAGAATAAGGCTTACCAGTCGATTTTATGAGCCCTCTGCTACCATTCAATATTATCCTGGGCATGTTGATAGTCGCACTTTGGTACCCATCGAAAGAGGTCCCGGTTTTGGCTACCAGCACGAAGCCCATCATGTCAATGAATGCCTCCGCCAAGGGTTAACAGAAAGTCCGGTTTGGGGTTTGGAAGAAACGTTGAAGTTGATGGATACACTAGATAAGATTAGAGCCCTCATGGGTGTACGATATGGGGTTGACGGTTAGCAGTTTATATTTATTTGTTTCCACACAAAAAATGTGAACAACTCGTGAACAACCCCTCCCTCTCAAGTCTTATATTTGACGCTCGACTAAAATGAAAGATTGTGAGATTAAAGAGTTTAGAAATCAAGGGGTTCAAGAGTTTTGCAGATAAGACTGTCGTTAATTTTGACGAAGGAATAACAGGTATAATTGGTCCTAATGGATGTGGTAAAAGTAATATCGTGGATTCTATCCGCTGGGTTATCGGTGAACATAAAATCAGCAACCTGAGAAGTGAGAACTTAGAGAGTTTGGTATTCAATGGATCGAAGACCAGAAATCCAAGTGGATTGGCAGAAGTGAGTCTCACGTTTGAGAATACCAAGAATTTATTGCCGACTGAATTCAATACTGTAACCGTTACACGTAAGTTTTATAAAAGTGGCGAAAGTGAATACCGTTTGAATGATGTTCAATGCCGCTTGAAAGATATCCATAATTTATTCCTTGATACTGGTGTGAGCACCGACAGCTATGCCATCATGGAATTGGGTATGGTGGATGACATCATCAAAGACAAAGAGAACAGTCGTCGTAAAATGCTGGAACAAGCCGCCGGCATCAGCATTTACAAAACAAGAAAGAAAGAAGCGAAACTCAAGTTGGACGCCACTGAACAAGATCTTGCTCGTATTGAGGACTTGTTATTTGAAATCAACAACCAGTTGAAGACTTTGGAAAGTCAGGCTAGAAAAGCTGAGAAGTATTACGAGATCAAGAAAGAATACAAGGTCAAATCGATTGAACTAGCGAAAGCTGCTTTGGAAGGGTTCAATGTCCAGTACAAAGAACTGACTGAACAACAACATGCGGAGTCTGATCGTAAAATAGAAATTGATACAAAAATCAGTACTGAAGAAGCGGATCTTGAAAAACAAAAACTGGCTTTCATCGAACAGGAAAAAGCGTTGCAGCAAATGCAGCAGACCTTCAATG
>JBKCGF010000020.1:0-7294 GCA_046303455.1 Chitinophagaceae bacterium | reverse complement strand
CCTTGGGGATCATTTACGGCGATATCGGTACATCCCCTCTCTACGTTTTTAGTGCAATTGTTAATGGACGTGTAATTTCCGAGGAGCTTATCCTTGGAGGGATTTCATGTATCATTTGGACATTAACACTGCAAACGACAGTCAAATACGTAATCCTCACTTTACGGGCAGACAACAGAGGAGAGGGTGGAATATTTTCTTTATATACTTTGGTGAGGAGGCGCAGAAAATGGTTGGTTGCACCTGCTATGATCGGAGGTGCAGCACTGCTTGCCGATGGGATGATTACACCTCCCATTTCGGTTACTTCAGCAGTTGAAGGATTAGCTCAATTACCACAATTTGCTGCCATTACTGAAATGCAGATTGTAACAATAGTCTTATGCATTTTATCCGTCCTTTTTTTTATGCAACAATTTGGGACTGCTTCCATTGGAAAGATGTTTGGTCCAATAATGACAATCTGGTTTGGAATGCTTGCTGTGCTTGGGATCTACAATATGACATCAGATCTAAGTGTGATCAAAGCGTTTAATCCAGTCTATGCAATTAAGTTACTTACAGTCTACCCGAAAGGATTTTGGATTTTAGGAGCTGTTTTTTTATGTACCACAGGTGCTGAGGCACTTTATTCAGACATGGGGCATTGTGGTAAAAATAATATTCGTGCATCATGGGTCATGGTAAAAATTTGTCTTATCCTAAATTATTTGGGACAAGGAGCGTATCTGATGGGAGAGGTAGGTAAGATTTACGCTAACACTCAACTGTTGAAGAATGCAGAATTTATTGCATCATTTCCTAATGCAGAATTGTTGAGAAATCCTTTTTTTGCAACAATGCCTGATGGGTTTCTGATTTTCGGGATTATTATTGCAACAGCAGCAGCAATCATCGCCAGCCAAGCATTAATAAGTGGATCGTTTACATTGATCAGTGAAGCAATGCGTTTAAATCTTTGGCCGAAATTTAAAATAGTATATCCTACTGAAGAAAGAGGTCAATTATTTATACCTGCAATCAATTTGTTATTATTTGTTGGATGTTGCGGAATAGTATTGTTTTTCAAAAGTTCCAGTAACATGGAAGCTGCATATGGGTTGGCAATTACCCTATGTATGATTTCTACTTCTATTCTTTTTGCTAATTATCTGGTTTTACACAGGGTTAAATCTTACTGGATCTATCTCTATCTGGTAGTTTATTTTAGTATTGAATTTGGCTTTCTTTTTGCCAATTTAGATAAATTCCCACATGGTGGTTATGTTACACTTATCGTTGGTGGTGTTTTATTACTGGTGATGTATGTGTGGTTCAAGTCCAGAAAAATCAAAAATCGGTACGTAGAATTTGCACGACTTGAAAATTATTTACCTGTACTTCAGGAGTTGAGTAACGACCAGACAATAAATAAATATGCAACCCATCTGGTATACCTCAGCAGTGCTAATAATTTTAAAGAGATAGAATATAAAATCATACACTCTATCTTGAACAAGAAGCCTAAGCGTGCAGATATTTACTGGTTTGTGCATGTGGATACCATGGATGACCCATATACATGTGAATACGAAGTACAAACAATTATTCCTAATGAAGTAATCAGGGTGGAATTCAGATTGGGTTTCAGACAACAACCTAAAATCAACCTGATGTTCAGAAAGGTAGTTGAGGATATGGTGGCCAATAAAGAGGTGAATATTACATCTCGTTATGAGAGTTTAGCCCGTAACAATATCGCAGGTGATTTTGAATTCATTGTGATGGAAAAATTCCTGAGTCAGGATAATGAATTGCCTTTCTTCGAGCGCTTGGTGATGAAGTTGTATTTCTGGCTCAAAGAAATTTCACTTTCTGAAGAAAAGGGATTTGGATTGGATGCTAGTAACGTGACTGTCGAGAAATTCCCACTTGTTGTTGCGCCAATCAAGAGCCTCAAACTCAAACGAATATTACGAGAAGAAGATTAATAAAAAAAGGGCCGCATTTGCGGCCCTTTAAGATATTATTTACTAAATCAGAGCTTTTCTTTTGTTAGTGCCTGCTTTACCTTTTCCTCAAATTGGCTGTTGATTTCTGCAGCTTTTTTCTCTGCATCATTTACTCTTTTGATAAGCGTTTTGATACTTTCAAGCTGTAGGTTACTCGGACCAGCTTCGTTAAAGCAAATTGCCAGATAAACCTGAGTGATGTCTTCTCTTAATCTTGATTCATCTGCAAAAATTGATGTCTGCTTCGTTGGAAGTAATTCAGCTCTTAAAGTTTCTAAAGCTATCAGGTAATCATTTCCCAACTTAAGCGACTTCTTATTCTTCAATTTAGCAACATTCTCTTTGTACATTTTTTGTTTGTCGCTGATGCCTGTAACAATTGATGCCAGCTTTAGATGCAGATTGTACAATTCTATAGCTGCAGCAAATTGTGCATTGCGTTCAGCAAGGGTAAATGAAGATTTTGGATCATGTACCATGCGGAAGGATTGTGTGTATTCATCCTTTCCGGCAATGAGCTTTAGGGTGTATTCGCCTGGTAATACTTGAGGCGCTACGGCTCCACCATTATCGGGTTTAGTTCCGCCAGATGCAGTTTTTGGAGGCATCATGCGCTGAGACCAGGTAACACGGTTGATTCCTTTTCTATTGCTTGCTGGAACTGATTGTACCAGCTTTCCAGTTTTGTCGTACACTTCAATTTTTACCGTTCCTGTATTGATCTTTTCTTTCAAGAAATATTGGAAAGGTTTCAATGATGGAGCATTTCCTGAAACCCATCCTCCTGTACTTGGAAAACCACCGCTTCCAAAGTCGCCTGTTGAAAGTGTAATATCTCCGGTTTCAAATAAATGCACATTCTTTGAAACTACTTCATTGGAGAGCTGACGCATGCTGGAGATATCATCTACAATCAAAATACCTCTACCATGTGTGGCTACAATCAAGTCGTTTGTCTTTGGATGAATTTTCAAATCCCTTACCAATGCATACCAAGGGATATTGTTCTTCATTCTGAACCAATCCTGTCCACCATTGACTGAAGCAAATAAGCCCATTTCAGTTCCTAAAAACAGAAGGTTCTTATTTACCGGATCTTCGATAATCTTATGTGCGAATCCGCTGAATTCTTTGCTAGTAAATGCCTTCCAGGTTTTGCCTCCATCTTCAGATTTTGCAGCATAAGTTTTATGGTCACCATACATATGGTTCTCAAACGTAGCATAAACAAGATCCTTGCTAAAATGAGAAGGCTCAATGCTGCTTACCCAGGTTTGAGCTGGTATGCCAGTTGGAACAATGTTAGCTGATGTGTTCGTCCATGTTTTACCTCCATCTGTAGTTACTTGCAAGTTGCCATCATCAGTACCTACCCATATGTGATTTGCGTCTAATGGTGATTCTGCAATGGTAAAAATAGTAGTGTGGTTCTCTGCTGAAGTGTTATCGGCACTCAAACCACCGCTGTTCTCCTGTTCTTGTTTCTTTTTATCGTTGGTAGTCAAGTCTGGAGAAATTCTTGTCCAGTTTCTACCCTGATCTTGCGAATGATAAAGGTATTGCGCACCAGTATAAAGATTTTTTGGATTGGCCTTACCGGTTACAATTGCAGTATTCCAGTTCCACCTTAGTTTTTCTTCTTTGTCTGTTTGTAATGGGCGTATGCCGACAGACTTCACTGTTTTCAAATCTATGCGGTTCACATCACCACCCTGAGATTCAGCATAAGCAATATTTGGATCGGTTGGATCTGGAACAACCCAGAAACCGTCACCACCATAAATGGGTTTCCAATCTCCGTTGCCTACACCACCAGGACCAGAAGAAGGGGCAACCCAGCTTCCATTGTCTTGTAATCCACCAAAAACACGATATGGAGCACCCATGTCATGATCCACATGATAAAATTGTCCAACAGGTAAACCTTGAATAAATGTCCAAGTAGCACCTTTATCTAAACTGGTATAGACTCCACCATCTGTACCTAAATACATATGATTTGTATTCGATGGATTGATCCATAGTGCATGGTGGTCGCTATGTACCCATCCACCTTCACCACTTGCTTCCGCAAATGAATAACCTCCATCGCTTGAATACGCAAAAGAATAAGCTGGACGATATACACGTTTTGGATCTTTAGGATCAATTACCAAAGTGCTGAAGTAAAATGGTCTTGAAACAACGTTAAGCGATGCACTCTGTGGTTTCCAGGTTTCACCACCATCTGCAGAAATATACAAGCCAGTTTCTTTTGCTTCTACAATTGCAATGAGGTTATTTGGAGATGAAGGGGCGATCGCTAAAGCGGTTCTACCAATAGGTTTAGCTGGTAGCCCGTTGGTTAATTCTTTCCAGGTTTTACCACCATCCAAGCTTTTCCAAATTCCACTTCCAGGTCCACCTGAAGAAAACGAATAAGGTGTTCTCCTGAATTCCCATGTTGTTGCATAGACTACATTTGGATTAGAAGGATCCAATGAAACATCCGCACAACCTGCTTTATCAGAGATATAAAGAATTTTCTCAAAAGTTTTACCACCATCGGTTGATTTATACAAACCCCTGTGTTTGCTGTCGCTCCACAAGGCACCAGGTGCTGCTACATATAGTGTGCTGCTATTGTTAGGATCGATAGCAATCTTGGCAATGTGTTCAGTAGAATCCAATCCGCCTAATTTCGACCAGTTACTTCCCGCATCAGTCGATTTGTAAAAGCCATCGCCAATTGAAACCGAGTTTCTCATGTTGCTTTCTCCAGTTCCAACGTAAATGATTTTTGGATTTTTCTGATCAATTGCAATGGCACCAATACTTTGACAATATTTGTCGAAGATGGGTTTGAAAGAAGCACCTGCATTGGTGGTTTTCCATACACCACCGCCTGCGGTTCCAACATAAATTGTTTTTCCGTTTTCTGTGTTTACACCTTCGATGGCAGAAATTCTACCACTCATCGTACCTGGACCAAGTACTCTTGCTTCAAGAGCGCCAAAAGTGCTGGATGTAATGTCTGATTGTGCAATTGAATCGATTGTCAATGCTGACAAAAAGAATGCTAATGCAGCAGTTATTTTTTTCATTGTAAGAGCATTTTATTGAAAAAAAAACCCGGTATCAAACCGGGTTTTGGTATAGCATAAATGAGTTATTGAGAAACTTTGAAAGTAGCTTCATCAACTGGGCCATTGATTACCACTTTGGTAACAGTAATTGGAGCAGGTACTGCACTGTTTTCCATTGTAAATGGCATTACAATTCCTTCTGGCAATTTTTGAAAATTGCTCATGTTTACCACTGATTCAACTTCTTGGCCGTTTGCAACAACTTTAGATTTTGTACGGATGATGTAGAAGGTTTTTGGATCAAAGTAAAAAACAGATTCTGTTCCGCTCTTTCTGTTGATTTTTACTACATGACATTCAGTGCCATCAACATCTTCCTTTGCAAGAACTTCAAGACTGTGTCCTTTTGCTTTGTAGTCGATGAACTCACCTTGAAGATCAAGTTGGTCTTTGCCATATTTCAATTCATCAGCAGTAATTGGTTCAGGCTTGGTCTGGCCTGCCATAGGACTAAAATTCCATCCACCATCAGAAGTAATGATAGAGTAACCTGTCATACCCATCACAGTAAATTCTTGTTTGAATCCTTTGTTGTGAACGAATGTGATTACAACTGGAATATCCATTCCCTGTACACTAATTGATGCTTCCTGTTTTACGGTATTGATTTTTTTCCAGTTTTCAGCACCACCAATTGCTTCAATATGCTTGCTGATGATCTCATCTGCAGTTTGTGCGAAACTTGTCGCAGCCATCAAAAACGAGAGGGTCAAAAGCGACAAAAATTTAATCTTTTTCATACATGTTGTGTTTATGAATGCAAGATAATACTGTTTCAAATCCCCCAAAAGAGATAGGTGTTAAATAATCGATTTTATCCATGAGCGGTAAACTTTAGTGGATGGTTTACATGCATTTCCTTCGTAAATTCAGCCTTATGGATACTTTCTTTGTAGATGGAAATCTGGTCGATTGTTTAAAAAGAACGATCAGTCCTGTCAGGATGACCATTCAAGCGGGAAAAATCAAGTCAATTGAACCAACTGAGAGTTCAAACATTGATTTTTCACTTCCATTTATCATACCTGGTTTTATTGATGCACATGTGCACATAGAAAGCTCTATGCTTGTACCATCTGAGTTTGCCAGAATGGCTGTGGTACATGGTACGGTGGCCACAGTGAGTGATCCACATGAAATCGCTAATGTATGTGGTATGGAAGGGGTGCAATTCATGATTGAAGATGGAAAGAAGATCCCTTTTAAATTTTATTTTGGGGCACCTAGTTGTGTACCTGCGACTGTCTTTGAAACTGCAGGAGATATTTTGGATGCTGAGCAAGTAAAAACATTACTGGAGTTACAGGAAGTCAAGTACCTGAGTGAAATGATGAATTTCCCTGGTGCAATCCATGGCGATGAGGAAGTCTTGAAAAAAATAGCAGCCGCGCAAGCATTAGGGAAGCCAGTAGATGGCCATGCACCTGGATTAAGTGGAGAAGGATTGGTGCAATACATTAATCGCGGGATTAGTACCGATCATGAATGTTTTACCATCGAAGAAGCCCAAGAAAAACTTTCGCTTGGAATGAAAATCATCATTCGAGAGGGGAGTGCCGCAAAAAATTTTGAAGCCTTAATTCCATTGATTGATGAATACCCTGATCAAATCATGTTTTGTTCAGATGATAAACATCCTGATAGTTTGGTAGCAGGACATATCAATTCTTTGTGTGCAAGGGCAGTTGAAAAAGGATCTGATGTCTTTCATATTTTACGGGCAGCCTGCGTTAATCCTGTGCAGCATTATAAATTGGATGTGGGTTTATTGAATGTTGGTGATGATGCAGATTTTGTATTGGTTAATAATTTAAAAGATTTTAAAGCGCTTGCTACTTATATCAATGGGATGGAAGTAGCAGAAAATGGTACCACGAAAATCGCAAGATTACCAGAACAAGGGAAGTCTGTTAACCGATTTGGAATCAATAGTATCAGTATGGATGAAATCAAGCTTCCTGCAAATGGTGTTTATCAACTTCCTGTGATTGGTTGCATAGACGGACAACTGATAACTGAAAAACTTAATCTGCAACCTGCACAGCATGGTGGTAATTATGTGTCTGATATAAAAAATGATGTGCTCAAAATTGTAGTTGTTAATCGTTATACTAAAGCTCCGACTGCTATTGCATTTATACACCGGTTTGGTTTGAAGGAAGGTGCGATTGCTTCTTC
>JBKCGF010000019.1:0-8059 GCA_046303455.1 Chitinophagaceae bacterium | reverse complement strand
ATTTATACCCATGCTTTTTTAAGTATTCGATTTCACGCATACCATGAGATCCATTTGGATATGCAAATCCCATTATCTTTCTTCCTAAAATATCTTCAAGTTGCTGTTTTGATTTCTGTATCTCATACTCTGAATCTTGATTCGAACATCTCGTAAGTATAGGGTGACTAACCGTATGACTTTCAATTGCTATATTTTGAAGTCCGTCTGCTTCAATTATATCATCTATTGTCATCGCCTCATGATCAATAGTTGTATTAAACCCATATGTATTCAAATAACTCAAACGACTATTATTATCCATTTTTTTTAACTCTTTCACATCATACATCCTAAATCCTTTTGACTTTTTTTTATTCACGAAAGACCACCAAAAAGGGCTACGTCTTACTACAGGATCAAGGGAAACAAATATGGTTATTGGCACATTATTTAATTGCGCAAATTCAATTATATTATTTTTATTGCTTTTCCATCCATCATCAACTGTCAGAACAACTGATGAAGGCTTAGGTTTTATTTCACCATTTATGACTTGAATCAATTCATTGGTAGAGATAAAGTTTACCTTTTGCGCTTTCAACCAATTAACCGTTTTTACAAATAGGTCTTTAGATGGATCATGAAAATAAATGGATAGCATTAATTTATCAGAATGAAATGCATCCATAGATTTTTTTACCTTACCACTATATATAAGTGAATTAGCATACAGATAAGCTATGGTATTGCGAAGGTTCAACTTCATAATCGGCATTAAGTATTTTTACATTAGAAATAGGTATTTCAGCTATCATACTATACCCCAAAGATGGAAGAGACACTAAAACTGAATTATTTTTTATAGATTTTACAACACCTTGTTGATTAAAAAAGGGGCCTCGCATAATTAACACGTCTTCATTTATGTCTACATTACGCTTTTCCAACTTTATATTGCTGTATTCATTTAGAAAGAATTTTATATTATCAATTTCTTGATCCTTTACAACAGCTGGCTTACCTAACCAATAAACTAAATTGACAATATTTGAAGTAAGGGACTTCAGCCCAGTTAACTCCTTTTCCAATACACGTACAAATACATATGATGAAAACAGTGGCATATCTACAATCTTTTTCCTATCAGACCATTGACGATATACTTTATTAAGTGGGCAATAATTTTCGATTTCTCTTTTTGTAAGTAGTTCGGAAACCTTTTTCTCACAATTAGAACGGGTGTACAAGACAAACCAATGTTTATTCATAGAATGCTCATTTTAATTTATCCATGGCTTCGCCACATTCAGTTACACTGAATAAGATTGAATAGTACCAAAAACAGAGATTATGCCTTTTTATCATTGCTATAGTATGCACCATAGCCGTATTTATACCCATAACCATAGCCACTTTCCTTTACTCCAAAACCTCTTTTTTTAATTCCATTAAACACCACAACAGGATTTATCAGTGGATTAATTGTATTTGTATGATCAAATCTTTTGATAATCACTTTTGGAGTATACCCATGTCTCACAACATAAACTGTAGCTCCACAAAATTGAGATAGCTGATAAGCGTCACTAACCAAGGCTACTGGAGGTGAGTCGATTACAACGATATCAAATTCCGATTCCAGGTAGTCCATAAGAATAGACAGATTAGCAGACTCCAGCAATTCAGACGGATCACCTTGACTGCCTCCTGTTGGCAAAAACCATAAATTCTCATACTCAATAACAGGATAAATAATACCCTTTATCTCAATATTTCCGATTAAAAAGTCTAAAACACCCTCTTTTCGATCATTTATAAATATTTTATCTAGAGAGGAGTTGTGTAAATCAAAATCTACAAGTGCAACTTTTTTACCTGAAAGTGAAAAGCTAATTGCCAAATTTGAGGATACGAAACTTTTACCTTCTCCACTCAAACTTGATGTAACAAGAATTTTTTTAGCAGATGCCCCTGTCAAATAATATTGTAGTGCATATCGAATTCTCCTAAATTCTTCCCCTACCAAACTGCGTTTACCTGCTTCAATAGCTAATGGCTTTGCCTTTTTATGCATTTCTAATTCACCTATAATAGGTACTTGTGTAAGCGCTTCAATTTCCTGACGATAAAGAATTGTAGATGCAAGTGTTTCTTTTGCTGTTATAATTGAAATAGGAATACTAAACACAGCAATCAAAGCAATACCATATGCCAGTATGGGACTGGGGCTCACTGGCGAACCGGGTGCTTGTGCATGATTGACAATTCTGCTGTCGGATAAATTAGATACATAAGACAGCTCACTTTCTTCTCTTTTTTGAAGCAGGAAAGAATAAATTCCACTTTTGATATTTTGATCGCGACTAATTTCGAGTAACTCCCTTTCTTTTGTTGGAATTGCCTGTAATAAGGAGTTATAGTTGGTATTGGTTTGAGATAAATTGTTTTTAGTCGCTTCCAAATTTTTTCTTTGATCAATTATATTTCGGTAAATATTTTCTTTGATTTTAATTATTTGATCAGATACTGCAATTAAAATCGGATTATTTTCAGCAACTGTTTTCTTTAGTTTTTCTTTTTCTAATTCTGCATTATTCAAGGCACCCAGCATTTGGTTAAGCATCGGATCTGTATTCCCAAGCATCACGGTATGCGAACCAGCTGAGGTATTTTTTTCACTCAAATCTCTCTCTAATGTATTTATCACAGAAAGCTGTAAATTGATTTCGCTCAATTTTTGATCATTTGTACTTACATTTTGTAAATAGAGTTGCCCCTGTGTACTAATATCAACCGCTCCCGACCTGGATTTATAATGCTGAATACTTCGCTCTATATCGTTTAACTGTGATCCTACTGCATTTAATCTTTCTTCAATAAACTTTAGAGTACTTTTTGCTAAAACATTTTTTTCAGCAATTGAAGCAAGGTTATATGAGCTAATTATTTCATTGAGAACTCTTTCAGCAAGCAGTGGATGCTTGTCCTTATACTTTACATCAATAACACTGGATAATTTATTGGTGGAAGACACTTTAAGATCGGCCATTATATGCGTTGTTTTAATTGGAAGCGCATAAATAACTAAACTATACACTTCACCTTTCTCAAGTCTCCTGTAATCGTTTTTTAGCGTGAATTTCAAGATACCAAATGCCGTATTAGACCATTCGCCCATCTTAATCTCTTTATTCTCTTTAATCAATCTGATAGCTTTTCCATCATCAATTAATTCAAAATCGATATCAGATTTACTCGATGTAAGATTCAAAGGATGATAGGCTTCAATAAATACAGGAGCATTCTCATATAAAAACAACTTTCGAAAATCTTTTTTTACATAAACCTCAGCATACAAATGCATTTTCTTTATTACAGCTTCTACTACAGGCCTCGATTTTAATACTTCAATTTCGTTTTCAATAATTTTTTTAGACCCAATTAAATTTAGAGATTCCATGAGCCGTGAATCATCATTTCCTTTTTTTTCATCTTTTATGATAAGTGAAGCTGTAGCTTGAAATTTTGGAACTGTATATTGTAAAAATGAATATGTAGCAGCAAAAATCAGCAGGAAGAAAACTGCAAATAATGGCCAATAAGGGGTATACTTGACCATTAATTTATGAAATAACGTTTCGTTTGTACTCTTATCCATTTTTTCTATTTTCTATCACCTATAAAACACGATCCAAAACAATAATAACAACCGATAATCCAGATAATACCGCTGGAAGCAGCTGTCGTCCTCTGCTCACACTTGCCAACTTGTTCTTATTTGGCTCAACATAAACAACATCATTTGGCATGAGGTAGTAATAAGGAGATTGAAGTAAGTTTGATGAATTCATATCAATTCGCTTCAAAGTCTTTTCCCCATTTATTTCTCGAATTATCAATACGTTTTCTCGCTTACCATAAACGGTAATATCTCCAGCTAAACCCAATGCTTTTAAAATTGATATCTTTTCATTTGGCACATTAATAACAGTAGGTCTTCCTACTTCACCTATTACTGTTACCTCATAGTTCATGTGTCTGATAGTGACAATTGGATCAACCAGCAATCTATTTTCAATAATTATATTGGTGATTTTTTCACGCAGTTCGCGCTTTGTCATCCCCTCTGCTTTCATGCTCCCTAAAATGGGGATTTGTATAAATCCATCTCCATTAACCAGATATCCTCCAGATTGAATTACACTTCCATTGGAAGAAGAACTGTTAAATACATGGTTATTCGTGGTATTAAAAACTATCGATGCTTCAGCATTAAGACTAGTTATGGTTATACTCAGGATGTCATTTCGTTGTACTATGGCATCGGGACTGGCATCGGTAACATAGGTGGCATCCTTTGCGTTTTTTAAATACCCAACGTTTTTTGTATTGACACAAGAAAATAAGTTAATGAGTATAAAACATGCGAGAGGGAAAAGGATTGAGTTTGGCTTTAACATTGTTAGTGGTTTCGACAGACTATTAGGGCTAATCATGGGAACAAAAATAGCTGTACACAAAAACCACGTAAATGACAGATTTGTCAGCTACCTATGAGTGAACTCATGTTTTAAGGAGAAATACAGTACCAGCTTGAGTTTAATCAGCATAATTTGCTGGAAGAGAGAAATACAATAAACAAAAAAATACATTTTATTCACTCTTAAAGTACATAAAATCAGTATTTAGAAAACAATATCAAAATTTATGTAAATTCACTTCGAATTAACCAATCTTATCACATGGATACTACACTTGGTCTTAAATATCTTTCTGCTCTCCTACCAATTGCTATGGGAGTTGGAGTCATTTTTTTTGAACGTTTATATACAAAATGGAAGTATAGTCCACGTGGAGTGTCCCCCTCATATTTTGCCTCTGTGGCACTATTGTTTGCCTTGTTCTCAAGCTTAATTTTTTCTGAAGTTTGGGGAAAGATTACCAAAACCAATGCATTGATGACCCAGCAGGCAAATTCTCTAAGAGCACTCCTAAGAATAACTGAACCACTTGGACCTGACTCTATCAGAATATCAAACGCAGTAAAAAACTACATTCAAAAATTAAAAGAACAGGAAGTAAATGACGACATGCTTGCACAACAAGGTTTCTCAGTTTACAAACAACAATCTTTCAATAAAAAAACTTTTCAGGATTTTTATTTAATTGCGGCTGACAATAAACTATTTTCAGGCCATCCACATATGCAAACCGCTTATTACAATGAACTGGAAAGTGTTAGAGAAGCGTGGTTCGAGAGAAGAGAATTGCGAAAACAACATATCCCGTCTACTAAAATTGCGGTATTGTTTCTGTTCGGTTTTTTCACTCAACTTGCGATTGCATTTTCACATATAGGAAACAACAATGCAACAAGAGCAACAGTTATGCTGTTTAGCTTAGCCTTTGCTACTTCAATTGCATTAT
This sequence comes from Chitinophagaceae bacterium, assembly GCA_046303455.1. Classification (GTDB taxonomy): domain Bacteria; phylum Bacteroidota; class Bacteroidia; order Chitinophagales; family Chitinophagaceae; genus Pollutibacter. Next base: position 2,650 of record JBKCGF010000019.1, on the reverse strand, counting down.
TGGCTTATATAGACAACCCACACCAAACATCTTATTTGGTTGGTACTGGCGTGCTTGATGATATACGCTAAAGTTTATTGCTTTAGGAATCTGGTTTGAATTAGTTCGCCCTGATTTGTATTGAAGGATACCATGTATAGACCTCGATTCAAGTCGTTGACAGGTATTCTATTTATACCTGCACTAAGTGTAATAGTTTTAATAACCTTACCTGAAGCATCAATAATATTAGCTCTACCCGCTTTATCATTAGTATTGATTTGGAGTAATGCTGTTGCAGGATTAGGCCAAATCTTTAACTGCTCTGCACTTGAAGTCAAGTTTAATTTTTTTACTGTAGAATAATTAGCTGATCCATTTAATTCCAGCTGTTTAATCCTGAAATAAACAGTACCAGAGAATACTTTTCCCATAGTATAAGTGTAAGCCGACTCTCCATCAATTTTTCCTGATCCATTCACGTAACCCAAATCTTCCCATGTATTTCCATTGTGACTGTATTCTATAAAATACCCTTTATGTGCCCTGTTTTCAACTATTTTCCAATTCAGCTGAACTTGATTAGATGTTGTAGCTGATTTCACTTGAAAATCTACCCACTCCATTGGAAGAATGCAAATTTCATTGATGATAAAGCTTGACAAAGGCGTAGTAAATGAAGTCTCTCGCACAGCTATAAACAACTCTCTGTGGTTCAAATTAGGTGGAGTAGCTGTATTAGCATACATCAAGGCATCCAACAACATCTCAGCTTGAGCAGTTGTCATAGCAGTTCCATTTCTTGAAAAACGTATATAATTGGTGCCGGTAATCACTGCGCGATTGACTGTAAACACAACACCATTTAAAGTAAATGTTGAAGTACTTGGTGAGGTAAAATTCAATTTGATGCTATCAGCAGCAGAATTACTTGAGCCATTTGGAAATATATTTTCGAAAGCTCCATTTAAGATGGTAGTTGGATCATAAGAAATGATGATCTCACTTACGGTATTAGACGAACCTGTCAAACTTAAGCTTGTTGAACCATTAGTAATGGGTCGAACAACGGCTCCACATGATGAAGAAATCTGGCTGAATCCAGGCTGACCAGGATTAAGATCTAATGTTGGAGTACCATATATATTTGTGGTTCCACCCCAATTTGGACCAGTTCCAAAATCGAGCATAAAGAATGCCGCATTAGAGCCATCTGCACCTACCATTATTTCAAAAGCGCTCACTTCATCATACTGAACTCTTACACGATGCTGATCCGCTGTAACAATTGTACTGTTATACGTTACATTCGAACGGAATTTTGTTAAGCCAGATGCTGTATTATATGAATAAGAAAGTCTAGTTGCAGGTGATGCACTCAAGGTTACTGAAGAAAAACCACCGAACTCGTTGTATTGATTTGAATTTGCACCATCATTCCCATCAATATCATAAGTATTCAACAACACATTTTGAATTATGACTGGAGTACCTTTATTTGTGCTATTGTTATAACTATTGCCAAGTATGAATTCAAATTTAAATTTGGCACTTCCGCCACCTGAATTAAAAGTCAACATAGGTGAAAAAAATCGATCAAGATTTGCAGAAAGACCACTACCTGTTGGAGATGAATAATCAAAAGGAATTGTTCCACTTGGCGCACTAGCTGGCAAAGCAAAACTACCATTGGTCAAACTTACTGTTCGGATGATGCAATCTATTTGCTGACCAGCAATGGTAATGACGTTGGTGTATAAGGTTACATTACCTACACCTGATCCGTTTGTGCCAACTTTATGAGATTTATTAGCCGCTAAAAAGCTGATATTGCCATTATTCGCATTGAATACAGCCTGTGCGCTGGCACTAAAAAAGCCAGATAGCAAGATAAAAATGGTCAGTAAAACGACCGATTTGGGGCCTAAATGATTGGTTTTCATGGTCTTGGATTATAGGATAGATAGCGTTGCTGCTATCATATAATAATAACGTATACCAAGACCTGGATATTGTTATAGAACCGCAGATTCTTATAAAAAAAATGATCAAACCATGACGAATTGTAGAGATACTACTTCGTATAAATACGAAACAGGACTTTAAAAAGGAATCAAATTTTATTTTCTCAAGAAAACTTCTTTGCCTTTTAAGACAGTTCGGATTGCTTTCACCTCCTTAATTTTTTCTTGAGGTATAGTTAAAATATCGTTTTCCAAAATTGTAAAATCAGCATCATAGCCTTCTTTCAATACTCCAATCTTCCCATCAAGAAAAGATGCATAAGCATTCACAGATGTATATGATTTCAATGCTTCTTCTACTGAAATTTTTTCATTGGGGTACCACCCATTTGGATTTTTACCATCCCCCGTAATTCTTGTAACCGCCGCAAAAATGCCATACATAGGATCGATAGGAGCAACAGGCCAATCAGAACCAAACGTCACCTTCACACCTTTATCTTTCATGCTTTTAAATGCATAGGTGCCATTTAGCCTGTTCGTATCTAAACGCTTGTATGCCCAAATTCCATCATCATACAAATGATAGGGATGCATTGATGCAATGACACCTTGTTTTGCAAATTGATCGATTGTTTCAGGCCTTACATGTTGTGCGTGTTCTACCCTAAATCTTCTATCGCGCGCTCCATTAATTTTTGCAGCCT
>JBKCGF010000018.1:0-1057 GCA_046303455.1 Chitinophagaceae bacterium | reverse complement strand
GGACCCGGAAGAAAAAATTGTAGGCTGTCGGTCACCACACTGTTCCCAGAAAAAGTCGCCTCAAAAATAAATTTCTGATTTCCGCCTTCGCTAAGTGTTGCATTGGCAGATAAAGTGGAAGCAGCTGTAGCAGTCCCAATTACTTTATTGTTATGCAAAATCCTCAGATTGCCTGAATTATTAGTATTTCCGGTAATGGTTAATTGATCTCCAAATTGTTTGTCTATGGATGATATTGTTCTGATATAAGTTGGTTTTGAAACTGGTTCATCGATGCGAGCAAAATTTCCATTGTCATATACAGGTACATACATGTCAGATGCATCATCATTGCGTAATACTTTATTTCCATTTCCGCTTCTGAACAGAATAGCTATTTTCTGAATTTTTTCGACTGAGTTAGTTATCCCAAAGAAATTTCGCAAACCTCCGTTTATGGTGAATGTCCATTGATTAGAGCCAGTAGAGGCAGCATTAGCTGCTGGATTTGCCACACCCCAATCAAATTTTACAAATTTCCAGTTTGATGCTCCTGTGCTCAAATTGGTTATAGCTCCAATGTGCACGTACACATCCGTAACTGGTGTATGGTCAAATATTCCTTTATTACCAAATCTTGCGTCTGCAGTAATTGTAACAGCAGTACTATTTTCTTGAATGAAACTTGGTGTCCATTTTAAAAGTTGTGCCTCAGCACTCAACACACAACAAATGGTGAACAATAACGAAGCTATAATTCTTGATTTCATATGGATTTGCTTTTTGTGTAAAAAGTACACAAAACAAATATATCTATTATTTCCAAACCCTCGACAATCTGTAGAAGAGATAAAAATGAACAATTGCAAGCGCCTCAAAAAATAAAATATACCAGGGCCAGTTACCGATTATTAGTGGATTGTTTACGGTAGGAGGGGTAATTAAGTACATGTAATTTGATCCAGTAGCCCAATTAAAGGTGCCGACTGCCAGCGCAGCGAACTGTGTGTAAATGAAAATCCTAAACCAAGAATTGGATTCAGGTCTAAACTTGTTATGGATAAAAAGATAAAGGCAG
>JBKCGF010000017.1:0-16926 GCA_046303455.1 Chitinophagaceae bacterium | reverse complement strand
GATCGCTCTTCCATTCTAACCCCTGAAACATTGTTGAATGCAGGTAACAAACTGTAATTGGAATTACGTTGTAAATCAGACTTACCAACAATCGAAATAGATGCTGGAACTTGTTGAAGTCGAGTATTGGATTCAAATCCTTTTACAACAACCTCTTCAATATTTACAAGAGAATCTTTCTGAGCGTAGCTCAGATTTGATTGCAATAAAGTAATTGTAATTATAAAAAGTAGAGCCTTTTTCAAGGATCTATTTTTTAATATACATTACCTCTTTAACCAACTTAACTGTTCTCGGCACATCAGGTAGATAACCAGCAACTAAATTAGGAGCGTAATGCATAGGAGCATCGGCTGCTGTAATTCTTCTGATTGGCGCATCAAGATAATCGAACCCTTCTTTTTGAATTCTATATGTGATTTCTGAAGAAACAGAAGCAAATGGCCACTGTTCCTCTACAATAACCAGTCGGTTTGTTTTTTTAACGCTCTCTAAAATGGTATACCAGTCGAGTGGACGAATCGTGCGCAAGTCAATCACCTCTGCACTAATCCCCTCTTTCTCTAACTCTTCTGCAGCAGCTAGTGCCACTTTCATCATTTTATTGAAAGAAACGATGGTTACATCTCTACCTGGTCTTTTGATATCAGCCTTTCCGATAGGGATTAAATATTCTTCTTCTGGCACCTCACCTTTATCACCATACATCACTTCACTCTCCCTGAAAACTACAGGATCATCATCTCTGATAGCACTTTTCAGTAGACCTTTTCCATCATAAGGATTAGATACTGAGATTACTTTTAAACCAGGGATGTTAGCATATAAACTTTCGAAAGCTGTTGAGTGCTGAGCACCAAGCTGACCCGCAGAGCCATTTGGACCTCTAAAAACAATTGGACAACCTACTTGTCCACCACTCATAGCCAACATTTTCGAAGCTGTGTTCAAAATCTGGTCTAATGGTAAAACCGCAAAATTCCAGGTCATGAACTCTACAATTGGCCTTAAACCATTTTGAGCTGCACCCACCGCCACAGCAGTGAAACCAAGTTCTGCGATTGGGGTATCAATTACACGCTTTGGACCAAATTCATCGAGCATACCCTGGCTTACCTTATAGGCTCCATTATATTCTGCGACTTCCTCTCCCATGAGAAAAACTCGCTCATCTCTTCTCATCTCTTCCTGCATGGCCTCTCTGAGCGCCTCCCTAAAAGCAATGATTCTACCCATAATGACAGATTTTGTGATGCAAAAGTATTGCATGGAAGGAAATGTGCAAAATAAAAACCCCGCACTTGCGGGGTTGATATTTTCAGGCGTTTTTTGCACTTATTGGTTTCATAGTCTGGACGCCTGGTAGCTTTTCGCAGAACAGGGATGCTGTTCAAGGATAATTGGATATACGGGTTCTTCAGGTATTGGATTTGGAAACAGTAAATAGACTATGTCTTTTTACTATTACACAGTAAACCTAGTAAAGGTTTTTTACCTCTAAAAACAATTGTCCGTAGAATTTAAAAGATTACGTATTTCCCCTTAATCTGCCTACTTGGGCACACGCAAAACCATAGCAGATGCGCCTCCCCCTCCATTGCAAATACCAGCTGCACCATATGTCAGCTTGTTTTGCCTTAAGGCATGAATGAGCGTTACAACAATTCTCGCACCGCTGCAACCTAATGGATGACCTATAGAGACCGCTCCTCCATGAATATTCAATTTATCATGTTGTATCCCCATGCGTTTTGCGTTTTCAATAGAAACGACAGAAAAAGCTTCATTGATTTCCCAAAGATCAATCTGCTCTTTGTTTAAACCTGCTTTTTCAATGGCTTTTGGTAAGGCCAAAGCAGGACTCGTAGTGAACCAAACTGGCTCCTGTTCTGCATCTGCATAACCCATAACAATTGCAATTGGCTTTAAACCCAAAGCCTCAGCTTTTTCTTTAGACATCAACACCAAAGCAGCAGCACCATCATTCATGGTACTGGCATTTGCCGCTGTGACCGTTCCGTCTTTTTTAAATGCAGGTTGTAACCCTGGAATCTTATCAAATACAACCGACCACGGTTCTTCATCTTTATCCAACAGTATTGGAGCTCCTTTTTTCTGAGGTATTGATAAAGGCATCACCTCATCATTAAACTTACCTTGATCCCATGCTGATTGAGCTCGTTTATAAGCTTCAATGGCATATTGATCCTGTTCCTCTCTTGAAATATTACATGTTGAAGCACAATGCTCCGCAGCTAGTCCCATGGCTTGCTTATCATAAGGGTCTGTCAATCCATCTTTGGCTAACCCATCAATGATATTTCTATCTCCATATTTAGAACCCCATCGCAAACTGTCTACATAGTATGGCACATTAGACATACTCTCCATACCACCAGCAACCACGCAATCAGCATCCCCCATTACAATACTTTGAATACCCATGGCAATTGCCTTCATACCACTGGCACAAACTTTATTGACTGTTGTGCAGATAGCTTCATTACTTATGCCTGCACCTAATGCAGCCTGCCTGGCTGGAGCTTGTCCCAAATTAGCAGAAAGCACATTACCCATTATCACTTCCTGAACTAAACCAATTTCAACACCAGCTCTTTTTACCGCTTCTGCAATTGCAAAACTTCCTAATTGTGTTGCAGAAAAACCAGCCAAACCACCCCCGAATTTTCCAATTGGTGTTCGTACTGCTGATAAAACATAGACTTCTTTCATTGACATCAGTTTTTATAAAGTATTGTAGCACTATAGGGCATCAGTTCTACTGTATTTTGAATCTTAGATTTTGACTTAGAAGATGAATTCAATTCATTATTAGCGATATGAACATTCCAGGACCCTTTGTCGAGTTTCATTTGTTTTACTTCAGCAGATCCATTATACATGACCCTGATATTTTTCCATTCGTCTCCTACAGCAGCACCATTGATTTCATAAGCAATTAATCCCCTTGGAGTAGATTCATCAAAACGAATATGCCCTGCAATTTCTGCCTGAGTTGTCATACGAAAAGCAGGATGTTCTTTTCGCATTTTAATCAACCCTTTCACATACACATATACATCCTGGTAATTCGACTTATCATTCCAATTGATGGCATTGATACTATCTCCTGCATTAAAGGAATTCTCAACTCCTCTTTTGGTTCTCAAAAATTCAGTCCCGGCATGTAAAAAAGAAATGCCTTGTGAAGTAAGTACAATTGACAATGATAACAAATGCATTTGTTTTCTGATATCCGTTGCATCGGTTGCATTTGAAATAGAAAGCTTGTCCCACAAAACATGGTTATCGTGACATTCACAATAAGAAACTACTTGTGAAGGCTCTTTTGCATATGGAGACTTTGAATAGTTTACTCTTTGGTAAGCAATTTGAGGATGTTCACAAGCAGCTGTTACACCAAACTTGATGCTTTCTTCCATGTCTTGCTTACCGGATGCAAAACCTTTATCAGCATGTTCAAAAACACTACCCTTAATGCCATCGCGTAAATCATCACTAAAAACAGCAATACCTTCTAACTTATGTGCATTCTTTTTTATTGCGCGGACCGAATCTGGTAATGGTGAACTTCCTGCAGTCCATCCTTCTCCATACAACAAGATATCAGGTTTAAGCGCATGGAGCTCTTTTGAAATCAGATTCATGGTTTCGATATCATGTATACCCATCAAGTCAAATCTAAATCCATCAACATGGTACTCTTGCACCCAATATTTCAATGACTCCAACATGAATTTTCGCATCATGGGTCTTTCACTTGCCGTCTCGTTTCCACATGCGGAAGCATTAGAAAAACCACCAGCTTCATTTTGCCTGTAGTAATACCCTGGAACAAGCTGATTGAAATATGAATTTTCTGTCAACATGGTATGGTTGTAAACCACATCCATAACAACCCTTAAGCCTTTTTGATGCATAGATTGTACAAGAGTTTTAAACTCTTTTATTCTTGTTATGCCATCAGCAGGGTTTGTTGAATATGAACCTTCAGGTACATTGTAATTCAATGGATCATATCCCCAATTGTATTGTAAACTATCTGGTTTACTTTCAACAACACTATAAAAATCATATGAAGGTAAAAGATGAATATGTGTAACCCCAAGATCATGAAGGTGATCTAAACCTGTTTTTACTTTTTTATCATTAACAGTCCCCGTTTCAGTCAATCCCAGAAATTTACCTTTATTGCTTACTGCGGAAGTTGGATGGATGGTTGCATCTCTAACATGTAATTCATATACGACTGCATCTACAGGTAATCCACCGATTCCTTTCTGTAAATTTTTTCTGTGGGTAAATACAGGCGATTTGTCTTCTGACCAGCCAATAGGATTTGTTTCTTTCAAATCCACAACTACAGCGCGCTTTCCGTCGGTACCGACTGCCTTAGCGTAGGGGTCCGGGACTTCTGCTAACCAATTGTCATTAACCAAAACCTGAAAAACATAATACTGCCCTTTAAGGTTATGATTAATGGTAATTGACCAGGTGCCATTTTCTGATTTCGTCATCAGATAACTACCAAGTTTATCATTTCCAAGAGATGACCCGTATAAAATTATTCTTGCGGCATCTGCCCTTGGACTCCAGATTTTAAATGTGGAATGCTTTGGTGCATAGACCAATCCTAAATCATCTCCATCATAGACAGGATAAAGCCTACTGTCGAGAAATTGTCCATACCCGTTTTGGATACTCAACATCATAAATAATCCAAGTATAAATCTTACTGAATATCGCATAAAAAAGAATATGATTTTACTAATTATTCTGTTTCAGGTGCAAGTGACCAATGTTCTGGGGAGCGCCATAAGCCAGACAACAATAATTCCCGCATGAAGAAAAATTCTTTAGGCAATTTATCATACATCATAGAAAACAATTCTTCATGTGCAAGAATTTCTTTCTTCCATGCCTCACGATCAACATCCATTACTGCATCATACTGTTCTATTGAAAAATTCAAACTACCCCAATCGATGTCTTCGTATTTAGGCACCCATCCAACTGGACTCTCTATGGAAACAACTTCACCATACACCCTCTCAACAATCCATTTCAACATGCGCATGTTGTCTCCAAAACCCGGCCAACTGAAATTGCCATTTTCATCTTTTCTAAACCAGTTGACGCCAAAAATTCTGGGTGGATTAGGAATGTTCCTTCCTAACTGCAACCAATGATTGAAATAATCTGCCATATGATAACCACAGAAAGGCAACATGGCAAAAGGATCTCTTCTTACTTTCCCAATCTCACCAAATGCTGCAGCAGTAGTTTCTGATCCCATGGTTGCTGCCAAATAAACACCAAAGTTCCAGTTGAACGCCTGATACAATAATGGTATAGTATTGCTTCTTCTTCCACCAAAAATGAAAGCACTAATCGGAACGCCTTCAGGATTTTCCCAATCAGGATCAATACTGGGACATTGATGAGCGGGTGCAGTGAATCTCGCATTGGGATGTGCAACTGGTTTACCAGATGCTGGATCGTGTAATTCTCCACGCCAGTTGTAAATTTTTTCTGGGACTTCTTTTGTTAATCCCTCCCACCATACATCACCATCTGGGGTAACCCCTACATTGGTAAAAATGCTGTTTTTTGAAAGTGCAGCAATTGCATTAGGGTTGGTCTTTGCATTGGTTCCAGGAGCAACACCAAAGTATCCATATTCCGGATTGATGGCATAGAGTTTACCATCTTTACCTGGCTTGATCCAGGCTATATCATCCCCGACTGTCGTCACTTTCCAACCTTTCATTTCAGCAGGTGGAATCAACATTGCAAAATTGGTTTTACCACATGCGCTAGGAAAAGCAGCAGCAACATAGGTCTTTCTTCCCTTTGGATCTTCTACACCCAAAATGAGCATGTGCTCTGCCAACCAGCCTTCTTCTTTTGCCATGACTGAAGCAATGCGTAATGCAAAACATTTTTTACCCAATAGTGCATTTCCACCATAACCCGAACCATACGAAGCAATTGCTCTGTCTTCAGGATAATGAACAATATATTTTGTTGTTGGATTACATGGCCATGCAACATCTTTTTGTCCCTCTTCCAATGGCGCACCTAAAGAATGCAAGCATTTGATGTATTCACCGTCTTCTTTCAATTTTTCCAAGACAGCATTACCCATACGAGTCATGATTCGGGTATTCACAACTACATATGCTGAATCAGTTATCTGAATTCCAAATTTTGATATGGGAGAATCAAGTGGGCCCATGCAAAAAGGAATCACATACATGGTTCTTCCTTTCATCGACCCATTGAATAAGCCCTTCATTTTGACTTTCATTTCTTTAGGGTCGACCCAATTGTTAGTGGGACCAGCATCTTCCTTTCTTCTGCTGCAAATAAAAGTTTTATCTTCTACTCTGGCCACATCACTTGGATCCGAATTACAGGCATAACTGTTTGGCCATCTTTCCTGATTCAATTTCTTGAATGTGCCATTATTTACTAACACTGCACATAAAGCATCATACTCTTCCTGAGAACCATCACACCACTGTATATCTTTTGGTTGGCAGACTTCTGCCATTTCTTTGACAAAATTGATAATATCCTCGTTCTTTAAAAAAATAGGAGGCAAGCTATTCATATGGAATGATTTGGTTTAAAAATCAAAGCACAAATGTAGCAATTTAACCCATCCCCAAATACTGATTTACATTATAAAATTACTTAACTTACTTACCACTACGAGGCTTGTAATATGCTTAAAAATAAACTACTGGTAATTTCAGCTATTCACATTGGCATACTTGCCATTTCATTTTTCATTTTCAACAGAAGCGGTGATACAAATGAAATAATTCCTGCAAAGGTTGATTTCAATTTTCATGTAAGACCAATATTATCTGATCGATGTTTTAAGTGCCATGGTCCAGATGCCAATAAAAGAGAAGCAGATTTAAGATTAGACACTGAGGAAGGTGCATTTGCAGCATTAAAAGATGATCCAAGTCGACATGTTATTGTACCAAATGATCCACTTCAGTCTGAACTTTACCTAAGAGTGATTAGCAAAGATACCGGAATTGTAATGCCTCCTCCTTCATCCAATCTTTCACTCACATCGACAGAAATAGAAATCATAAAAAAATGGATAGAGCAAGGTGCAACTTATAAAAAACACTGGTCGTTTATCCCTCCTCAAAAAACAAAAATCCCTGAGGTTGAAGATGATTTAAAAATCAATAATTCTATAGACAATTTTGTATTTGCAAAAATGAAGGAAGTGGGGCTCTCTCCCAACGATGAAGCCAGCAAGGAAGCATTGTTGAAAAGAGTATCAATGGATATAACAGGTCTACCTCCTTCAATTGAAATGCAAGAAAAGTTTTTAAATGACAAATCACCTAAGGCATACGAAAAAGTAGTCGACGAATTATTGAAGAGCAAACACTATGGAGAAAAGATGGCCATCTCTTGGATGGATATTGCACGGTATGCAGATAGTCACGGTTACCAAGATGATGGATACAGAACCATGTGGCCATGGAGAGATTGGGTGATTCATGCCTTCAATCAGAATTATGCTTTTTCAAAATTTCTTAGCTGGCAGCTTGCAGGAGATTTATTGCCGAATCCGAGTAAAGAACAATTGCTGGCAACTGGATTTAACAGGAACCATAAGATTACACAAGAAGGTGGTGTGATTGATGAAGAATACAGAATTGAATATGTAACCGACAGAACCAATACTGTTGGAAAAGCATTTATGGCCATTACACTTGAATGTTCAAAGTGTCATGATCACAAATACGATCCTGTTTCTCAAAAAGAGTATTATAGCATGTTCGCTTTCTTTGATAAAGTCCCGGAAAAAGGACTGGTTGGCGATATTCAATTGGCATCACCAGGTGATCCACCCAATATGAAAATCAGCACAGCAGATATTAAATCTGTTTTGAATTTCATTAATAAAAAAGAAGAAGCAGATGTTACGGTGATGATTATGAAAGACAGCGCTAACATCAGACCCACTCGTCTCTTAAAAAGAGGAGTATATGATCAACCTGCGGATACAGTCGACATGACAACACCTGCAGCCATTCTCCCATTCACAGCAAAATATGAAAAGAATAGATTAGGACTTGCTAGATGGATGTTGGCTTCAGAAAATCCGCTAACGGCCAGAGTATTTGTCAACCGTATATGGAGTGATTTTTTTGGAAGGGGTTTGGTGAAAACAGTGGGTGACTTTGGTATGCAAGGTGAACTCCCAACACATCCTGAATTACTAGATTGGCTGGCTGTCGATTTCCGTGAAAACAACTGGAACATCAAACGCTTGGTCAAAATGATTGTCACTTCATCTACCTATAAGCAATCCGCTGTTAGAACGACAAAAAAAATACAAAGTGATCCAGAAAATAAATACTACAGCTATTTCCCTAGATTAAGATTAAATGCAGAACTACAAAGAGATCTTCTTCTTTCATCTGCTGGAATTCTTAACCCAGAAATAGGTGGCCCCAGCGTGAAACCTTATCAACCAAAAGGTGTTTGGGAATCTACCACTTCAGGTAGAGGTGAACTCGCGAGGTATGTGCAGGACAATGGTGATAAATTATACCGAAGAGGTTTATACAACTTCATCAAAAGAACTGCACCTCCGCCTGCATTACTAATTATGGATGCAAGCAACAGAGATCAATGTGAGGTCAATCGATTAAGAACAAACACTCCACTTCAAGCACTTGTATTGATGAATGACCCACAATTGCTTGAGGCTGCTCGTGTGTTAGCACAGAATACCGCTAATGAAAAAATACCGTCAGAACAAAAGTTAGAAAAAACTTTCCAACGCATTTTATGCCGTCAACCAAGTGAAAAAGAAAAGAAAATGTTGATAGCATATTTTGAAAAAGAAAAAATCATATTTCAAAAAGACAAACAAAAAGCAACTGCATTTTTGAAAGCCGGTGAATACCCCCAGATTAAGACAAAGGATATTGCTGAAACAGCAGCCTTGATGCAAGTGAACCAAATGCTTTTCAACTTAGACGAAACCACTGTAAAATAAAATGATGGACAATCAGGAAAAATTATTTCGGCTCAATGTAACCAGAAGACATTTTCTGACCAAAGCGGGACTAGGCATTGGCAGTGCGGCACTTGGCACGATGCTGTTCAAAGACCAGCTTTTCGGCACAAGTGAAGCATCGAATATACCATTGGGTGTTGCGCAATTTGCACCAAAAGCAAAACGCATTATTTATCTTTTCCAAAACGGAGCACCATCACAATTAGAAACTTTCGATTACAAACCGCTATTGAACAAGATGCATGGAGAAGAATTACCAGCATCCATCAGAAAGGGACAACGTTTGACTGGTATGACTTCTAACCAGGAAAGTTTTCCTTTGGTTGGTTCAACTTTTGGTTTTGCACAACATGGACAATCAGGTGCATGGGTATCAGAATTGTTTCCTCACATGGCTTCCATCGTAGATGAAATGTGCATTGTAAAAAGTATGCATACAGAAGCCATCAACCATGATCCTGCCCTCACCTTCTTTCAAACAGGCGCTCAACAAGGTAACAGACCAAGTATGGGTGCATGGATGAGTTATGGATTGGGAAGTGAAAATGCAAATCTTCCTGCATTCACAGTATTGCTATCAAGAGGAAGAGGAAATGGTCAAGGTGTGTATTCCAAATTATGGACCAACGGCTTTTTAGATAGTGTACACCAGGGTGTTGTATTCAGCAGTGGAGAAGATCCCGTATTGTATTTGAAAAATCCAGAAGGACACGATAAAGAGAGCAGAAGAGCCATGTTGGATGAATTGGCACAGTTCAATTCAGCAGCATTTGAAAATTTTGGTGACCCTGAAATCAATACCAGAATTCAGCAATATGAAATGTCTTACAGAATGCAGAGTGCTGTTCCTGAATTGACAGACCTTAGTAAAGAATCAGATAACACCATCAAGTTATATGGCCCTGATTGCTTAGTTCCGGGCACTTATGCAGCCAACTGTTTACTTGCCAGAAAATTATCTGAATCAGGTGTAAGATTTGTGCAGCTCTACCATCAGGGATGGGATACTCATGGTAATCTTGCCAGTGATATGCGCATGCAAGCTGAAGATGTGGATCGCGCATCAGCTGGTTTGATCAAAGATTTGAAACAAAGAGGTCTGTTGGATGAAACACTTGTCATCTGGGGTGGTGAATTTGGTAGGACCAATTATTGTCAAGGTAAAATTGATACAGAAAATTATGGTCGTGATCATCACCCAAAATGTTTCAGCATATGGATGGCAGGTGGCGGTATCAAACCTGGAACAGTTTATGGAGAGACAGATGAATTTGGCTACAACATCACCAAAGATCCAGTCAGTGTAAATGATTTCCATGCTACAGTCTTACACCTCATGGGCATCAACCACGAACAACTCACCTATAAACACCTTGGAAGAAGATATCGTCTTACAGATGTGGCGGGTAACTTGGTTAAAGGAATTATTTCATAAGATTACGAATAACTAGTATGAACAAGCACACAAGCGTAATCTCTAATTTATTACTCGTTTTACAAATCCTGCTGCTGTTTTGCAGTTTTGTCGACCCCAATAGCTTTCCAAATTGGTTAACTGTAACAGGTAGGCTGCATCCCCTGTTATTGCATTTACCGGTGAGTCTGGTTTTACTGAACATTCCTGTTTATTTTTTAACTGTTGCAAAAAACCAGTCGGAAAACAATAGCCCACTTTACCAAACTCTGTTGGCCTATACAGCGGTGCTTGCAACCCTTACTGCATTTGCCGGACTATTTCTGGCAAGTGGAGGTGAATATGATGAACAACTGTTGTTCAAACATAAATGGCTCTCGATAGGAGTCGCGATTTTATCTCATTTGCAACTCTATTTGTTTCAATGGGCAGGAAACAATCGAAAAATTTGGACCGCAATTACTTCCTCGACTGCTATACTCATGATAGCAGGAAGTCATTATGGTGGGACACTCACACATGGAGAAGATTTTCTGACGTTTAGTGTAGAAGAAAAACAAGTGAGCCAATTCCCACCAATTTCAGTTGAATCAACAGTATTCGATGCAGCAGTCGCACCAATCATAGCAACAAAATGTTCATCCTGTCACAATGCTTCTAAGCAAAAAGGTGGCTTAAATATGACTGATTTCAACAACATGTTTAAGGGTGGCAAAACCGGTGCACTTTTTGTTGCGGGTGATCCAGATAAGAGTTTACTCATTGAGAGAATCCTGCTTGCTATGAATGACAAAAAACATATGCCTCCAAAAGGCAAAGCGCAATTGACTGCTGATGAAATGATGCTTTTTACAAAATGGATTGAAAAAGGTGGAAGTAATACATCACTTTATCATTCACTTGAAGAAAATGATTCATTGAAAATAATTACGGATAAAGTAAGAGTTGTTGAAACAATAACTGAAAGCATAAAAACATATAGCTTTAAAGCAGCATCCCCTGATGTGATTCAATCATTAAATTCTCCATTCAGAAGAATACTACCCATAGCAGCCAATTCACCTGCCCTATCTGTAAAGTTTTTCTTGAAAGAAAAATTCAACATGAAAATGCTGGAAGAATGCAGCACTATAAAAGAGCAAGTTGTTGAGATCAATTTATCTGGCATCCCAGTCGACGATCAAATCATACCTCTATTATCCCAATTTGAAAATCTAGAAAAATTAAACCTGAATAGTACACAAGTGACTGGTAAAAATTTGAAAGAACTGATTAAGCTCAAGCACCTCAATCAACTTTCTTTGACTGGCACAGCAGTTGACGCAACCTCTTTAAATGAATTAACAGCTTCAAACATTAAGACTGTTTATCTCTGGAATACAAAAATCAAAGAACAGGATTTGGTGGTACTTAAAAAGAGTTTGCCAAATATCAAATGGGATCTTGGATATATACCAGATAAAAATGAAATGCTTAAGCTTACACCACCAAAGCCTACCAACACCGACCAAATGATAATTGGTCGTAATGAAGCCATCACCCTTAAACATCCACTACCGGGTGTTACCATTAAATATACCCTGGATGGTAGCATCCCTGATTCAATAAATGGAACTGTATATACATCTCCCATTCCATCTTCACAGATTACAAGGGTCATTGCCATTGCTACAAGAGATGGCTGGATCAGTAGCACTACTTCTGATTACACCTTCTTTCAACAGGGTATTAAAGTCGATTCTATTCATTTGATTTATCAACCTAATGAGAAATATAAAAAGAATGGAAAGACAACATTAACCGACCTTAAAAAGGGCTTTCCAGAGATTTTGAATTTAAACTGGTTAGGCTATAAAGAACAAACTTTTAAAACTGGCTTTTACTTTACTGATGAAACCATGAAGTCAACAGTTGTATTGAGTGCAGCCGACAATACCGGTGCTTATGTTTTTCCACCGACCAAAATAACAGTCTGGGGAGGCGATCACCCTAAAAACTTAAAGAAAATCGGATCCGTTCAACCAGCAATGCCTACAGCCTACCGTTCAAATGGAGTACTTCCTTATCAGGTTCCTATTGAAAAAGGAAAATACAAGTACATTGAGATTGAGGCACAGAATATCCAATCTCTTCCATCCTGGCATGGAGGAAAGGGCGAAAAAGGATGGGTTTTTGTCGATGAGGTCTTTTTCTATTAATTTCACCTGTTCAAGTAGAGCAGTTGATCGCAAAAGAAACCATACAAGAGATACAGAACAGGATTGATATTTATGATATCGTTGGTTCCTTTGTGAAACTAAAGAGAAGAGGTACCAACTATATTGGAAATTGCCCTTTTCACAATGAGAAAACTCCTTCTTTTACAGTATCCCCCAGTAAGGAGATTTACAAATGTTTTGGTTGCGGAAAAAGTGGTAATGCTATTGGCTTTGTCATGGAACATGAGAAATATTCTTATGTTGAAGCTTTAAGGTGGTTAGCCAACAGGTACAATATTGATATCATTGAGACTGAAACGAGTCCAGAATACAAAGAACAACAACAAACTGCGGACAGTCTTCATATCCTCAACCAATTTGCAGCTAAGTATTTTGCTTCTCAACTAACCACCAATGAAGAGGGACAAAATATTGCACTGAGCTATTTAAAAGAAAGAGGATTTACAGATGCCATTATTGAAAAATTTCAAATTGGATATTGCTTAAATCAACGTGATGGTTTCACAAGGGAAGCTTTGAAAAATCAGTACAGTGAAGAAATTTTAAAAAAGAGTGGACTCTCGGTAGAACGAGACGGACAACTTTTCGATAATTATAGAGGAAGAATCATTTTCCCTATTCAAAATCAAAGTGGCAAGATTATTGGATTTGGAGCAAGGGTGATTGGCAGTAGCGATAGAGGTCCTAAATACATCAACACACCAGAAAATGAGCTCTATGTAAAGAGTAAAATTCTTTATGGCTCTTATTTTGCCAGACATCCAATCGACAAGTTCAATGAGTGCTATCTGGTTGAAGGATATACTGATGTAACTGCCATGCACCAGGCAGGAATCGAAAATGTAGTCGCATCAGGTGGTACTGCCTTGACGATTGATCAACTTCGTCTAATTAAAAAATACACGACCAACCTCACTATTATATATGACGGTGATAAAGCAGGTGTAAAGGCGGCTTTGAGAGGATTAGATCTTGCAATAGAAGAGGGATTGAATGTTCAACTGGTATTGATCCCAGACAATGAAGATCCAGATAGCTATGTAAAAAAAGTAGGTGCTGATGAATTCAGAAATTTCATCAACCAAAACAAAAAAGATTTCATTTTATTTCAATTGGAAGTTGCCTTAGCAGATGCAGGAAACGACAGCACCAGAAAGGCTGCAGTTGTGAACCAGATTGCTGAATCGATCTCCAAACTCAGCAGAGCAGAGGATTTTACCAGGCAGCAAGACTATATTAAAAGATGTTCTTCTATTCTAAGAGTTGATGAGCAAGGACTTACAGCCTTGGTCAAAAAACTTACCATTGAAAAATTAGGTAAGGAAGAAAAGAAGTATCAAAGAACCCAGGAAGATCAGCCAAGCGAGCAACAAGAACAAGAGAAAGAGGAACAAACATTAGACTTGCTCTTCAAAGATGAAATGAATGAACAAGCAGTCGTGAGATCTTTGATTGAATTCGGACATCAACCCTATGAAGAAGCTTCCAGTGTTGCTGATTATATTTTTTTAGAAATTGAAAAAAACGGACTAGAAGATTTATTCGACAATAAACTATTGGTTGGAATTATCAAAGAATATAAACAATCAATAAGCATTGGGAATCGCCCAGATGAAAAATACTTTTTGTATCATTCCAATCCGCAGATTGGACAAATGGCGGTTTCACTCTTGACTGAAAAACACCAGATCAGTCCCAATTGGACAAAATTTTACCAGGGAAATATTTTAAACAGAGATCAGCTATACAGAGAAGAAGTGCGTTCGAGCATGACTTACCTCAAATTAAAAAAAGTAAAACGCCTGATTGTAGAAAATCAATTTGACTTAGAAAAAGAACAGTCAGAAGATGATTTGATTATCCTTTTACAAACACACAAGCATTTGAAAGAACTCGAAATGCAGTTGATGAAAGATATCGGGACAGTTATTTTCAAGTAATTATTGCGGATCAACATTGATGATGATATGAGCTGATTTCAATCCAGCATCTGCCTGCATGATTGTCATCACCTGATGTATATGTTGCCTTGCCATTGTATTCTTTGCACCATCGCGCGGTAATTTCAACATCACTTCATAAATATATTTGTTGCGAATTCTGTTGATTACCGGCTCTGCAGGGCCAATCAGGTAATCACCAAACATCGGTAGCATTCGGCTTGCAAAAAAGTTAGCAGCCTCAAATGCTTTATTTTTATCTGTATGCCTGAAGAAAAATTGAATTAACCTGGTATAGGGTGGATAATGAAAAATTCTTCTGGATTCAATTTCTTTGGTATAGAAAGATTTATAATCGTGATTAATAACATCATTGATAATATCATGCCCAGGTTTTGCAGTTTGAATAATCACCAATCCTTTATCACCTCGCCTACCCGCTCTGCCACTTACCTGTTCCATCAATTGAAAAGCTCTTTCGTTAACGCGGAAATCGGTAAAAGCAAGCAAACCATCAGCATCTAAAATTCCAACTAAGGCAACATGATCAAAGTCTAATCCCTTGACCACCATTTGGGTACCGACTAAAATATCCATATGTCTTTGCTCAAAATTGCGGATCATTTCATCATGTGCATGTTTTCCTTTAACGGTATCCACATCCATTCTGACCACTTGAAAAGAAGGGAATAATCCTATTAATTCTTCCTCTACTTTTTCCGTTCCAAAGTTTCTCTCCAACCAATTTACACTTCCACAAGCCTTGCAGGTTTGTTGCACAGGATAGCTGGTTCCGCAATAATGACATTGTAACTTATGATGCAATTTGTGATAAGTCAATGTTACATCACACTGATCACAATGCGGAATAAATCCACAAGTAGCACAAATTTTATATGGAGCATACCCTCTCCTGTTCTGAAACAAAATGACTTGCTTTTTTTCCCTAACTACACGTTCAATCTCTTCTTTCAAACGATCAGAAATCATTTGACGAATAACTTTATTTCCCTCTACTTTTCTGGTATCCGCAATTTCAATTGCCGGCAGTGCTACTCCACCAAATCTCTCAAACAATTCTACCAATCCATATTTTCCAGTAATTGCCTGAGCATAAGTCTCAACACTGGGTGTAGCACTTCCTAACAATACTTTGGCATCAAAGAGACGTGCATAATAAAGAGCAGCATCTCTGGCATTATACCTTGGAGCAGGATCCTGCTGCTTAAATGATGCATCCTGTTCTTCATCAATAATGATCAAGGATAAATCTACATAAGGCAAGAATAATGCAGATCTGGCGCCTAACACAATTCTTATCTCTCCTTTCTTTACTTTATTCCACAATTCAACTCTTTCATTAGGGTTGAATTTTGAATGATAAATTGCGATATAACCACCAAAATGTTTTTGAAGCCTTCTGATGATTTGAGCAGTCAAAGCAATCTCGGGTAATAAAAACAAAACCTGCTTTCCTTTACTGATTTGCTCTTCAATGAGTTTGATATATAACTGAGTCTTGCCACTAGATGTAACGCCATGCAGCAAACAAGTATCTTTTTCCTTAAAATGAGCTTTCACTAAATTCAAGGCCTGCTGTTGTGCAATTGAAAGTTCAAAATCGATTTCTACATCTTTAGCGCCAAGTCGAATTCTATCAACAGACTGAGATGATACTACAAGAATATTTTTAGCTACTAGTGCTTGTAATTGTGCGGCAGAAGCTCCAGATTTTTTTAATAATTCTGATTGCCTTACCTCACCTTCAGTTTTTTGCAAGTGAAGAAAAGCCAGTAATAACTCAAGTTGTTTAGGTGCTTTGTTGGCCCAGCCGTTTAACAAATCTGCCATGGCGTCTTCTTGAGCATAGTTTGCGTGCAAGTGGACAAACTTTTCTTTTTTGGGGGTGTACTTTTCTTTGAGCGACTCCCAAGCAATACATACTTTTTTTTCCAGTAAGCGTTTCACAACTGGATATACATGAGCAATATCTAAAATCCCTTGTACTTCGTCCATACGAAGTTCTTTTTTCAACAATAAGCCTTCTGCAACAAGGTATTCCTGCTCATCCAGTTCGCTGAAATCATCACCAAATTCATCATTAAACAACAATATTGTTTCACTGCTGAGCTTAAACTGTGTTGGCAAAGCTGCAGCCATCACTTCACCTTCACTGCACATATAATAATTGGCTATCCAATTCCAAAGCTGAAGTTGTTTCTCAAAAAGAATAGGCTCTGCATCCAAAATCTGAACCAAAGGTTT
>JBKCGF010000016.1:0-7539 GCA_046303455.1 Chitinophagaceae bacterium | reverse complement strand
TCCTCCATCTCTTGTAACATGAACAAGTCCGTCGTCACTTCCTGTATAGATAACGCCATTCTCTTTATCTGATTCCATTACATAAGTGATGGTGCAATAGTTTTCACCACCTGCACCTTCGTTGGTATATGGAAATCCACTAATACCCATCTTAGCGGTATCATGTGTAGTCAAATCAGGAGAAATAACTTCCCATGATTTACCCATATCTTTTGTTTTAAACAGATGATTACCCGCATGATAATAAACGCCTTTCTCATGCTTTGAATATAAAATAGGAGCATTCCAATTGAACCTGTATTTCATGTTCTTGGGTTGCATTGCCTGGTATTGTACAGGATGGATCATTACACCAACGCCTTCTCCAGTATGGGTATCCAACAATTCAATTGTACCCTGGTAGCTTCCACCCATTACATATCTAGGATCATTTGGGTCGAAACCAAGAAAAGCTGATTCACCTCCAGCAGAATATGACCATTGGCGATCGGTGATGTTTCCACCGGAAGTATTACGACTTGCAATCTTTACAGAAGTATTGTCTTGCTGACCTGCATAGATGTTATATGGGAAAAGATTATCGACGTTGATTCTGTAAAACTGGGCAGTCGGCTGATTATTTTGAGTGGACCAAACCTTTCCACCATTGAAAGTAACTGCTGCACCACCATCATTCGCGATAACCATATTTTGATTATCTGCTTTGTTGATCCACAACTGGTGGTAATCTCCATGTGTTCCACTGATGTTGCTCCAGGTTTTACCGCCGTCGGCCGATTTTAAACCAGCTGCACCCATCACGTATACTGTATTTTCATCAACTGGATCTGCAAACACCTCAATGTAATACCAGGCTCTTGAAATTAACCTGTGATCTTTACTCACTCTATTCCAGTTTTCCCCTCCATCATTTGATACAAATAACCCACCTTGTTCTTTTTCTGTATCACTTTCAACCAACGCATAAACTTTTTCGGAATTTGCCTTAGAGACAGAAATACCCATTTTACCTAATTCATTGGGTAAACCATTTTGAATTTTAAACCAGGTCTCTCCTCCATCAGTACTCTTGTACAATCCACTTCCCTTACCTCCACTTTGTACTGCCCATGGTAAACGACGATGATCCCACATAGCAGCATACAATATTCTTGGATTATTGGGATCCATGTTTAAATCTGAACAACCAGAATTTTCATCTACATATAACACATTTTTCCAGGTCTTTCCACCATCCTCACTTTTATATATTCCACGTTCTTTGGAAGGACCATTCAATGCACCTTGTGCAGCAACATACACTACCTCTGGATTTGCTGGATGAATCACCACATTGGCTATATGTCTTGTCAATTCCAATCCCAAATGTTTCCAGGTCTTACCAGCATCGTTGGAACGATAAACACCATCTCCATAAGATGTCATTACACCTCTTGGTGCGTGCTCACCCATTCCAACATAAACAACATTTGGATCTGATTCGGCGACAGCTACTGCACCGACAGAACCAGTTTTAAAATAACCATCAGATATATTAAACCAGGTTTGACCAGCATCTTCAGTTTTCCAAACACCTCCACCTGTTATACCCATGTAATAGGTAAGTGTATTCCCTTTTACGCCTGTTGCGGAAACAGAACGTCCTCCTCTGCTATGTCCAAGGTTTCTCCAATAGACAGGCCTAAAGTAGGTTTCCAAATCGACAGCAGGAGTCTGATCAACAGTTACAGTCTTTGCAGATTTTTTTTGTGCAACTAGTGAAGCTGATAGAAAACATGAAAAAGTTAGAATAACAATAGCAGTCTTTTGTAAACGCATGAGTGATTATTTTGTCTTGTTGATATAGTTAATTAATCCTTTGAAATAAGTTTCCTGATCATCATACATGGCCATATGACTTCCTTTTTCACAATAGAGATAGGTGCCATTTTTAAATTGAGTCGACATCCATTTCATATGCTCAGGATCCATTGTATCGTGCTGTGCACCTATAACCAATGTTGGAACGGAAATGGCAGAAAGCTGTTTACTCACATCCCAGTTTTCCAAACGCCCTGAAATACCGAACTCACTTGGCCCCTGCATGGTAACATATAACGACTTGTTCAATTTAGCAAATGCACGATTAACAGGATCTGGCCATTCAGCTGCGGGTAATCGAAGGATATGTTTTTCATAAAAATTCGGAACAAGCAAACCCATATAATTGGGGTTATCTAAATCGCCCCTTTTTTCCATTGACATTACAGAATCCAAAACGACTGGATCAAATTGCTTGGCCAAAACATTTTCAGCATACTTATCGTATTCCGGACAACTGGACATCATGTTTGAAACAATCAAACCTTTTAAATTATCCTGATATTTAAGCGCATATTGCATCGCTAAAATTCCACCCCATGAATGCCCCAGCAGATAAAAATTATTTTTATCAATATTCAATGCTGTACGCACTTGCTCCACCTCTTCTACAAAACGATTTAAATCCCAATAGGCAGTATCATCAGGATTATCGGAATTCCCACATCCTAACTGATCATAATAAATAAATTCAATCGCCTCCTGAGGCAAAAAGTTTTCAAAACATTGGAAATATTCATGTGTGCCACCTGGTCCACCATTGAGCAGGAGTATTTTGACTTTAGGATTATTGCCTATACGCTTGGTCCACACATTGAATGTTTTTCCCATACTCTGTATAGGAATCATTTTCACATTTCCATCTTGAATATCTGCTTCATGGTTTGCAAAATAAGATGGATTAGGTTCAACTTTACTTCCATTGCAATGGACCCCTAAAAATACCATTGCACCAATGATAAGCGACTTTGTCATAACTATTTTTTTCTAGGTAGCTTTTTGTCACGTTGTGCTGTATTGTAAACAAATGCAGCAATTATTGTTGCCATCTGTTTCAAATCAGCTTCAATCAAATGATCATAAACATCCATATTGCTATGGTGCGTGCGAGTGTCATATTCAATCTCATCTTGAATAAATTGAAATCCAGGAAGGCCTGCTGCATCAAAAGCCTGATGATCAGTCCCTCCAGTATTGTTGATGGTAACAGTCGTTGCACCTAGATCTCTGAATGGCTCAAACCATTGTGTAAAAATTGACCTGCATGCTTCATTGCCTTGCAGATAGATACCCCTGATTTTTCCTGTACCATTATCGATGTTGTAATAAGCAGAAAACTTTTCATGAGCTGGTAATTTCTCTGCACCCCTAACACCACCAAAAGTTTTAGCCACATAACCACGAGATCCCATCAGTCCCTGTTCTTCAGCACTCCACAGACCAATACGTATAGTTCTTTTAGGTTGTACACCCAATGCTTTTAATATACGCATAGCTTCTAACATGACTGCAGAACCAGATGCATTATCCGTTGCTCCAGTCCCGGCCTGCCAAGAATCAAGGTGAGCACCGAGCATGACTATTTCATCTTTCAAACTTGGATCAGTGCCCTGAATTTCAGCAATTACATTATATCCTTTGAGATCATCAGTAAAGAATTTCGTTTTGACTTCTGTTTCCACTTTAACTGGCATACCTGCCTTTAAGATCCTTTGCAAGGTGTTGTAATCTTCAACACCAATTGCCATATCCAAAAAGTTTTCTGGATCGGTTCCTTTATAAGCACCTCCACCTTGAGCAAAAACGGTACCGTCATGATTTCTTGTTGACGAGGTCACCATTGCTACCGCACCTTCTTCTTTGGCCATTGCTTTCAACATATTTAATAGACGTGGATCAATGAACCCTGGACGAACAGGTGCTCTTTGAGCTTGTTCACGCATCCTTCTCATTGCTGCTGTATCTCTCACAGGAGCTGCACCTGTAGCGTTAGCCATTTCTTGTAACTCCGCATCAGTATACCTCACTGCATCAGGTTTGAAACTATGCATATAGTTCAATTCAACCGACGGAATAATGACTTTCCCTTTCAACTTTCCTTTATAAGCTGCAACTGCAGCAGAGTCTTTTAATTCGACTAAAATCATATCGGCAGATTTCATCCCTTTTGTTCCACTGGTCCATGTTTTGGGATAAAGCATCATTGGTTTATAATAAGGGGCAGTCATAGCGAAATACATCTTATCCAATTCCCAACCTTTTCCAAATTCGCCCCATGGATCAAGTTGCGCATTTTGTACACCCCATTCAGTAAGTTTGTTTTTTGCATAATTAGCTGCTCTTGTATAACCAGGAGAGTTTGCAAGACGATTACCATTTAAGTCGGTAAGATGCAATGCAATATCCATGATCTGTGATTTTTGCAATCCTTCTTCACGAATTTTAGCCATCATAGCTGCATCAATCTTTTCTTGTGCAAATGCAAAAGTTCCAAAGAGAATAAAAAAGATAAAAAAGTTGAACTTAGTAGTATTCATGTATTTAAATTATGTCATTGTTGATTTAATGAATATACAAAACTGTATTTACTTTTTTAATACCCCCAAAATAATCCCTCCGGCCATACCCAAAGAAGCCCCTGCCGCCATTAATCCTGCTCCAAGATCATAATGTTGTTTGAACCAATTGAACATCTCGGGACTAAGGAATCCACCCAGACTGGCCACTGAATTGATAAATGCAATTGCAGTTGCCGCTGCAGCACCTGAGAGTATGGAAGCAGGCAATGACCAGAATACAGTCGAAGCACACATCAAACCTGTAGTTGCAAGTGAAATCATAGATAGCACAAAAAAGGCATTGGTATTGTGTAAACCACTTGCAATAAATGCCAACATACTTACAAAACAAGCAACTGCAATATGATTTTTGCGTTCACCTGTCTTATCAGAATGTTTACCATATAGAATCATACCAACAGCAGCACAAATCCAAGGTATGGCAGCATAGAAGCCAATTTCCAATTTGTCTTTTGTAATTGCATTTTCTATGATTTGTGGCAACCAAAAAGAAACGCCATAAAGTCCTATAATGATAAAAAAATTAGCCAACCCCAATAGCCATACTTTTTTGGATTTAAAAGCATCTATTATTTGGTGTTTATCCTTACCGGATTCCTTTTTGTATAGCTCATCCGTTTCTATATCCCTCTTTACTACCAATTTTTCCTCCTCAGTTAACCATTTAGCATGATGTGGCTGGTTGGTGAGTAAAAATGGAATACAGATTCCCATCAGTAAACTCGGACTCGCTTCAACCAGAAACAACCATTGCCAGGGTTTTAAATAGGAGGCTGATTGTGTAGACTCCATTATCCATCCACTCAACGGAGAACCAATGATGCCAGCAAAATTGATAGATACCAAGAACATTGCTATAACTCTTGCTTTTCGTTTTTCCGGAAACCAAAAGCTGAGGTAGAGAATGATGGCTGGAAAAAATCCCGCTTCAGCTAGTCCCAAACAAAACCTAAGCCAATAAAACATGTTTGCGCTGCTGCTAAATGCACACAATCCTGAAATAATTGCCCAGGTTAACATAATTCGAGTTATCCAAATTCTAGCACCTACCCTGTGCATAAGTATATTCCCTGGCACTTCAAACAAAAAATAACCAATAAAAAATATACCTGAAGCCATTGCAAATACTTCATCAGAATACCATACCTCATCTCGCATGCCAAGTTTTGCAAAACCAATATTGACCCTGTCCAGATATGCAAAAATGTAACCAAGAAAAAGAACTGGCAACAAACGCCAAGTAATTTTATGGTACACCGCTTCTTCTTTACTTCTTAACGTAGACATAGAAAACAAATTTTAATGACTATATACCTGCGATCAAATAAATATTTAAAGTATAAACTCATTTTTTTGCCACCCAAAGAATTATTACTCCGGCGACACCCATTATTACTCCTGCAGCCATCAAACCAACACCTAAATCAAAATTGGTTTTGAACCAGACAAACATTTCCGGACTAATAAACCCTCCCAAGCCACCAATGGAATTGATAAAAGCTATACCAGCCGCTGCTGCAGAACCGGAAAGTAGCATTGTTGGCAAAGACCAGAATGTTGAAACAGCACTCATTAATCCTATTGCAGCAATTGAAATCATAATCAATACAAAAACAGCATTTGTATTATGCAATCCACTTCCTATAAAACCTAACATGCTTACAAAACAAGCGACAGCAACATACAGCCTATAATTTCCGCTTTGATCTGCCTTCCTCCCAAACAAAACCATACCAATTGCGGCAGCAGACCATGGTATCGCAGCAAGAAAACCAATTTCAAGTTTATCTTTGGTAATATTATTTTCGATGATTTGGGGCAACCAAAAGGAAATACCATACAATCCTATTGCTATACAGAAATAAGCGGAAGCAAATAGCCACACCTTGCCCGATTTAAATGCATCGAAGAATCCTCCTTTACCTACTTGTTGGGTTTTCAAATCCTCGACATCTGCTTCCATATCTTGTTGCACAATTTTTTTCTCTTCCACTGTTAACCAATTAGCTTGATCAGGACGATTGGTAAGTAGAAAAGGGATAAACAGCCCTAATAATATACTTGGAACAGCCTCAATTAAGAAAAGCCATTGCCAGGGTTTTAGATGATCAATTTCCTTGGTAGATTGCATGATCCACCCACTTATGGGAGATCCAATTATTCCTGCAAAATTTACCGCCACCATAAACATAGCAAACATTGCTGCACGTCTTTTTTTAGGAAACCAATAAGTGAGGTAAAGAATAATTGCAGGAAAAAATCCAGCTTCAGCTACTCCCAGCAAAAAACGAATCCAGTAAAACATTTTGGCAGAACTCGAAATTGCACAGAGTGCAGATACAATTCCCCAGGTAAGCATGATTCTTGTAATCCAGATTCGGGCACCAATTTTATGCATCAGGATATTACCTGGAACTTCAAATAAAAAATACCCAATAAAGAAAATACCAGATGCCAATGCAAAGACTTCATCGTTGAACCATGCCTCTTCTTTCATGCCCAATTTTGCAAATCCAATATTCACACGATCCAGATATGCAAAAATGTAGGCCAAAAAAAGGACAGGCATTAAACGCCATGCAATTTTCTTATAAACAGCATCTTTGGCAGCGTTGGCAGTATTCATGTTGCGAAATAGTAGCTAAGGTATACAACAAGATAAGACAAGCAGTTGATAAATACCGAACCGCAACAAACTTGTGAACAAATCGATTGGAAGGAGGATATCTCAAATCAAATCATGCAATTTGAGACAAGAACAAAAAAAGATGAAACCAGTGTTATTTGTCATTGCACCTAAAGACTTTCGAGATGAAGAATTGTTTATCACCCAAGCTGAATTAGAAAAATCAGGAATCTCCACAACAATTGCAAGTAGCATTACCGGTGAATGCATCGGTAGCAAAGGTGGGAAAGCAATATCGAATTATCAGCTAGATCAAATCAATTTAAAAGACTACTCAACAATCGTTTATATAGGAGGTATGGGTAGCCGCGTTTTTTTCGATGACCCCAAAGCGATTTCACTAGCCAAAGAAATGCATGCAATGGGAAGTCCTGTTGCAGCGATTTGTATAGCCCCTGTCATTTTAGCAAAAGC
>JBKCGF010000015.1:0-9633 GCA_046303455.1 Chitinophagaceae bacterium | reverse complement strand
TTTGAGGTGACTTACCAGGATTTTCACTTTGTTCTGAAATACCTGAATAAGATTCTCTTCCATATGCTTTCTTGTTGGTTTTAAGATCAGATCTCCAGCTTTGGTTAATCCGCCAAAAAGAATAATGGCTTCTGGACTGCTGAACATAACAGCATTGGCGAGCGCTAAGCCAAGTATTTTACCAGTATATTCAAATATTCCTAAAGCCAACTTGTCGCCTTTTATTGCAGCATCATAAACAGCTTTTGAATCGAGTTCATCTTTATTTACGCTTCTCAATAAACTGTCTTCATTGCTATTTTCCAATAATTCCAATGATGTAAGTCGCACACCAGTTGCAGATGCATAGCTTTCAAGAGAACCTTTTTTACCAGTTCCTTCATGTAATCTGCCATCTGGAATGACTATGGTATGTCCTAGTTCACCTGCAAACCCATCATGACCATAGATCAACTGTCCATTAGCAACAATACCACTGCCAACACCAGTGCCCAAGGTTATCATGATAAAATCTTTCATTCCTTTTGCTGCACCATACATCATTTCACCAATGGCTGCAGCATTTGCATCATTTGTCAAGGTCACCGGCAATTTAAACCTGTCACTCATCATCTGCGCCAGTGGAATGATACCTTTCCATGGAAGGTTAGGGGCATATTCAATTGTACCGCTGTAAAAATTTCCATTAGGGGCACCAACGCCAATTCCCAACATCCGATCCAATCCACCTGCAGTGTCGATTAGCACCTGTAAGTGTGAGTGCAGTTCTTCAATGAACGCGTCAATTTCTTTGTGTTTTCTTGTTGACATTTCACCTGAGAACAATACATTCCCATCTCTGTCAACTATTCCATATTTAGTACCTGTTCCACCGATATCAATACCAATGGCTAACTTTTCTTGTCCACTCATTCTTTTATTTTTTAGTGAGATGCAGCTACCTGTGCATCTACATCAAGTCCTTGTTTTTTCAATACCAACCTGGTTTGAATAGCATGCCATGCAAGATAAGCAAAGCATAACAATGGAACCAGGTATGACAATTGAGTAAAAGTGTAAACATTTGGATCATTGCTGGATTCCATATCAATTACAGCACCTTGCATAGGCGGAATAATGGCTCCTCCAAGGATCATCATGATTAAAAAAGCTGATCCCTGACTTTGGTATTTGCCGATTCCATTAACACCTAATGCGAAAATGCATGGCCACATCACTGAACAACAAATGCCACAACTGATGATTGCAAAATTGGCAATCATTCCTGTATTGGTTAATGCAACAGCCATCGCCACGCAACCTAGTATGGAAACAGTCAGCAATAACTTAACAGGTTTCTCCTCTGCATATAAAAAGGCAATTACTGCTATTGCAATACAGAAAGGATAGGGAAGGAATTCACTTACATCATTTCCTTTGATGAGGTTTACCAAAAGAATAACTCCGAAAGCAACATAAGGGACTACTATCACCATGATGCGTTTTATTTTCTTACTAAAATTGAAAACGCTTACTGCACCCGTCCAGCGACCAATCATCATAGAACCCCAATACAATGAAATGAGGTGTGAGATGCGAGACTCATCATAACCTCCAAAAGCATTTTTCTTTAATAAAGCACCAAAATTGTTGTCAATTGTTACTTCTACACCAACATATATGAAAATGGCTATCATACCTAAAACCAGTTGAGGATAGGCCATAGCTCCCCATCCCTCAGGGTTTTTCTTTGCCATGCCCATAGCCATAAATAGCAGCAACAAAATGATAGCAAGCGATGCAAATATGATGATGCTTTTGCTTAAGCCAGTTACGTCTTTCATGTAATCAGAAAATAGAACTGGCAAAAATGCAATCCCAATCAGCAACAAAAGATTTGTTGCTTTCGGACTCTTTTCCAACTTTTCATCTGAAGTCGTTTTGGGTAATTTAGCATAGGCAAAAATGAATGATGCTAAAATGAAGAGTCCTGCTAAAAAGAAATAAAGTGTTTGGATATTTTCAATTGAGGCTTCTTTCTGGCTGGTTATGCTCCCAAAAAGTAAAAAACTTACTACAAGCGGACCTAGTAAAGTACCAAATGAGTTGACACTGCCTCCCATGTTCAAACGATGGGTACCTGTTTCTTCACTTCCCAATGCAACAGCAAAAGGTTGTGCAGAAGTCTGTTGCAATGAAAATCCAAGGGCGATAATAAAGAATGCAACAAGTACCAAACCGAAGCTTGCATTCTCTGATCCACTAATCACAGCAAGCGCAATTGCTCCAACAACTGAAATCAAAAGACCATATACAATTCCCTTTTTATAGCCAATCTTGTTGAGCAAATCCGTACCACTTACTACAGAAAACAAATACAAGAGTAATGATCCATAGAAATAGGCACCGTAAAAAGCTGAACCAATCAATTGTGATTGTATCTGATCGAGTTCAAAGAATTTCTTACAAAAAGGAATAAATATACTGTTTGAAGCAGCCACAAAGCCCCAGAAAAAGAATACCGTTATAAGTACGCCAAATTGGGACCAGTTTGTTTGTTGTTTCATATGCAAGTTTGTTTTAAGAACCTCAAAATAATTATATTTATTTATCTGTAAAACTTTTTTATTAAGCAACCGGCTTCAGGTAAATGCTTAATTTCAAACAAACATCGGTTTGATATGGATATCTTACATGTAAGTGCAGAATGTTATCCTGTGGCAAAAGCCGGAGGATTGGGTGATGTAGTGGGATCATTGCCTCGCTTTCAAACGGAGAAAGGGAAACCAACTGCAGTGGTTATGCCTATGTACAGAACTCCTTATCTCTATTCTCATGATTGGGAAGTGGTACATAAATCCAATGCAAATCTCGGACATTGGAATTTTGATTATACTGTAATCAAAGAAAAAACTGGGGCACAGGGATTTCCATTGTATTTACTTGACATCAATGGACTCCTTGATCGCGAGAAAGTTTATGGATATAGTGATGACACAGAAAGGTTCTGTGCTTTTCAAATTGCAGTGGTTGATTGGCTTAATACTTGGGCGGACTTACCAGAAATAGTACATGTACATGATCATCATGCAGGGCTGATTCCTTTTATGATGCAACATTGCTATGCTTACAGAAGACTTCAGTATGTGAAAACCATTCTAACCATACACAATGCACAGTATCAAGGTGCCTTTGGTTGGGATAAGACACATTATCTGCCGCATTGGGACAGCTGGAAAAGAGGGCTATTAGAATGGAATGGTCAAATCAATCCACTCGCTTCTGCTATTAAATGTTGCTGGAAAGTAACAACTGTTAGCAATACCTATATGCAGGAACTTAAGAGCATGAGTAATGGTTTAGAGCCGTTGTTTGAATATGAAAAAGGGAAATGCTCCGGTATTCTTAATGGGATTGATTATGAAGTTTGGAATCCAGAACATGATCATTACATCGAAAATCATTTTGGGAATTCAAATCAGGAAACTGGGAAATTGAACAACAAAAAATTGCTTTGCGAACGATTTGGTCTGTCAATCGAAAAACCTCTTTTTATTTTTATTGGAAGGTTAGTGGGGGAAAAAGGTGCAGACCTTTTACCAGAGGTAATCAAGGATAGCTTTACCCATATAGGAAGAAAAATGAATTTTTTGATTCTGGGTAGTGGTGAATCTGAAACTGAATCTCAATTGTCGGGCTTACAAATGCTTTCAGAAGGTGATTACGCAACATTTATAGGTTATAATGAATCGCTAAGCCATTTGATGTATGCGGGGGCGGACTTCCTCCTAATGCCTTCACGTGTTGAACCTTGTGGACTAAATCAACTCTATGCTATGCGTTATGGCACCATCCCTCTGGTGAGAAGAACTGGAGGCTTGCTGGATACTGTTGTAGATATGGGAGACCCTGGAGGTTATGGTATCGCTTTTAATCACACAGCCGTGGGGGATATTACCCATGCCATCTTCAGGGCAACTGAGGTGTATAAAGAAAAAACGACTTTTAATAGTATAAGGAAAAAGATCATGTCCCTGGATTTCAGTTGGGGCAAGAGTGCGGATGATTATCTTTCCCTTTACAAAAGTTTTGATTAATTTACTGCTAATCTCAGCATATGAATAAGAATGTAATTGCAATCATTTTAGGCGGTGGAGCTGGAACAAGACTTTCACCATTGACTTCCACAAGGAGTAAACCTGCCGTACCTATTGCTGGAAAATATAGATTGGTCGATATTCCAATTTCAAACTGCTTGAATTCAAATATTGGTAGGATTTATGTTTTAACACAATTCAATTCAGCATCATTGAACAAACACATAAAGAATACCTATCACTTTAGTGCATTTAGTTCTGCATTTGTTGACATTATTGCTGCTGAACAAACACCTGATAATCCGGCTTGGTTCCAGGGTACAGCAGATGCTGTTAGACAATCACTACGTCATATCTCACAACAAGATTTCACGCATGTATTGATTTTGTCTGGAGATCAGTTGTACCAAATGGATTTCCAGGAAATGATAGATAATCATATCAATGGAAAAGCAGATATTTCGATTGCTACTATTCCAGTCAATGCCAAAGAAGCCACTGAATTCGGCATCATGAAAAAGGGGGATTCAAATGTTATTGAATCTTTTGTTGAAAAACCGAAGAAAGATGTACTTGACCAATGGGTAAGTGATACTGGTGAAACCATGCATAAACAAAAGCGTAATTATTTAGCCAGCATGGGTATCTACATTTTTTCAAGAAGAGTATTGTATGATTTGTTGCAGGAAGAAGTGAAGGATGCTACTGATTTTGGTAAAGAAATTATTCCTTACTCCATTAGCAAATACAATGTTTTAAGTTATCAATATGAAGGGTACTGGACAGACATTGGAAATATTCATTCATTCTTTGAAGCCAATCTGGCACTTACACAGGATATACCCGAATTCAATTTATTCGATAACGCAAAAGCAATTTATACAAGAGCAAGGATGCTGCCGCCGGCAAAAATCAGTGGCACTACGCTTGAAAAAACATTGGTTGCTGAAGGATGTATCATCCATGCCTCTCGTGTAGAGAATTCTGTGATTGGTATACGCACAAGAATTGGGTATGGAACAACGGTTGTGAGTTGCTATATCATGGGGACAGATTTCTATGAAACCCTTGAGGAAATGAATACATCAACCAGTAATGGCTTGCCAAAGCTAGGTATAGGGGAAAGATGCTATATTAAAAATGCCATTATAGACAAGAACTGTCGTATTGGTAATGATGTACGCATCAATGGAGGAAAACATCTTGAGAATGCTGATCATACTTTATACACCATAAAAGAAGGTATTGTTGTTGTGAAAAAAGGTGCTGTAATCCCAGATGGATTTGTGATTTAAACCTTCCTTCAAAAAATACAAGTCAAAGCATTCTATTTGAAAGATTGTGTATATATTACACTTTACCAAATAGTTATTCATGTCAAATGCAAACGCTACTTCAAGTACTTTAAAACCTAAACCTCTTTTAAGTATTGCTCAGATTTTTCTGATGAGTTTTGGATTTCTGGGAATACAATTTGGGTTTGCATTACAAAATGGAAATACAAGTCGTATTCTAAGATCATTTGGTGCTGATGTTGAACATCTTCCATTGTTTTGGATTGTTGCGCCTTTGGTGGGCATGATTGTACAACCCATCATTGGTCACTATAGTGATAAAACCTGGAATAGAGTAGGAAGAAGAAAACCCTATTTTTTAATCGGTGCTCTTTTATCAAGTATAGCTTTGATTTTTTTACCTAACTCTGGACATTTTACGTTCTTGCTCCCAGCTTTATGGATTGGTGCAGGTATTGTAATGATAATGGATGCTTCCTTCAATGTTGCGATGGAACCATTCAGAGCACTGGTTGCAGATAATTTGTCTGTTTCACAAAGCACTATTGGATTTAGTGTACAAACATTTTTAATTGGACTAGGCGCAGTGATTGGATCAGCTTTACCTGAATTACTTGCTGAAAACGGTTTCAGTATGGAAGCTGGGCCTGATGGTATTGCTGATAACATCAGATACTCTTTTTATATTGGTGCGGCAGTTTTTATGTGTGCCATCCTCGTAACCTTGTTTTTCTCAAAAGAGTATCCTCCTAAGGAGTATCAGGAATACCATGGAAAGCCTGAAAAATCTTCTGGTAGTTTGCTTGATATATTTACTGATTTCAAGAACATGCCCAAAACCATGAAACAATTGGGATTGGTTCAGTTTTTTAGTTGGTTTGCATTGTTCAGCATGTGGGTATTTACCACAGATGCTGTTGCAACACATATATATGGCTTAACAGGAGATTATACCAATTCTGTTGAATACAATGAAGCTGGCAATAAAGTAAGTTCAGCATTTGGTGTATATAGTCTGGTTTCCATGTTTTATGCACTTTGTCTTCCGTTTATTGCAAAGTGGATTGGTAAAAAGATGACGCACTCAGTTTCTTTGCTAGCCGGAGGAATTGGACTGATTTCAATTTATTTCATCAAAGATCCTGAGATGCTCAATTACGCTATGATAGGTGTAGGACTAGCATGGGCTTCTATTTTAGCTATGCCATATGTTTTATTATCTGGATCAATACCTGCTGGAAAGTTGGGTATTTACATGGGTATTTTTAATTTTTTTATCACGCTGCCTCAAATCATTAATGGCTTTGTAGGTGGATCTATTGTAAAATATCTTTATGGTGGTCAGCCTATTTATGCATTGTTGATGGCTGGTGTGTTTTTTGTACTTGCAGCTATCAGTGTTGTAAAAGTTTACGATCCTTCGGTGAATAAATAAATAATTGAATTTCTATTATATGAAAAAGTTTCTTTTCGTTTTAATTCTGATAACTGGGATTTCAACCAATTTTTTAACTGCTCAAATAAAAGCATATCCATCACATTGGTGGACAGGAATGAAACACAACAGTTTGCAAGTCATGTTGCATTCAACAGTTGATTTATCGAAATCTGTAAAAGTTAAATATCCTGGGGTCGTTGTTACCAAAGTCCATCAACCTGAAAACAAGCATTACTTATTTGTAGACTTGTTGTTGTTGCCTACAGTAAAAGCTGGAAAATTTGATTTTGTATTAGATGATGGAACAACCTTTACATATGAATTAAAATCAAGAAATAAAGTTGAAAAAAATATTGCGCAACAAGGGGTGAGGTCAAATGATCTTATTTATTTGATTATGCCTGATCGCTTTGTAAATGGCGACCTCTCAAATGATCAGTTTGATGATTTAAAGGATAAAGTTGCGGATCGAAACGACCCTTATAGTCGCCACGGAGGTGATCTAAAGGGCGTGACAGAAAAGCTGGATTATTTAAAAGATTTAGGTGTTACTTCTATATGGATGACACCTGTATTAGAAAACAATATGCCTAAAATGCAAGAAGGCAATTGGTGGATGAGTGGTTATCATGGTTATTGGATCACAGATCATTATCAGGTAGACAAAAGATTGGGAGGTAATCAGGCTTATAAAAATTTAGTAGATGAGGCACATAGCAAAGGCTTGAAAATTATACAGGATGCTGTTTATAACCATGTTGGTTCTCACCATCACACAGTACTTGATCTTCCAATGAATGACTGGCTGAATCAGTGGCCAACATACACAGGGGCAAATCATAGGGAAGAACTCTTTATGGATCCCTATGCTTCAAGTGAAGAAAAGAAAATTATGATAGGTGGATGGTTTGTTCCTCATCTTCCTGATCTTAACCTTGCTAATCCATATTGTGCAAAATTTGTCATACAAAATAATATTTGGTCTACTGAAGAATTTGGAATTGATGGATGGAGGGTTGATACCTATAAATACTGTGATGAGAAATTTCTTAATGATATCAACCATGCATTGTTGAGAGAATATCCTAACCTCACTGTTTTTGGTGAAGCATGGACCAATACAGTTCCTTCAAGTGCCTACTTTACTGAAAACAATTTAGATGCTCCATTTAAGCATAAAATAAAAGGGGTGACAGACTTCCCATTGAACTCGGCCATGTATAATGCGCTTAATGATAATTTTGGCTGGACCGATGGAGTTACCAAATTGTACATGACCCTTTCTCAGGATTTTCTATATAAGGATCCGTACACCAATTGTATATTTCTGGATAACCATGATATGAACAGGTTCTTTTCAATGGTTGGAGAGGACTTGTCAAAATATAAAATGGGATTAGGCTTACTGATGACCTTAAGAGGTATTCCTCAAATTTATTATGGTACAGAAGTGTTAATGAAAAACTACAAAGACCCTAATGATGCTGCTGTGCGCAAAGACTTCCCTGGTGGATGGAAGTCGGATAGTGTAAACAAGTTCAATGTAACTGGGTTAAACTCAAAAGAGAACGAAGCTTTCAGTTATTTCAAAAAATTAGCCAACTATCGAAAAACGAGTGCCGTCCTTGCAAAAGGATCTCTCAAGCAATTTATTCCTCAGAATGGAGTGTATGTGTATTTTAGAAAACTTGGAGACCAAACAATCATGTGTGTGGCCAATACGAATAAGGTGAAAAGCACAATAAAGACAGATCGATTTAAAGAAGCCATTGGTGATTACAATACCATGCTTGAAGTGATGACTGAAAAGGGTGAAAGAATTCCTGTTGATTTGGAAATTCCTGCACAGGGATTCTTGATGTTTGAACTTAAAAAATAAATGCTAAAAACCAGTCCACATAAAAACAAGAATTCTGATCAACCTTACGAGGAAACTCATTTCATTGATGCCAGTAAAAAAGTTTGGAACTATTCACTTTTTACCGAAGAAGTAATCAATAATTTTCAACAAGGTACACTGTATAATGCCTACCATTTTTTTGGTAACAAACAAATGTCAGTATTAGGGACAGAAGGAACATATTTCGCTGTATGGGCACCAAACGCGACAGAAGTTAGCGTTGTTGGAAATTTTAATGATTGGAAGGAAAGTGAACACATGCTTTTCGTGCGTTTGGATAACAGTGGTGTTTGGGAAGGTTTTATTCCTTCATGTAAACGTGGTGAAATATATAAATATGCCATTCGTGGTTTTGAGGGAAAGTTGATACAAAAAGGTGATCCCTATGCCAATTACTGGGAAAAGAAACCACTTACTGCATCTATAACTTGGAACTTTGAGTATAAATGGAAAGATGCAAAATGGATAGAAAACAGAGAGGAACACAATTCTTTGTCATCTCCTTATTCTATATATGAAGTGCATTTGGCAAGCTGGATGAGACCAGATCCTTTTGATGAGGAATCTTATTTTTCATATTGGCAAATTGCAGAAAGACTTGTGCCTTATGTAAAAGAAATGGGTTTTACACATGTGGAAATCATGCCTGTAATGGAGTATCCATTTGACGGAAGCTGGGGCTATCAGGGAACAGGATATTTTGCACCCACTTCAAGATTTGGCCATCCTGAAGAATTTATGGCTCTTGTAGATGAATTTCACAAAGCTGGTATTGGTGTTATTCTTGATTGGGTGCCATCACATTTCCCTTATGATAGTCATGGGTTATTCATGTTCGATGGAACCCACACCTATGAATATGCAGACATGAGGAAGGGCTATCATCCTGATTGGAACAGCTATATTTTCAATTATAAACGTGGT
>JBKCGF010000014.1:0-1070 GCA_046303455.1 Chitinophagaceae bacterium | reverse complement strand
TCATTTAACTATACCCTAGATTTAGATAAAAACAAGGTAAAAGGCTCAAAGCATTCAATTCATCAAGTCAACACACTTCTTGGTAAATACAAGTTGATCATTGAATAACTTCAAAAATTGTCTCAGGCATAAAAAAAGAGCACCAATTGCTTGATGCTCTTTGTCGGGAAGACAGGATTCGAACCTGCGACCCCCTGGTCCCAAACCAGGTGCGCTACCGGCCTGCGCTACTTCCCGGAACTATCTTTAACTGCGGTGGGGGCGGGATTCGAACCCGCGGTACAGAGTTACCCGTACGGCAGTTTAGCAAACTACTGATTTCAGCCACTCATCCACCCCACCGTCTGAAACCTATTGTTTCAGGGAGGGCAAAATTACTAAAGAACCTGCAATCCCCAAAAGATTTATGCAACTATTGTTGAATAAGGTTACATGGCAGCCAACTGCACCTTCTGCTGAAGCTCCATTACACTCTCACGGAACATATTGTCCGTATCCATCAGGTCTTTAACAGTCTGACAAGAGTGAATTACTGTGGTATGATCTCTTCCTCCAAAATGCTCTCCAATGGTCTTGAGGGAGTTTTTGGTGAAGATTTTAGCCAAATACATTGTGATCTGACGGGCTTGCACAATCTCACGCTTTCTTGTCTTCTGCAACAACCTGTCGTATGGTAAATCAAAGAACTCACAAACCATCTTTTGAATGGTATCAATAGTGATCTCTTTAGAAGAAGTCTTGATGAAGTTGCGCAATACCTTCTTAGCCAAATCAAGATCGATTTCTCTCTTGTTCAAAGAAGACTGTGCCAACAATGAAATCAATGCACCTTCCAACTCCCTCACATTGTTCTGAATATTATAAGCTATGTACTTCACCACATCCTTAGGCAGGTCAAGTCCATTGTTCTTCATTTTCTTCTCCAGAATTTCAATTCTAGTTTCATAGTCAGGCACCTGCAAATCTGCACTGAGACCCCATCTGAACCTGCTCAACAAACGCTCTTGTAGTCCTTCCAAGTCTTTTGGTGGCTTGTCTGAACTCAAAATCAATTGCTTTCCAGATTGGTG
>JBKCGF010000013.1:0-5193 GCA_046303455.1 Chitinophagaceae bacterium | reverse complement strand
GCGACTGCCTTCTTTGGAAACATATCACTGACTGTTGTATACAAATTGGCGCTCCAGGCCTGATGTGCAGAAGCACCAATACCAATCAACAAGACAGGCATCCAAAAACTAATACTGCCTAAAGGTTGAGCAGCCAAAACGCCCAATGGAAAGAATGCAATCAACAGCATCGCTTTCATCCTTCCGATATAAGGTGAATTTCCTTTGTTGATGAAATACATAGGAAAATATCCTCCACCAATACTGCCAAACATCGTCATGCTGTACAATACAGTTAATGGCAACGCAATTTCAGTTCCCACCATTCCATACTCATCTTTCAAATAAGCAGGTAACCAAAAAAGAAAAAACCACCATACGCCATCGGTTAAAAATTTACCAATAGCAAAAGTCCATGTTTGCTTATAAGCCAATAAACGAAACCAATTCACTTTTTCTTCCTGCTGCACTACTTTCACTTCATCATCTGCATTGATATAGGCTAACTCCTCAGCAGAGAGTCTTTTTTGCAGGGATGGTTTTTCATAATATAAAAACCAAAAGATCAACCAGAAAAATCCGATTCCACCAATTAAAAGAAAAGCTGCTTCCCATCCCCATTTTGCTGTAATCCAAGGAACGGTCAATGGCGCCAGAATTGCACCAACATTTGTTCCTGAATTAAAAATACCTGTCGCAAATGAACGTTCTTTCTTTGGAAAATACTCAGCAGTCGCTTTTATCGCAGCAGGGAAATTTCCAGCTTCACCAAAACCCAATACAGCTCGCGATACCATGAAGCCTATTACACTGACAGGCAAGACTGTCACACCAATCAATCCGAGGGCAGTCGTGATGGTCTCTCCAACAGGAATCGCATAAGCATGCATCATGGCAGCAAGCGACCAAATAACAATCGCCCAAGCATAGCCCTTCTTTGTGCCAAGCCTATCAACAAAGCGGCCAGCAAACAACATAGAAATGGCATAGACAAATTGAAATACCGAAGCAATATTGGCATAATCAGTATTGCTCCATCCAAACTCTTCTTCCAAAGTTGGTTTCAACAAACTCAATACTTGTCGATCAAGATAATTAATGGTTGTTGCGAAAAACAACAACGCGCAAATGGTCCATCTGTAATTACCTGTTGGTTTCTTCATTTAATGAATTGAAATCTATACTAGGGTTGAAGCTCTTTGAGTAAGGCTGACACTTTTTGTTGCAAATCATCAAAACGATGATTGCTCATCACATCCGTCGTAATTAACTTACTGCCTAATCCCGTTGCCACTACGCCCGACTTGATCCAGGTATTTACACTTGCGGCTGTAGCATCAACTCCTCCTGTTACTACAAAATGTATTCCAGGAAATATTGGTCGCACTGCTTCTACAAATCCAGTCCCCATTACATTTCCAGGAAATAGTTTGATGATATTTAATCCTGCATCGACAGCACGATGAATTTCTGTCGGTGTCATACAACCAGGTATCCATAAAACTTCAGCAGACTTTGCAACAGCAAAAACATCATCATCCCAAAAGGGACTGATCAACACCTTCGCACCAGCCTTGATAAAATTTTCTGCATCAGTTTTTGTCGATATAGTGCCTACAGCCAAATTCATCCCTGGTAGAGATTGCTCGCACATTGCTCGCAACTCAGTAAATCGCGCTAATGCCTGATCTCCACGATTGGTAAACTCTACCATGCGTACACCACCATCATACAATGCTTTCACAACACCTGAACATACTGTGGCGTCTGCATGATAAAACAAAGGCAATATGCGTTGTGTTTTTAATATTTCTAATGTAGCTACTGAACTACTCATAAGCTTTTGGTTTTTTGTTCGATGTCAATCATGCGTTGTTGGGTTGCATCGCCTTTTTCTTTCATCTTGCCGACTGCCGCTATTGCAGCTCTATTGACGATATCTACTGATGAGGAATTATTTTTTATACCGTATATCAATGCAGCCATGAAACAATCTCCACTTCCAACTTTATCTACAACATCCTGTAAGGGATAAGACGAGGAGGAAGTCGTAATACCTTCATGATACAACACTCCAAAATATTCTTCTTCTAACCTAAAGGTATAGGCAATGTGCTTTGCACGAGGAAATCTTTCTTGAAGCAATTGCATGCTGACTTCAGCAGCAGCAATTAACTCTTCGTTTGTCAAGCCTGCACTCTCTTGAATTGGTGAATCAATTTCTAATAGATGTTGAGCCGACCAAATATTGCCCATCACAACATCGCATTGTTCTAACATGGGAATCATTATTGCTGGTGGCGGTGTTCCATATTGCCACAACTTAGATCGATAATTTAAATCGATTGAAACTACCATGTTATTTTGACGTGCTTCATTTATAGCCTCTGCACATACTGCAGCAGTGTCAGAGTTTAAAGCAGGACCCACTGCGCTCAAATGCAACCAATTACAATCGGCCAGCACATTATCCCAATCAATCATTCCAGGTTTTAGATTCCAAAAAGATGAGTTGGCTCTATCATAAATAACACCAGCATTTTTAAGATCGACTCCTTGAGGAAGAAAATACATTCCTAATCTTTCTCCACCCAACAACACAGTTGATACATCAATATTTTTCTGAGACAGCTCATTTAAAATTTCTGTAGTGAGATAGTTATCAGGAATTGCTGTGCAATATTTTACAGGGATATCCCATTTTGCAAGAGCAGTCGCCACATTCAACTCTGCACCGCCAATATAAAATGGAATAGATGCATCATTGATCCATTTACCATTCAATTCTGGCGATAAACGCAATAAGAGTTCACCAAAGCAACAAACTTTTTTGTTTATGGATGTATTCAAAATGAAAAATAATTCTTGGTATTGTTATAACAGATATCCTGCACCAGTTTTCCTGTCCATTTAATATCATTAGGCAGTTCACCGTTTTCAATATCCTTTCCAAACAAATCACAAAGTATTCTTCTGAAATATTCATGACGAGGAAAAGAAAGAAAACTTCTGCTGTCGGTTAGCATACCCACAAACTTAGATAGCAAGCCCATATTACTCAAGGTATTCAACTGATTGATCATACCCTCCTTCTGGTCCATGAACCACCATCCGCTTCCCCATTGTATTTTACCCGCCATCGATCCATCATTGAAATTGCCAATCATGGTCGCGAACACTTCATTATCAGCCGGATTTAAATTATATAGAATAGTCTTGGTCAATGTGTTGTTGGCATCTAATCGATTTAAAAACTTCGACAATGCCTTTGCCTGAACAAAATCTCCAATGCTGTCCCATCCAGTATCTGTACCCAACTCCTTCATTTTTCTGCTGTTGTTGTTTCGCAGTGCGCCAAGATG
Organism: Chitinophagaceae bacterium; assembly: GCA_046303455.1. Taxonomy (GTDB): domain Bacteria; phylum Bacteroidota; class Bacteroidia; order Chitinophagales; family Chitinophagaceae; genus Pollutibacter. The sequence goes on along the minus strand of JBKCGF010000013.1, from coordinate 1,852 downwards.
GTATTGTTGGACAAATCCTTTCTCATAATCCCATTCAGCAAATTGAACAAGCATCGCAGATTTAAAAACATTGATCTCTTCTGCAGTTAACTGATTACCCTTTCTGATTTTATCGAAGATCAGTTTTACTTCTGCTTCTGTATAATCTTCAGCATATATAGTTTCTAACCCATGGTCACTCACTGAACAATTATTCGACACAAAATAATCGTGTCGGTTTTTTAAAGCGGATAAATAATCCTGATATGAACTGATGCTCATATTAGCAGCAGCTTCTAATTGATTCAGGTATGCATTAAAACTTACTGCATCATCTACTTGCATGGCTTTATCGGGACGAAAAGCAGGTAGGACTTGTATTCCAATATTTTCTTCACGAATTACTTGATGATGCTCCAGGCTATCAATTGGATCATCTGTAGTACAAACCAATTCGACTTTCATTTTTTTCAGCAAACCTCTCACACGGTAGTCGTCTGTTTGTAACAGTCGATTGGCCTGCTCGTATATTTTACCTGATGTTTGGGCACTCAATTGATCATGGATATCAAAATATCTTTTTAACTCTAGATGCGTCCAATGATAAAGAGGATTACGCATTGTATAGGGGACAGTCGCCGCCCATTGATCAAACTTTTCACGATCTGATTTATTTCCAGTGATAAATCCTTCATACACACCATTTGCACGCATAGCCCTCCACTTGTAATGATCACCATTCAACCATGCCTGTGTAATGTTGTCAAACTGGGTGTTGTTTGCAATTGCCTCTGGAGATAAATGATTATGATAATCTATGATCGGTAAGTCTTTCGCATAGGTATGATAAAGAATTTCCGAAGTCTCGGTGGTCAAGAGAAAATTATCGTCGAGAAACTGTTTCATTGCTATCTGTAAGATAAATCAAAAAGCCCTGTTTATACCCATTTCTAATCCACGGAGTTCTGCCAATCCCCTTAACCTGCCAATGGCAGAGTAGCCAGGGTTAGTCTTCTTCTTAAGATCATCCAACATTTGGTGACCATGGTCGGGTCTCATCGGAATACAAGTTTTGGTTTGCTGCATCACCTCCACAATTGCTTTCACTACTGCATACATATCAGCATCGCCTTCCAAATGATTATCCTCAAAGAAATCACCATACTCGTTTCTTTTTGTATTTCTCAAATGAAGAAAATGTATCCGCTCTCCAAACTGCTTGATCATATCAACAAGGTTGTTATCTGCTCTTACACCAAAAGATCCAGTGCAGAAACAAAGTCCGTTGTTCAATGAAGGAACCGCATCAAACAATGCTTGCAGCTGTTTGGCCGTACTTACCACACGAGGGAGTCCCAATATAGCATACGGAGGATCATCAGGATGTATACTCATTTTAACACCGGATTCATCAGCGATAGGCATTATCTGTTGTAGAAAATAGATGAGGTGTTGCTGCAATTTTTCAGCATTTATACCCTCATAAGCATTCAAAGCTTCTTGAAAATTTTGCAAGGTGAAACTTTCTTCACTGCCTGGTAAACCCGCAATGATATTGCGTTGCAGCAAATTTTTCTCCTCATCATTCATACCCGCAAATCTTTCTTTAGCTCTCGCTATTTCTTCTGCAGAATAATCTGCTTCAGCGTTTTTACGCTGGAGCATAAATAGATCAAAAGCGATGAATGCAGCTTTTTCAAAACGAAGTGCTTTACTGCCATCTTCAACCGTATAACTCAAATCAGTTCTGGTCCAATCAAGAACTGGCATAAAATTATAAGTCACAATATTCACCCCACATGCAGCAAGGTTACGAATCGATTGTTTGTAGTTATCGATATACGTTTGAAAGTTGCCTGTTTGTGTTTTGATT
>JBKCGF010000012.1:0-1189 GCA_046303455.1 Chitinophagaceae bacterium | reverse complement strand
GAAATAGGATCTTTTTCAATGAAGCCTTTTTGGTTGTGCAGCTTCAGTTGATGGTCCAACAGTTCTTTTAACCCATTGGTTATTTTGCCCATCTAGTTTTGGTTAAAAGTTGATTGCAGCTTGAATAGCATGTTCCAGATCTGCAATCAAATCATCTGCATCTTCAATACCGACAGACAAGCGAATCAAGGTATCTGATAAACCATTCTTGATTCTTTCTTCTCTTGGAATGGAAGCATGGGTCATGCTGGCTGGATGATTGATTAGAGATTCAACGCCACCTAGACTTTCCGCTAAAGAGAAAAGATGGGTACTTGATAAGAGTTTTCTTGCTGCTTCCATGGTTTCGTTTTTCAATTCGAAACTGATCATACCACCGAAACTTTTCATTTGTGCTTTTGCAATGGCATGTCCAGGATGATCTTCAAACCCAGGCCAGTAGACCTTCTTCACCGCTGGGTGTGCTTTCAGGTAGTATGCAATTTTTTCTCCATTCTGTGAATGTCTTTCCATTCTGATGCCCAAGGTTTTAATTCCTCTCAGCACCAAAAAACAATCCATTGGTCCGGGTACCGCACCGCAACTTTTTTGGATGAAATACAATTCATCTCTCAATGCCTTATCATTAATTACTAAAGCACCTTGTATAACATCACTGTGTCCGCTTAAGTATTTTGTTGCTGAATGCATCACAATATCCGCACCCAGTGTAAGAGGATTTTGAAGCGCAGGTGAAGCAAATGTATTGTCGACGCACAACAATAACTTATGTTCTTTAGCCAATGTTGCTATTGCTTTGATGTCGGCAATATTCATCAACGGGTTGGTAGGAGTTTCAGCCCAAATCAATTTTGTATTTGCGTTTATTTTAGAGCTGATGTTTGACATGCTGCTCATGTCAACATAATGAAATATGATACCAAACTTTTCATAGATCTTGCTAAACAAACGATAAGTACCGCCATACATATCATTTGCAGCAATCACTTCATCCCCTGGCTTTAATAATTTCATCACTGCGTCTGTCGCGGCCACCCCACTTCCAAATGCCAATCCGAAATTTCCTTCTTCAATCACCGCAAGAGCCTCTTCCAAAGCCTGACGTGTGGGATTTTGTGATCTCGCATATTCAAATCCCTTGTGTACACCTGGGGCTTCTTGTACATAGGTTGAAGTCTGGTAGATGGGA
>JBKCGF010000011.1:0-1467 GCA_046303455.1 Chitinophagaceae bacterium | reverse complement strand
TCACTAACTAAGTTATGGGAATTTATTGCGATTAGATTATCTTCATTCTTTAAGAATATTTACAACCAAAAGGACTCTCATGATAGCAACCAACAAGGGACTTTCTGCTCTTGCATTTATTACCCTACATCTACTTTCTTGTGAAGAGCAAAAGCAACAGAAGGAACAAGTGGCTCCTGAAGTAATGACTGTTACAGTCATTCAGAAATCAGTGCCTGTTTATGGCGAATATGTAGGGGAAACCTATGGCAAGGCAGATGTTGCTATACAGCCTCAAGTGGATGGAACGATTGTCGGTATTCATTTTACCGAGGGAAACTTTGTTACCAAGGGGCAATTGTTGTATACATTAGACGACCAGACCTTAAGAAATAAGGTTGAATTGGCCGAAGCGAGACATGCACAGGCGACTACCATGATGGTGAAGGCAAAAGCAGATCTTGATCGTGTTGAGCCATTGGCGACTATGAAGGCATTGAGTCAGCGTGAATTAGATGCTGCCAAAGCTGCTTATGAAGCTGCCAAAAGTGAAGTGGAAATTGCTTTTGCGGCCCTAAAAAATACAAAAATTGATTTAGGCGATGCAACAATTGAGTCTCCCATCAGTGGTATTATTGGCATCAGCAAATTGCAGGTAGGTGATCATGTTGGAAAGCTGAACTTGGGTGAGCCTTTGAATATGGTTTCAGCTGTGGATCAAATCAGGGTGAGGTTTACCATCAGTGAAGATGAATATTTGGAGTATGCAAGAAGAAGTAAAGGGACAGGAAAATTTATGGTTACAAATCAGTTGCCAATCACACTTTTGTTAAGTGATGGTACCGAATATGAGCAAACTGGATCAATCAATTTTACTAACCGACAAATTGATCCAACTACAGGGTCATTGTTGGTGCAGGCTTTGTTTCCCAATTCAAATCAATTGTTGAGACCCGGACAATTTGTGAAAGTCCGCATACAAAAAGATCTTTATCCGGATGCAATTGTTGTACCACAACAAACCATCAATCAGCTCCAAAGCAAGTATCAGGTATTTATAGTCGACGATAGCAGCAAAATTCAACCGAGGTTGGTCGAAGTTGGACAACGTGTTGGCAGCAACTGGGTTGTGAAGGACGGTTTAAAGCCAGGAGAAAAGGTGGCTATAGTAGGTAGTATGATGTTAAAACCATCAATGCAAGTGCGTTCCAAGCAACTATCCTGGAATGCTGATTCAACTGATATTAAGTAATTACATCCATAAAATTTCTGCATGAGTGAGTTTTTTATTAGAAGGCCCATCTTTGCCATCGTCATTTCTATTTTGATTGTGATTCTGGGAGGATTGACCATGCTGGGCATCCCCGTTTCAAAATATCCAGAGATAACGCCACCTATGGTCCAGGTGACTGCCTTATACAATGGCGCCAATGCGGTTAACATGGAACAGGCCGTAGCAACTCCATTGGAACAGCAAATCAATGGTGT
>JBKCGF010000010.1:0-1255 GCA_046303455.1 Chitinophagaceae bacterium | reverse complement strand
TTAAAAAACTTTTGCTTTACACCCAACCATTTCACACCTTCATCCCATTGCTCATTCAAGCCGTCACTCATGGTAAAATAGTCAAACCCATCAGCACCATAAAGTCCCAATTGTGTTTCTCTCTTCTCCGTCTGGATATCCAGTTCCTGTTGATCAGCTTGCAGCTGCCACAAGAAGTTTACCGTATTGTTGGTGAATAATTTATCTGCTCCTTCACTAACAATATTTAAACCAAACATGTACTCATTGGCTTTCAACATATAGCGATGCTCGAGCATTCTGCCGGTCGAATCTTTTAATGAATAGACAAGAGACATTTCACCTGCAGGGTTTTTTACTACTTCAGATGGACTGAAATATAAATCTTCAGTAGATGTAGTTTGATTAACTCCTGTATTTACCAAATAAGAAAATTGATTGAAGTTGCCTGAGATCAATTTTACTTGCTGACTATCTTCAGAAACATAATTTTTAAGCTCAACTGCAACTGGTCTTGCCCCTTTATTAGAGAAAGAAATACGGACCAACTCATTTTCCAGAACAGTTAATTCTTCTTGGATTTTTCCCTCTTGCACAAAAGAACCCGGAGTGCCTTGTGGAAGCACTACAGCAGTTTCACCACCAACAGCTGCAACAGCAGTATCATTTATAATTGGTTGCAGCGCTGCAAGAGAATCTCTGATCTGCTTTTGCTTGGCTTCCAATTCCAGTTGTCCCACACGGGTAAAATAAAAATAACCCATAAATAAACCAGCCAGCAAAACAAAACCGATTACCGAATTCTTTTCAAATTTCATGATTGATGCAATTGAGCGTTAAAGGTAAGTATTACCTATGAAGTCTGTTGATTAAGAGGAAAGTATACCATCCATTAAACCAATTCTGGAGCAAGTGATTTATCTCCACTCACCCTGCTGTTTTTATAGTCCAATGCGGCTTTAACAAAATGAACAAAAACAGGATGAGGATTCTCCACAGTACTCTTTAATTCGGGATGGTATTGAACGCCTATGAAAAATGGATGAGTGGGAATTTCGACAATCTCAACAAGATTGGTCTCAGGATTGATACCACTTGCCTTTAATCCTGCTGCTTGCATAGCTTCCAGGTATTTGTTGTTGAACTCCCAGCGATGTCTATGACGTTCTGAGATCATTTCAGATCCATAAATCTTGTGTGCCAAGGTTCCAGGCTCAATCTTACAAGGATATGCTCCCAAACGCATGGTTCCACCTTTGCTTGTTACTGTTTTCTG
>JBKCGF010000009.1:0-1060 GCA_046303455.1 Chitinophagaceae bacterium | reverse complement strand
TCCAACCTTCGCTTTAAACGCTCCAGCCTATAATTTTTTGCTATCGGTTTCTAAAAACAAATTCAGCTTCGATCCAGACATCCGATTGACCTTAGATGGAAGGAAAGGTGGTATGGTATTTTGGTTCAGGTACAAGGTTGTAGAGGGTAAGAAATTCAATTTAGGAGTAGGAGCGCATCCTGCCTTTAATTTTCAGACCAGAAAGATTATTGATCCGAGTAATGGGCGATTGTCTGAAATCACCCAAGCCAGAAGATTCATTGCAGCTGAAATTAATCCAGGTTATCAAGTATCAAAAAATTTTCGTGTAGGGATGTATTATCTCAAGGGCTTTGGTTTGCAAAACGATGCGATAAAAAGCTCGCATTTTTTAACCTTCAACACTACATTTTCTAACATTAAATTAGGGGGAGGGACTTCATTGCAATTCACTCCACAGGTGTATTACCTGAAACTTGATAAAGAGGATGGTATTTTCTATACCCATACAATGAGTCTATCTAAAAAAGATGTTCCCTTCTTGTTGCAGTCGACTATCAACAAGAACATAAAAACAAATATAACTGGCGGCGACAGATTCCAATGGAACATCACCTTATTCTATGTTTTCAACAGGAAGTACGGAAGAAATCTTGGAGAAGACATTAATAGAATAGAAGACCAGATAACCGACTTCTAATCTTTGTTTAGTTTAAATAAAAAAACCCGTCAACGAAATGACGGGTTTTTTGTATTTTCAATCTGCCCTTGTTTTACCTATCTTCTCCTTTTAACAGGGCCTTATTAACGGTAAATGCTAAGAAAATAACAATTAAACAATTAGATAAATAAAATAGATGAACAGAAGAGAAGCAGTTAGAAGGGCCACCTATTTATTGGGAGGAGCAATAACTTTTTCAGGCTTTGGAGCTTGCGAAATGTTGAATGGGGTTTTGGAAGGTGAAAATGAACCCAAATCAATAGCATCACAGGAATCGTTGATTGCCGAAATCGCAGATACACTTATTCCTGACAAGAAAGGAGTGCCCGGCGCCAAAGCTGCAGGCCTTGGCCCTTTTAT
>JBKCGF010000008.1:0-16594 GCA_046303455.1 Chitinophagaceae bacterium | reverse complement strand
GCTATACTCTTCAGCAGTATAAATGTTTCCACCACCCAATTCTGGATGCGTAACAATAACACTGTCTTCTAAGGCATATCCTTTCTTATTGCCTATCCATTTATCTAAATTTGTCCCATTAAATAGTGCTTCAAAGCCTAGCTTTCTCTCCTCATCCGACATGCCAACTGCAGTGATTACCTCATCGTAAGGCATTGCTCTGAGATAATTTTTTAAAAGCTTATTTAAACTAATACTGTCTGTGCCCCCAATGAGCGGTAACGCTTTTTCCAAAACTGCTCTGGGTCCCCTTCCCCTAAGTGAATTGTCACGCAAAGCCATACGTGCCATTATGGAAGCTGCTTGCTTTTTTAAGACAGGATCATCCAGGTATTTTGCAGTTTCCATTAAGGCGGCAACACTGGTTACTTTTTCTAGCTGTGACAAAATATTTCTTTTTGTGACTGGATCTTTTGCTTGTTCCATCTGTTCCTGGACCTTAGCCAAATACCTAGGATCTTGAAAATTCACCAAACCAATTCTTCCTTTCTTATCCTCACTCTTCATCTCTGGAAGTTTAAATTGCATATGAGCTAATGCAGCATTGATATGCATTTTCTGAGGCTCTTCCGCTTTTAATAAAGCACTTGATAAAGCTGCCTTTGCATTATCTGAACCAATAGCAGCTAAAGCCCTTGCAGCTGGTCCAACAAAAACAGGATCTTTGAGGTATTTACTTAAAGGAGCGATTCCAATTTCCGATCCTAAGGCCCCTAGCATTGGAATCAGATAATTCTTTGCATAAAATGACTTTACCTGCTTGAGTCCGTTTACAACTTGTTGAGTAGTTGCAGGTACAAGTACTGCATTGCTATTGGCATAATGAACATATGCATCGACAGTGTAAGTCGCTTTTAATTTAAGAGAATCATCATCCAGCATCTTGAATAAATTCCTCCACTCCTTTGATGACCATGAATCCATTTTAAGTAAGGAAGATTGAACAGATGCCGATTGTTGATAAGGAAATAATGCAGTTAACTGTTCTGATGTTTGTTGTTGTGCTTGAGCACTAAACAACAGGCATGTAATTAGAATATAGAGGTTAAACTTCTTTGTCATGTTTTCTATTTTAATCAAATATTCCAAGGAGCACGCATAGCTGGATAAACAAGTCGGTTCGCTTCATCATCACCAATAAACACTTGTGCTACTGGATCAAACTTTAGACTCCTTCCCAATTGCAAAGCAATTTTTCCCATATTGATAATGGTACAGGAACGATGGCCATTTGATTCATTCAATGCGAATGTTTTCCTATAACGTACAGACTCCAAGAAATCTGTCACTTGTGGCTCAGGATCCGGCATCATTGCAATCTTGTCTTCTAAATTGGGTATGGTTGATTTGAATCCATTGAATACTTTGCCATTAGGCCCTTCTATGTAAGGCACATTTGGATCTTTTGCTTCCCCATCCAATACAATTTTACATCCATCGGCATAAGTGTATACAATCTTTCTGAAGGTACCACAAGCATCAGGGTGTTGTTGTTCAGCATCAACTTCCACTGAAACAGGACTGGTATCATCTTTCCCCAGGAAATATTGAATGGGGTCTAAATAATGTTGACCCATATCGCCTAATCCACCACCATCATAATCCCAATATCCTCTGAATGTACCATGCACCCTATGTGCATTGTAAGGCTTATATGGAGCAGGTCCCAGCCACCTATCGTAATCCAAGGTTTCAGGAACCGGCTGTGCTTCGAGTTGTGTTTTTCCAACCCAATAAAATTTCCAGTCGAAACCAGTATGCTTGCTCACTGTTACTGTAAGTGGCCAACCCAGTAATCCAGAATCTACCAACTTTTTGATGGGCTTAACTTTGGTTTTCATCCCATAAAAATTATCCTCAAACCTGAACCAGGTATTTAAACGAAACATTCGCCCATACTGTTTTACAGCTTCCACTACCCGCTTTCCCTCTCCTATTGTTCTTGTCATTGGCTTTTCACACCAGATATCTTTACCTGCTTGTGCTGCTTCTATTGCCATGATGCCATGCCAATGTGGAGGCGTCGCAATATGCACAATATCTACTTCAGGCAAAGCAATTAACGCTCTGTGATCATGAAAGGTTTTTACACCACCACCAATCATCTTTTCGGCTTCAGCAAGATGCTTTTTTTCTACATCGCAAATGGCAACAACCCTAGTTCCTGCATATGGGATGTGACCACGACCCATTCCCCCAACACCAATTATTCCTTTGGTTAACTGATCACTGGGTGGTATATACCCTTTACCCAATACGTGGCGAGGTACTATAAAAAAACCCGCAGCAATGGCTGCGCTGTTGCGAAGGAAGGACCTTCGACTTTTTGAAGATGATTTATGCATATGGCAAAACTTGTTCCTTTTAAAGTTAATTCATGAGAGAGGATTTCGAACGGATTTTATTCAATATTTTTAAAGAAAGTAGGTGAGATGAAAAAACTCATTTTGATAGTACTCATATTGGCGCTAAACAGCATATTTCTTCAAGCGCAATCATTCTTGGCAGGTGCAGCTCAAAAATCAATCAACCCAGATAAAGATTCACTCTTTCTTGCGGGCGGAAAACCAAACCGACCATTCATAGATGTCCATGATTCACTATACGCCAAAGCTGTATATGTAAGCAATGGTAAAGATGAAATTATCTTACTGACATTCGATTGCATTGGACTATTATATCCACAACTTATTGAAATAAGACAGCAATTAAAATCCAAAGTACCTGCAATAAATTCCAATCATATTGTTATGACTTCTACCCATACCCATGCGGGTCCGGATGTTGTTGGTATTTGGGGAAAGGATTTTGCACATACAGGAGTCAATGAACAGCATCTCCAGAAGATTGTCAACCAAGCAGTGCAAGCCATTCAAGAAGCTTATTTTTCAAAAAAGTCAGTCGATCTATTCTATACCAACGGAAATTTTGGAGAAGATTGGGTTAAAAACATTTCAGAACCAACTGAAATTGACAGATCTGTCAGTGTTTTACAACTGAAAGATAAAGCTGGAAAAAATATAGCAACACTCACCAACTTTGCTTGTCATCCCACCATAATGGACGATGCCACTACATCTGCCAGTGCAGATTATCTCTGGGGATACTATAAAACCATGGATAAACAACATGGGGGTGTCAACCTGTTTTTACAAGGAGCTATAGGTGGATGGGTTCAACCAGAAGATGTACCCTCGTCATTTGAAAATGCTGATAAGTATGGTAGTTTACTTGCCAAGTATACACTTGGACTATTAAAAAAACCAAATAAAAATAATTCTAACTCCATTTCTTTTGAGTCAAAGACTGTTGAGTTTCCAGTCGAAAATCAAACCTTTAAAATGCTTTCTAAAGCAGGGGTAATCAAACGTGAATTTGGCACGACAGTTACTTCGGAAATTGCCTATTTTTCAATTGGAGATTGCTCGTTTGCAACTCATCCTGGTGAGACAGTCCCTGCACTGGGCTTAGCATCAAAAGACTTAATGAAAAACAAAGGCGCCAAATTTGTTATGGGCTTATCGCAAGATGCGCTCGGCTACATTCTAAAGCCCAGTTTCTTTAAGCCTGAAAATAAAATTCCTCATAGTGAGTACCTTACAGGTATGAGTATTGGTCCGCAAACCATGGACATCATTTTACAAACATTAAGAGAGCTGGCAGCACACTAATTTGCTTTTCCTTTGAAACGTTTAGATGATATGAAATAAAGCAAGAATCCAGATAGCACAGTTATCAATCCAAATACAGAAAAGGCTCTGAGTAAAATATTTCCGAAATTATCACGCCCCTCATAATCCATGGTGTGCAACATCCATAAGAAATCAAATACACGCCATTTGTCGTTGCGGAATTTCTGGACTGTCCCTAACTCTGTTGCAACATAAACAGTGGTTTTTGAAGGATGCTCAAAGCTAATAGCATAGGCAGGCAATTCACCAGAACGATATTCATGATGAGCATGAATACTATCTACTTTCTCAATTTTAACCACTTCAGCATTATCTATAAAATGTCGTTTGGCAACAGCTACTGCTTCTTGTTCTGACAAAGGAGAGCGCAATTGACCTGTTTGTGCATCCGCCAGATGATTCATCAAATCATGATGATCAGTATGCGTTTGCATATCATGCAATGCAGATATACACCTGACTTGATAAACAGGTTTTCCGAGAATGTCAATCAATTGTATCGATACCAATGAGTCAATTCGATGTATTTTCTTGATGGAATCCAAAACAATTGATGGTGAAACCAATTGTATATCTGAGCTTAGCAATGGCACCCTTTTCATTTGAAAATCACCATGTACTTCGTCAATATCGTTCCAACTGAAATACAATCCTCCGATTGTCCACAACAAAAACTGTATCCCCAATAACAGTCCGAGATAGCGATGCGACTTCCTAATGTAAAAATGTTTACTCTTTGCCATGTAATTCCTTTTCTAGAAATTGATTTAACTCACCCTGCGAAAATAAATTAAACTCAGTAAGTCCCTTTAACATATGTTGATATGCGCCATTCTCCATTAAGACTGCCTTCATAATTAAAGGGATACACCTTACCTCAACTTTGGTCCGGTAATGCAGCGATATACTCTCCCATTTATGATCGATATATGGATTACTAAAACGATCTATAACGGCATTTCCAAAATGATCTGCCATGTCTTTTGTGATAGACGCATCTGTTTCCAACACCGCTTTTATTTCATTAATCAACCCAATGACAAATGTTCTAAATTTTTCATTTTGCATGGATTCACGAACATAAGTAAATCCAGAACGTATCGCATAGGCGCAAGAAAAACTATGTGTAGCATTTAGCAACCTTAGCTTCAATTCTTTGTACACATGTAAATCATCGACCAGTTTACACCCCTTGGAAGGATGAATAAAACTTAAACGTGTAGACACTCTTGGACTTTTCGATTCGATGGCCCACAAAGCATAAGGTTCAGACATAATCATCAGTTCATCACGATAACCGATCTTATTCTGTATTTCCTGTTTTGATGAATCTGATAATTTACCCGGTACAATCCGATCTACGAGCGTATTGCAGAAATCATTGGCCTGATTTAACCAAAACACAAACGCTTCACTCAATTGATTAAATACCGCCAATTGATTGACAATCATTTGCAACTGTTCTGCATTCTTATCGATTAATTCTGTAGGAAGGATTACCAGTCCCTTATTCATATCACCATTATAAAATTCAAAACGACGATACAGTACTGCCAATAGTTTTGCTGGGAATGATTCAGGACAACCATCATTAATGTTTTCGTCCTTGTAGACGATACCTACTTCTGTTGTATTAGAAATAACAACTTCCAAATGAGGGGATGTTGCAAACTTTAAAATTTCATTCCAATTTTCCTTGGCATGAAGGCATCTTGAAACGGAAGTATTCAAAAAAAATGCCTCCATTGGCTTTCCATCTTCAATACCCCGAATCACTTGTGTAAACAAACTATCTTGATCAATATATACAGACTCGACTGGTGTTGGCGTTGACTTCACCATTACTACCCGACCATTAAATCTTCCATTTTGATTTGCATGTTCAATGTAATAATCAGGCAAAGCTCTCAAAAGTACACCAGTACCAAATTGCAACACTTTTTCAGGAAGCGCTAATTGGTCAATAGCCTGCTTTTTGTCAGGAGCGGTTTCGATATATGTATTTTTATTTAGTATTTCCATAGCTGTTCTTTTAACACCATGGCTGCACCGAGTGAAGAACCTTGGTGCATTGTTGATGCAGTGATTTCTTTTTCTGGAAAATGAAAACCAAGAAGTTGCATGAATAATTTATTTTGGGCAAAACCTCCATCAACAATAATTTCATCCACATCTGCATTATACAGCACCCAATCTATTGATTTTTTTTGATCCTTTACTAATTTTTGAAGTGCAATAAAATAGGCCGACTTAGCATCTATGACAGTCATATAATCTACACTATCACTTTTCTTTAATTCCAGTATTTCTTCATCTGTGAATGTATAAGTAAGAATTTCATCTTGAGATACAGAAAAATGAGTAGCAATATTTTGAACAAATTCCTGGTGAATATGCCCACCAAAATACCTAGCGGCTTTTACTGGATTGCCATTGCTTTGTAAGTAACAAAGACAATCGTTCTTTAATTCTTCTTCGGTTAACGGGCTATGGTTAAAAGGATTTAAACTGATGCACCATGTCCCGGTCGATAGCAACATAAAATTCGTTTCCCTATGCTTAAGGTATGGTATCAAAGCAGATGAGCTGTCGTGCAATCCAATACCAACTGCAATATTTTTTCCTTTGTAATCTACATGAACGACTGACGAGGAAGATACGATCTCTGGCAATAAGGTCAAGATACCTTCTTCTGACAACCATTGCTGATAAGTTTGCTTATCAAAATTCCACAAGTTGGTGTGACAGCCAATGCTGGTAAGTTCCGTATAAAATTTGCCTGTAATCAGCCAAGAAAGATATTGGGGAAGATGAAGTACATGCACTACTCTTTTAAAAATTTCTGGTTGTTCATATTTGAGCCGGTACAACTGCATACCCGAATTTAAACTTCCTAAAACCGGAGATGCAGCAGAACGTGAAAATTCATTTTCACCGCCATAGTGGCTATAAAAACTTTCTTGTAAAGGCTTCGGGTAAGGCTTCAAATAATTATACAAAGGTGTAATCACTTTGCCATTTTGATCCAGATGAACCAAGCTGGCGCCATAAGCACTAAAATTTACTCCCTTCACCAAGTAACGAGGATCTTCTAGGACAGCATCGAATTCATTCACCACAAAACTGCTTAAGGAATTGATGTCTTCGGAAGGGAAATTGTCTTCATCAACTATTTCAGGTAGAACGACAGATTTCTCAAATACAGTTTGCAGTGCATGATCGTAAAGAAAAAGTTTTTTGTTAGTCTTTCCAATATCAAAAACAGCTATGACTTCCATTTGCTTCATACTACAATCCAGTAGCTTTTACATTTGCACCTCTTTCTTTGATCAATTGTTCTCTAACTTTTAGTTTTCTGTAAGCGCCCAATGGATCTAATGCAGCACCTTTTCTTTTTCTTGCTTCAGCAACTATTGGACGAACATCAGTTCGGAAAGCATTTTGAAGAATTTCTTGTGCTCGTACTACATCATTTGCAGATCTTGCCTCTTCTAATGCAAGGTCATCCACCAACAAAGCTTGAGCATATGCAATTTGAATTGCTTCTACGGATTGCAAAAGATCTTCGAGTGGATCTTTTATGTTGTGGGACGCGTCAATCATCCATCCTAAATCCTGCGCATGATCCATTCCACGGGCATTCATACCTTCCACCAATTCTCTGAAAATAAGAAATAGCTGATACGGCCTGATGGATCCTACGGTTAAATCATCGTCGCCATATTTAGAATCGTTGAAATGAAATCCTCCCAGCTTATTTTCCATCAAGAGCAAGGAAACGATCTGTTCAATATTTGCATTCGGGAGGTGGTGTCCTAAGTCGACCAACGTATATGCTTTAGGACCTAGCTTGTTTGCCAGTAACAACGACTGTCCCCAATCTCCTACCGTCATCGAATAAAAATTAGGTTCGAAAGCCTTGTATTCAATGAACAGTTTCCAATCTGGAGGCAACACGTGGTAAATTTCTTCTAAACTTTCAAGCACATGTTGAAATGCTTTTCTAAAATTGAGTTGACCCGGAAAACAAGAACCATCAGATAGCCAGACAGTTAATGATTTTGAGCCCAAATCAATTCCATGTTTAATTACATCAAGATTGTGAGCTATTGCTTGCTTTCGCACTGATTTGTCAACATGTTGCAAAGAGCCATACTTGTAACTGTGCTGTTGGTTTTGTTGGTCTTGAAATGTATTTGAATTCATGGCATCAAACTGCAGACCATGCTCTTGCGCAAGAGATTTAATGTGGGCAGCATCTGTAGGAATGTCCCATGGTATATGCAGGGATATTGCACCACTTGATTGGTTCAGTTTATGAATGAGCCCTACATCATCTATTTTTTGTTCCAAATTTGCAGGCTCTCCTCCTATTGAAAATCTTCCGAATCTTGTCCCACCCGCACCAAGTGCCCAACTCGGGATAGCCACCTGAAATCTTGTCAACTGTGCAATAATTTCTTCTGTCCTATCTACAGTATCAAAGGAGTAACTAAACTTTTTATCGTGTTCTCTATGACTGTCACTATTGTAATTGTCTATGTCGGATTGTAAGATTCTCATGACTTCAATTATATTTAACGAACAAAAGCATTGGCTATACCGCCGTCTACATTGATCACATTTCCAGTCGATTTAGCCAACAGGCCACCGACAAACGCAAAACATGCATTGGCAATATCTTCAGGCAAGATAATTTGGTTCAACAGTGTACGCTTGGCATAAAAAGCAGGCAGCTCTTCTACAGAAATACCATAGGCTTCTGCGCGGCCTTTCGCCCAATCGCCTTCCCAAATTTTACTATCAGCTATAACAGCATCTGGGTTGACTGTATTTACCCTAATCCCATCTTTACCAAGCTCCGCTGCATTAAGTCGACCTAAATGCAATTGGGCTGCTTTTGCAGAACCATATCCAGCATTGTTTGGTCCGGACACCAAAGCATTCTTACTCACAATATTGATGATATCTCCACCTTTTGCTTGTTTGCGCATTATTTTAACAGCTGCTTGTGTTACCAAGAATTGTCCCTTTACCAAAACATCATACAATAAGTCCCAATCTTTCTCTGTATGGTCTTCAATAGATTTGGAGATGGAGAGACCAGCAGAATTGACTACAATATCAACACCACCAAATACCAAAGCAGTCGATTCAAATGCATCTACAATACTAGGACTATCTGTTATGTTAAACCCAACAGCATGAACTGCATCTTTCCCAAATTTTTCAACAAACTCCAACCTCGTTTTTTCTAAACGCTCTTTATCTAAATCTGTGAGTACAACACATGCTCCCTCTTCCGCATATTTCTTTGCGACAGCTTTTCCAATTCCTCCTGCACTTCCAGTCACCAAAGCTACTTTTCCTGAAAGCGCCTTGGGCTTAGGCATTCGCAAAAGTTTTGCTTCTTCCAGAAGCCAATATTCAATATCAAAAGCTTCTTGGTGAGGCAGTGCGGTATATGATGAAATTGCTTCTGCTCCACGCATTACATTGATTGCGTTGGCATAAAATTCAGCCGCAATTCTAGCAGTCGCTTTGTCCTTGGCATAAGTAAACATGCCCACGCCAGGATAAAGAATTACGACAGGATTCGGATCCCGTATGGCTGGACTATTTTCGTGTTTGCAGCTTTCATAATATGATGCATACATGTTACGATAAGACTCAAATTGAGGCGAAAGCATTTCTTTTATATTGTCTGTATCGCTGAGGTCAATGCCTTGTGGTAGATCCAATACCAAGGGACTGATTTTGGTCCTGAGAAAATGATCAGGACAGCTCGTTCCCATTGGTGCTAGTTTTTGCAGGTCGTTTGAATTGATGAACTCCAAGACCTTATCACCATCTGTAAAATGTCCAACCATTTTGTTCTGAGAAGAACAGAGTCCTCTTAATATGGGAGACAAATATGCAGCTTGTTGAAGTCGTTTAGTTTTTTCAACTGCTTCCACTTTTGCTCCACCGAAAACAATACCATTGGATTTGATTTTATCCTCTATATAAGCAGCACAGTATTCAATTACTTCCAGCGAATTGACATAACAAGCATGTGCAGTATCTCCCCAGGTAAACAAACCATGAGAGCCCAGCATGATTCCACGAATTCCAGGGTTCTCATCCAGACATTGCTTGAGCTGAAGACCCAAGTCAAAACCAGGACGCTGCCATTCTACCCATCCAATTGTTCCTTTGAAAAGTTCTTGTGTGATTTCTTTTCCTTCTTCAGATGCTGCAATTGCGATGGCGGCATCCGGATGAAGGTGATCAATGTGTTTGAATGGAAGAAAGCCATGCAATGGTGTATCAATACTTGGCGCTTTGGATGCCAGGTCATAAATACAGTGGTTAAACAATTCAACCATACCATCTTCAGTCGATAACCCGCCATACACATTCTTCAAACTCCTCAACCTGTCTACATATAAAGCAGCTAGTCCGTTTCTTTTCATAGTTCCCAAATCACCACCACTGCCTTTGACCCACATTACTTCTACATCATTTCCAGTGAGCGGATCTTTGGCCATCACTTTACAGGATGTATTACCACCTCCATAATTTGTCAATCTTAAATCGGCTCCCAATAAATTGGAGCGATAAACCAGGAGAGCAACTTCATCACCCTCTATTG
The DNA here is from genome assembly GCA_046303455.1 of Chitinophagaceae bacterium. GTDB lineage: Bacteria > Bacteroidota > Bacteroidia > Chitinophagales > Chitinophagaceae > Pollutibacter. The sequence goes on along the minus strand of JBKCGF010000008.1, from coordinate 6,229 downwards.
ACTTTGCCATTGCATCATCCCATAAATAACTCACGTGTTTAAACTCATTCATGCCCAAGCCTTTTTTAAAAATTAACTGTGTAGACTATTTCCATATCCTACTAACAGTACAGATAAAATGATAATTGCAATACCTGCAATAATTGTAGCATTTGTTTTCTTACCAACACCCTTCCATTCTCTTAGTACCAGACCCCATACATTGGCAATTAAGATGATGAATGCCATGTGTAAGATCCAAGAACTAGCGCCATTTCCCAACTTGCTTTCTCCCATGCCGTAAAAAAAGAATTGCAAAAACCACATTGTCCCTGCCAAAGCAGAGAGCAAATAGTTCTTCAGCAATGGAGTTGATTTGTTGGTATAATCTCCGAAAGTTTTATTTCTAAAATTCAACACCATGCACCAAATAAAATTGGTGGTAAGTCCTCCCCAAAGCAGAACGACATAGACAACATTATTTCGATAGAGAAACTCCCCTTCCCCTGGATGCGAAGCAACCCAAACTGCATTTGCAACATTTGCCATGGATTGTCCAGCCTCTAATCCGAAATTGAAACAGGCACTTAAAATACCAGAGACAATTGCCACTGTCATACCCAGTGCAAATTTGTATTCGGCTGAAACGGCTTTCATTTCTTTTTCTTTCATCACTCCAGCTTTACCACTTACCACAATACCAATTACACAAAGCAACAAACCTCCCAAAACAGTCAAGCCCCAATTGCTGCTTATCATTTGAGAGAATGTGTCTTTTCCTTCGACTGGATTCACATCGTAATACAATGCAGGTATCAAAGCCCCAAATACCATGCACAAACCCAATATGATACTGCTTCCCAAAGAGACCCCCAAATAGCGAACTCCCAAACCATAGGTTAGTCCACCTATACCCCACAAAACACCAAAGAAATAGGTCAGCAACAAAATTGAACCCGAAGTACCTTGGATGATTTCAACAAAACCTGGTATGGTAAGATATGCTGCAACGGGTGGGACAATCAACCAAGAAAACATACCACCCACAATCCAAAAACTTTCCCAATTCCAACCCTTCACTTGTTTATAGGGCATGTAAAAACTTCCAGAGGCAAATCCACCTATAAAATGAAAAATTACACCAAGTAAGACCTGCATATGCACTGGTTTAAGGGGTTAACCAAATATACCCAAAAACAAGTTTATTTCTAGCTTAATTTAAGGCGTAAACAAGCATACTTGAACCTTCCGGAAGCTGGTATTGAATGGTATTATACAGTTCAGTTGGAAAATAGATTGCAGTCATCACTGTGAGCCCATTATCGGCAAAAACCTCAACTGAGGTTTTATCGATAACCAACTTGATATCCATCCATTTGGTTGTAGAAAATCGTGGTGCCTTTATAATTTCTGAAAACCCTTTATCAAAATTGATAATACCTGAATTAGAACGATCAATATGAAACTCTTTCATTTTGGCAACAAAATTGATAACCAGCTTCTCATTCGAATTATTACTAAGCGTGATTGAAAAATCTTTTTCACTATCCAACTGGTTCAATGTGATAAACTGTGGTTTTGTATTAGATAGTTCGTTACTTATTTCAGAGAAAATTTGTGGATTTACCAAAAAAGGAGAAGACGCAAGAAGATATTCACCATCCTGTTTATACAAACTCAGTTTTCTGGGAAATGTACAAGCGCTTCGCCATTTTTGTGTTGGGACTGTATTGGCATAATTCCAGTTGCTCATCCAGCCCAAAAAGATAGTTTGATGCTTTGTGTTGGAAAATGTAACACCGGCGTATTCATCTGGACCATAATCCACCCATTTGGTGTTTGGTGAATTTGGACTAAAAGTTTTTCCATTAAAATCGCCAACAAAATATTGTGTTGCTGAACCTTTGTTTGGGCCACCAGGATTCATATTTACCAACAGTACCCATTCTTGTTTTCCTTTGTATTCTAAAGGAAACAAATCCGGACATTCCCAAACGCCCCCATGGGCACCTGATTTATCTCCGAATTCACTGAGTTTTTCCCATGCAATTAAATTAGCAGAAGAATAAAAATGAATGCGATCTAGAACCGCAAGCGTCATGATCCATTTTTTTGATTCTTCGTGCCAAAATACTTTGGGATCTCTAAAATCTCTAATGCCTGGATTTTTTAAAACTGGATTTGATTGGAATTTGGTCCATGTATACCCTTCATCCAGACTATATGCAATTCCCTGTGTTTGAAAGTCAATCTTTCCTTTATCGGCGCTTTCTTGGTCATGTTGCGTATATATTGCAACAACGGGAACTTTCCCATCTTTACCAAAGCCAGAGGTGTTATTATGATCTACTATAATTGAGCCTGAAAAAATTGTACCTAAACGATCAGGAAACAAAGCAATTGGCTGGTGTTCCCAATGCACCAAATCCTTACTTGTAGCATGTCCCCAATGCATGGGGCCCCAAACTGACGCATAGGGATTGTACTGATAATACAAATGGTACACTCCATTTAAATAAAACATCCCATTAGGATCATTCATCCAATTAGCAGGAGGAGTAAAATGAAAAGCCGGCCTGTATAATTTTTCTTCGGTATCCAGTTGCTGCCCATTTACATGAATCACAATACTTATACAGCAAATCAAGATTTTCAAGTATTTTATGTTCCTCATTTTGTACTCCTTTGATATTGATATAAATTTATTAAGAATAAAGCACATTTAATGATCTCTAGATTTACCCTCTCCGTCCTTACAATATCCCTTTTGAGTTATACAGAAACCATAGGGCAAACAAAGTCAGACCCATTGCTGAAGGAAATTTTAAGTGGCATTCAGGATAGCACAACCAAATCGGTTTTAAAAAATCCTGACCAATACCGTGTCCAAATCATCTACACTCAAATCAACCGCGATAAAAAAGGGACCCCAAGTTTTACCAATTACCATTTGAATGTTGATTCAGACTTGTATTTCAATCCGGCATCGATGGTTAAAATGCCATTGGCATTTCTATCATTAGAAAAACTTCAGGAAATGAATAAGCCTGGTGTCAACAAGAATACGCGAATGAAATATGACAGTAATTACGTGCGGCAAGTCCCCATGACCAACGACTCCAGTGCAGAAAACAGCTATCCTAGTATTGCACATTTCATCAAACGAGCTTTCTTGATTTCTGAAAATGACCCTTATAACAGGATGTATCAATTTGTCGGCCAACAACAAACCAACAAAAAGCTAATTGAAAAAGGCTATACATCAACGAGGATTACCAGACAGTTTATGGGTTATACCGAAGAACAAAACAGACATACCAATGGCATTCAATTTCTAGACAAAACGGGAAATACAATTTATACACAGTCCCCACAATACAATACAGATAGTTTTCAATTTCCATCCCCTATCATGATTGGAAATGGGCATATCAACAGAGAAGATCAATTGGTAGCTGCTCCTTTTGATTTTACAAAGCACAACAATATCTCGCTTGAAGACATGAGGAAAATGATTCAATCAGTAGTATTTCCAAATAGCGTTGAGAAAAAAAATCGTTTTAAGATATCAGAAGAAGACCGCCTGTTTTTATTGCAGTATATGTCGCAATACCCCTCCGAGACCAATTATCCAAAATACGAAAGTGAGATTTTTTACGACAGTTATGTAAAATTTTTCTTTTCCGACAGCAGTCATAAAATTCCAGACCACATCAGAATATTTAATAAAGTTGGATGGGCTTATGGCTTCATGACAGACGTATCTTATGTGCTAGACACCAAGAATAATATTGATTACATGCTATCTGCTACCATCTATGTGAATAGCGATGGCGTAGTCAACGATTCAAAATACGATGAAGAAGCTGTCGGATTTCCATTTTTCGATAAAATTGGTCGCGCTATTTATTCATATGAACTAAGCAGATCACACCAGCACAAACCCGCACTTGTAAACCCCGTCAAGGTATACGAAAAAAGAGAGCCAAACGACAAGAGGCCAGCAATAAAACAAGCAGACAACTAAATTATTATTTAGGTGACTTCAACTCTTTCTGAGAAATCGACCAGGAGTTGATTAATTCGCCATTGATACCCAGAAATTCCACTTGCATTTTTCTTTCTGAAGATTTTCCAGAGAAAGAAACTCTTGCATAGTTCTGCAATTTATCAATACCCATCACTCTTGCAGGATTGTCTTTTTCTGGTCCCCCGAAAGTATGAGTACCAGACGTCAAAGGAGATGCTGTTATATCAAAAAGCGGATAAGCGCCTTTTCTGTCAAGCTTAATGATTTCGCTGTGGTGACGATCTCCTGTAAAAAACACTACCCCATTGATTTTATTTTCAGCAAGGAAGTCGAGAAAATCATTGTACTCTGCAGGGAAGCGACGAAAACAATCAAATGGACTAACTGGATTCAAGACTTGGCTACCAGTAGCAATTATTCTGAAATTGATATTTCCATTTGCATTACTCTGTAACAATGCATTTTTCAACCATTGTATTTGTTCTTTTCCAAACATTTGTTTATCGATATTTGGCTTACCATTTATACTGTCTTTCATATTGTCATTACTTCTGTACCAACGATCGTCCAGCATAAACACATCTACATCATTCCAGGTAAACTTGGTATAAACCGCATCTTCTTTATTACCGTAAGAAGGATTTGCCCAATAAGATTTAAATGCCTCTCTGCTATCTTTTTTAAATGGATAACTCGCATCTGCATCATTCCATCCATAATCATGGTCGTCCCAAATCGCATAATGTGGCATGGCCTTCCAGAAATCCTGCAGAATAGGAATCTTTCTATCGGTTGCTGCTCTTTTGTAGAGTCCCCAACCACTGTAGTAATCCACTTCTCTTGTGTACCAATTATCTCCTAGCCATAACATGAAATCAGCTTTTTCTTTGGCCATGGTGGTAAAGATGGTAGAATCACCACCATAAGGTCTGCCAGGTCTATCATAAGGTGGCTCATTAAAATAGGCACAGCTACCTGTTACAAATGAAAAATCTGGTGGAGCAGAGCGCCATTGCCAAAGTTGTTGGGTTTTTAATTTACCTGAGGCGATGACTTTATTGTCTTTTCCGACCATTTGATAGACATATTCTGTACCTGGCCTTAGGTCATTCAATTCAAAGATTGCAGTATTCGTATATGGGTTTGATTGTGTTGTTTTGTAACCAATGTCTTTTTTATCTGGCTGAGCTGCTTCATGAAAAAGCATCTTTACATCGTTGACATCTTTATGAAATTCAACCCAAACTTTACTGCTTCTAAGTTCAGTATGACCAATCATTGGTCCGGATACAATTGACTTTGAGTTTTGAGCTACTACATTCAAGCTAATAAAAAGCAGAAGTAACAGAAATATCCTTTGCATTGACATAATTTTCAATAAAATTACTGCAGATAAGCATATGATGATACACATAAGTCGTTTTTCATGTGATGAGATGATTAACTTTGCGTAACAAAAATATTAAGGCGCATTTCCATCCATATGCCAAATCACCAGAAACATTTATCAGCTTTTTTCATTGCTTTATTTTTTTCCATTATAGCGATGGGGCAAAAAAAAGATACTGCGGTTCTGGATTTGGATGAGGTAGTGATTTCCTTCAACAAATGGGAACAAAACAGGAAGGAAGTCCCCAATATGATTGAAAAAGTTAATCTGCGGGATGCGCGTTTGAGGAACCCACAAACTACAGCAGATTTATTGGGACAAATTGGAAGTGTCTTCATACAAAAAAGTCAGTTAGGCGGAGGAAGTCCCATGATCCGTGGCTTCGCTACAAATAGAGTGCTAATGGTGGTCGACGGTGTTCGCATGAACAATGCCATATACCGAAGTGGAAACTTGCAGAACATCATCAGTATTGATCCGCTTAGTCTAGAAGGAGCAGAAGTCGTATTTGGTCCAGGTTCCTTGATCTACGGCAGTGATGCCATTGGCGGAGTGATGGATTTCCATACAATCACACCTGCATTTGCAGAAAGTAAAGAATTACAATTCAAAGGAAGTTCTACCCTTCGATATGCTACCGCGAATAGGGAAAATACATTTCACACTGATTTCAACCTATCAAAAGGAAGGTGGGCATTTGTAAGTTCGTTTACGTACAGCAAATACGATGATTTGAAAATGGGAGTTCATGGACCCGATACCTATTTAAGGAAAGAATACGTGGAGCGCATTAATAATATTGACAGTATTGTCAACAATAATAATCCAAG
>JBKCGF010000007.1:0-9739 GCA_046303455.1 Chitinophagaceae bacterium | reverse complement strand
AGATGAGCAGACCGGTAGGATCATGGAAGGCAGAAGATACAGCGATGGTTTACACCAGGCTATTGAAGCGAAGGAAAATGTGAAGATTGAAGCAGCTACGCAGACCTATGCAACTGTAACGCTACAAAATTATTTCAGGATGTATCATAAGCTGGCCGGTATGACCGGTACGGCTGAAACAGAAGCAGCAGAGCTTTGGAATATATACAAACTTGACGTAGTAAGTATCCCTACTAACTTATCACTTGTAAGAAAGGATCAGGAAGATCTGGTGTTCAAAACCAAACGTGAAAAATTCAAAGCTGTTATCGACGAAATAGAATCGCTTAGAAATGCAGGCAGACCTATTTTGGTTGGTACCACTTCTGTTGAGGTTTCAGAATTACTCGGCAGGATGTTGCAGCAAAAAAAGATTCCTCATAATGTCTTGAACGCAAAACAACATGCCAGAGAAGCACAGGTAGTTGCTGAAGCAGGATTGGCAGGAAATGTAACCATTGCAACCAACATGGCTGGACGTGGTACCGATATTAAACTTGGTCCTGGTGTTAAAGAAGCTGGAGGTCTTGCAATTATTGGTACTGAAAGGCATGAAAGCAGACGCGTGGACAGACAGTTACGCGGAAGAGCTGGTCGACAAGGAGATCCAGGTTCTTCTCAATTTTATGTTTCATTGGAAGATGACCTCATGCGTATGTTTGGAAGCGACAGAATTGCTTCTCTGATGGATAGAATGGGTTATAAAGAAGGTGAAGTGATTCAGCACAGCATGATTACCAAGAGCATTGAAAGAGCTCAGAAAAAAGTTGAGGAAAATAACTTTGGTATCAGAAAGCGTTTGCTTGAATATGACGACGTAATGAACAAACAGAGAAACGTCATCTATGGTAAACGTCAGCATGCTTTGTTTGGAGAACGCTTGGCGCTTGACTTAGACAATGCTTTTTATGCAGTTGCAACCAATGTCATCAACCAATATGCAGGAACAATTGACTACGACGGATTTAAGCTTGCAGCAATTCTTCATTTCAGCATAGATAGTAAAATTGAAAAAGAGGAATTAGAAAAAGGTGATGTTAATCAACTCACAGAAAACCTATACAAAGAAGTAATTGAACATTATAACAATAAAAAAATATCATTAGCCAAACAGTCATTACCGGTTTTCCAAAATGTGAAACTGAATCAAGGCAGTCATGTTGTTAATGTTATAGTGCCCTTAACGGATGGTAAAAAGCAAGTAAATGTTTTAACCAATCTGGATAAAGCAATTTCAACCAAGGGCCAAGACCTGCCTGCGTCATTGGAAAAAACGATAACATTAGCCATTATTGATGACAGTTGGAAAGAGCATTTGAGAAGCATGGATGATTTAAAGCAAAGTGTGCAGACTGCAGTGTATGAGCAAAAAGACCCATTGGTCATCTACAAGCAAACAGCATTTCAGCTCTTTTCTAATATGGATGCTGAAGTGAATAAAGAAATTGTTTCTTTCCTCTGCCATGCAGCCTTACCAATTGATAATGGCGCAACTAATCTTAGAGAGGGTCAGAAACAAAGGACAGATATGAGTAAGATGAAGGTCCGCAAAGAGGAGTTGAGGGAAGAAGGCCCAGATCTGATTGATGCAGAAAACCATTACAACGACCCTTCACAAGTAACAAAAACTGAACCCGTGAGAGTTGGTCCAAAAGTGGGCAGGAACGACCCTTGCCCTTGTGGTAGCGGCAAGAAATATAAAGCTTGTCACGGTAGAGACCAAGAATAAATCAGGAAAGCATGCACATGCAAAATTCCATCATGATTCAAATAGTTGCTTTACTATTAACGAGCAGCTCCCCTGCTTGGTCGCAGTTCGGAAAAAGTGCATTTGTTACAAGGGATCCAAGGGTTGATGTGCTTGTGGATAAACAAATTGAACTTAACGGTGAAGCCATTAAAGGCAGAACAATTACTACAAAAGGTTTTCGTTTGCTAATTGTTTCAACCAACAAAAGAGACCAGGCAATGGAAATCAAAACCATGTTGTTAAAAAACTACCCAGATCAAAAAACTTATCTCTATTATCAGTCGCCTAACTTCAAAGTTCAATTTGGAAATTTCAGGACATACAAAGAAGCTGAAAAAGTTAAAGCGGAAATGGAGCCAATCTTCGGAAAAGATATGATTATAGTCCCGTCCAAAATAGAAATCCGTGCTGATAAAGAATTGGACAATAACCAATAAAACTTGATATGATTCAAGAAACCATCAAATCATTAGCCTCAACATATTTTGAAGAGTACCGTTCCATCAGGCACCATCTTCATGCCAATCCTGAGTTAAGTTTTAAAGAGTTTGAAACCTCAAAATTCGTACAAGCACAGCTAACCTCTATTGGGATCCCCTTTTCAATTTTAGGAGAAACCGGTGTTATAGGCATCATCAAAGGAAATCCATCAAACAGAGTGATTGCATTGAGAGCAGACATGGATGCACTTCCCATTCACGAAGAGAATAAAGTGAGTTATGCGTCAACTAAAGATGGAGTAATGCATGCCTGCGGTCATGATGTTCACACAACTTGCCTTCTAGGTGCTGCTAGAATTTTAAATGATCTAAAAGACCAATGGGATGGTACCATCAAGTTGATTTTTCAACCGGGGGAAGAAAAAAATCCAGGCGGTGCAAGCATACTGATCAAAGAAGGTGTATTAACAAATCCAGTACCAGAAAAAATATACGGACAACATGTACATCCTCAACTGGAAGTAGGAAGAATGAATTTTTCGTCAGGCAAAGTGATGGCCAGTGCAGATGAAATTTATATTACCATAAAAGGCAAAGGCGGTCATGCTGCAAAACCAAATCTAACTGCAGATACAATTCTTACTGCAGCTCAAATTGTAAACGCTTTACAACAATTGATCAGCAGAAATAATAATCCACTATCCCCTTCTGTACTTTCGATTTGTTCCATTCAAGGTGGATTTACCACCAATGTGATTCCTTCGGAAGTAAAAATGATGGGGACCTTCAGAGCAATGGATGAAAAATGGAGATTTGAAGCCCATGAAAGAATCAGAACCATTGTTGAAAGCACTGCAAAGGCAAATGGTGCTGAAGTTGAATTAGAAATTAGCATTGGGTATCCTTCAGTTATCAACGATGAAGAAACAACTGCAATAGGAAAAGCGCTTGCAATCGATCTAATCGGAGCTGAAAATGTAGGTGTGGCAGAAGTCAGTTTAGGTGCGGAAGATTTTGGTTATTATACCCAGGAAATTCCTGGTTGTTTTTACCGTTTAGGTACTGGCAACATCAAGAAAGGTATTGTTTCAGGAGTGCATACTCCAACTTTTGATATAGATGAAGAAGCAATTAAAATGGGCATCAGTATGATGGCCTTTTTAGGAGCTAAAGGGTAGTTTAAAAATCAACGATTATGCAAAAAAAACAATTGAGGAGAGAACAGGCTTTAGAGTATCATGCTAAAGGAAGGCCGGGTAAAATTGAAGTTATTCCAACAAAGGAAGCTAAAACACAAAGAGATCTCTCATTGGCCTATTCTCCTGGGGTTGCAGAGCCGTGCAAAGAAATTTATGAAGACATTGAAAACGTCTATAAATACACCGCAAAAGGTAATCTGGTTGCTGTAATCAGTAATGGAACAGCTGTACTTGGTTTAGGTGATATTGGTCCAGAGGCAGGCAAACCAGTTATGGAAGGCAAGGGTGTATTATTCAAAATATTTGCAGACATCGATGTATTTGACATTGAAATAGATGAAAAAGATCCAGTTAAGTTTGTAGAAATCGTAAAAGCACTTCAGCCTACATTTGGTGGTGTTAATTTGGAAGACATCAAAGCACCAGAGTGTTTTTATATTGAGAAACGCCTGAAAGAGGAAATGAATATTCCTGTGATGCATGATGACCAACATGGTACAGCCATCATCAGTGCTGCTGCATTGTTAAATGCACTGGAGCTTCAGGAAAAAAATATTGAAGACATCAAAATTCTGGTAAATGGTGCAGGTGCTGCAGCTGTGGCTTGTATTGAACTATATGTTGCATTGGGTGCCGAAAGAAAAAATGTTTGGATGTTTGATTCCAAAGGATTGATCCATACCAAAAGAACCGATCTTGATGAAAGAAAACAAACTTTTGCAGTCGACCACAAAGACATATCATTAGAAGATGCCTTTGAAAACGCAGATGTATTCATTGGCTTAAGCAAAGGAAACATAGTAAGCAAATCAATGGTGGAAAAGATGGCACCCAAGCCCATCGTTTTTGCAATGGCCAATCCAGATCCTGAAATCACTTGGGAAGATGCAACTTCAGTTCGAAATGACATCATCATGGCAACAGGCAGATCTGATTATCCTAATCAGGTCAACAATGTTTTAGGGTTCCCTTATATTTTCAGAGGCGCACTGGATGTTAGAGCAACTCAAATCAATGAGTCGATGAAACTGGCTGCTGTTAAGGCACTTGCCGAATTAACCAAAAAGCCTGTGCCCGATATTGTGAATATGGCCTATAATGAAACTTGTATTGCATTTGGACCGAATTATATCATTCCAAAACCACTAGATCCAAGACTTTTGAGTACAGTTGCTCCTGCAGTTGCAAAAGCTGCAATTGAAAGTGGGGTTGCTAAAAAGCCAATCACCAACTGGAGTGCTTATGAAATTGAGTTGAACAAAAGATTGGGAATCGACAACCAACTTATCCGCGTTCTTGGAAGTAAAGCAAGAAGAGATCCAAGGCGGGTGGTGTTTGCTGATGCAGAGAATGTTAAAGTATTGAAAGCAGCGCAAATTGCTTTGGATGAGGGTATCGCTTTCCCTATTCTATTGGGAAATCCTGAAGTCATCAACTCACTCGCAGAAGCTAATAACATTGTGATTGAAGGAATGGACATCATCAATCCAAAAAGCGATTCATTGGCTGAGCAAAGAGCTGCGTTCGGAGAAATATTCTTCAAGAAACGTCAGCGTCGTGGTGTAAATAAATACGAAGCATCCAAATTGATGAAGGACCGAAACTACTACGGTTGTATGATGGTGGAAACGGGTGAAGCGGATGCGATGATTTCTGGATTGAGCAGAAACTATCCGGATACTATTCGACCAGCAATTCAAATCATTGGCACAGAAGAAGGAGTAAGCAAAATTGCAGGTATGTATATCATGCTTACAAAAAAAGGTCCTCTATTCTTGGCGGATACAACTGTGAATTTCAACCCCACTGCTGAAGAACTTGCGGACATCACATTGTTGGTTGCAAAAGAGGTGAAGACACTTGGCATCGAGCCTAGAATTGCTATGCTCAGTTATTCCAATTTTGGAAGCAGTGATACTCCAGAAGCAAGGACCGTAAGAAATGCAAGAGCTATTGTAAAACAAAAAAATCCATCACTAATTGTTGATGGAGAAGTACAAGGTATAGTCGCTTTCAACAAGGAGATCATGAGAGAAAATTATCCTTTCTCGGAGTTGGTCGACAAAGGCGCAGTAAACACACTGATCTTTCCTAACCTGAGTGCAGGTAACATTGCATACAATCTATTGCAAGAAGTTGGAGAGGCAGATGCTATTGGCCCTATTTTACTTGGCTTGAAAAAACCAGTCCATGTACTACAATTGGGTTCTTCCACAAGAAGCATTTTAAACATGGTACTGATTGCAGTAATTGACGCACAATACAAAATGAAGAAAGGAGTATAAGCATGAACATATTCACACGATTTGGTGAATTTATTTTGATGATCAAAGGCATGTTTACCAAGCCTGAACAGATGCGTATGTATTGGAAGGAACTGATGCACCAATGCACTGAACTCGGTATTGGTTCCTTGGGTATTGTCTCAATCATCTCTGTTTTTATTGGAGCGGTTTCAACTGTTCAAACTTCCTACCAATTTGTGAGCCCCATTATTCCCAGAACAGTAATTGCTCAAATCGTAAGAGACAGTGTAATCTTGGAATTTGCTCCAACCATTACATGTATTGTACTTGCAGGTGTAGTGGGAAGTAAGATATCCAGTGAACTTGGCAATATGCGCATTTCTGAACAAATTGATGCTTTGGAAATCATGGGAATCAATACCAAAGCATACTTGATTCTTCCAAAAATACTTGCTGCATTACTTACCATCCCTTTGTTGGTGATTATCGCTATGACTTTGGGAATATGGGGTGGAAGGTTTGTTGGTGATCTCACTGGAATACTTCCACATGAAATTTATGACAGAGGATTACAAATAGATTTTATGCCTTACAATGTGACCTTCGCACTTACCAAGGCCTATACATTTGCATTTATCATCACTGCAATTCCTGCTTATTTTGGATACAATGTAAAAGGAGGTGCACTTGAGATAGGAAGAGCAAGTACAACCGCTGTGGTAGTTAGTTGCGTGATGATTTTGTTGGCTGACTATTTATTGGCTGCAATACTTCTTTAATAAGCGATAATGATTTCAATCCAAAACATAGTAAAAGGCTTTTCCGGAAGATCAGTAATTGAGAGCGTTACCGCAGAATTTGATACAGGTAAATGCAACCTGATTATCGGAGCCAGTGGAAGTGGAAAGACAGTATTAATGAAATGTCTGGTAGGCTTACTCATTCCTGATGCTGGTGAAATTTCATATGATGGATTGAATTTTTCTCAAATGAATACCGATGAGAAAAAAGAAATGAGGAGAAAAATTGGAATGCTGTTTCAGGGATCTGCCCTTTTTGACAGCATGACAGTAGAACAAAACATCATGTTCCCTTTGGATATGTTTTCAACCAAGACAAAAGCTGAAAAACAAAAAAGAGCGGATGAAGTCCTTGACAGGGTAAATCTGAGTCAGGCTCATAAAAAATATCCTGCTGAATTAAGCGGGGGAATGAAAAAAAGGGTGGGCATAGCCAGAGCGATTGTACTGAACCCTCAATACCTATTTTGTGATGAACCCAATTCTGGACTAGACCCTCAAACATCACTTGTAATTGATAAGCTGATCAGGGAAATCACCACAGACTTTAATATCACAACCATCATCAATACACACGACATGAACAGTGTGATGGAGATAGGCGACAGAATACTCTATATGTACCAGGGGAAGAAAGAATGGGAAGGAACCAACAAAGAGATCATTTTCAGCAAAAATGAAAGGCTCAACAATTTCATTTTCGCCTCAGAATTCCTTCAAGATGCCAAAGACATGAGGATGCTGGAAATAAAAGGGAAGATCGACAATACCAGAAATATGGATGATTTATTGAAGTAAAAAGTTTTCAGTTTTCATTACCTTCGCCTCACAAAAATTACAGATAACCATGGCAGTTCTAGTGAACAAATCTTCGAAAATAATCGTACAAGGTTTTACAGGGACAGAGGGCACATTCCATGCCACTCAAATGATTGAATACGGAACACAGGTTGTGGGTGGTGTAACCCCAGGAAAAGGTGGTAGTGCACACCTAGACAGGCCAGTTTTCAATACAGTTGCAGATGCAGTAAAAAATACTGGTGCTGATGTAAGTATCATTTTTGTACCTCCCGCATTTGCTGGAGATGCCATTATTGAAGCTGCTGAAGCAGGAATTGGCTTGGTGGTTTGTATCACCGAAGGAATTCCAGTGCAGGATATGGTTAAAGTAAAGAACTATCTGCAAGGAAAAAATACAAGATTAATTGGACCCAACTGCCCTGGCGTAATTACAGCAGAGGCATGTAAAGTGGGTATCATGCCAGGGTTTATTTTCAAAAAAGGAAATATTGGTATCGTATCAAAATCAGGTACCCTTACTTACGAAGCAGCTGACCAAATTGCGAAAGCTGGCTTGGGTGTAACGACAGCAATTGGTATTGGTGGAGATCCAATCATTGGAACCACGACCAAAGAAGCTGTAGAACTGTTGATGAAAGATCCAGAAACCAAGGGAATTGTAATGATTGGTGAAATCGGTGGTGGCATGGAAGCTGAAGCTGCCAATTGGATAAAAGAACACGGAACAAAACCAGTTGTTGGTTTCATTGCTGGTCAGACTGCCCCTCCCGGAAGAAGAATGGGACATGCTGGCGCAATCATTGGTGGTTCTGATGATACAGCTGCTGCAAAAATGAAGATCATGCGTGAGTGTGGAATTCATGTAGTAGATAGTCCAGCTGACATTGGCAAAACCATGGCAGAAGCCATGAAAGGTTAATACTACCTCGGCACAAATATAAAAGATGAAAAAAGCATCTGTCTACTACATTCCCTATAAATTTAGGAAACTAGAAAACCTCCATATATTATTTTGGCTGTTCAAGGATGTTTGCTGGGCTATGAATTTAAAGATTCCAGGACTTATCATGATTATACCTACCCTTTCGGTAGCTATTTTGATTACCCATCATACCAGAAAGATCAGGAGTGAGTTTATTCATAACCTTGCAATTGACTTTTGGATTACTGCGAATTGCACCTGGATGATTGGCGAGTTTTTCGGCTGGGATGAAAACCTTATTGGCACATGGGGACTTAGACAATTTGCAATTGTTCCTTTTGGTATTGGCCTACTCATTCTTGCCTACTACTATTTGATTTATATACGCAAAGAGAATTTTGAAGAGCAAGTGCACCAACAAACAGAAGAATTATTAGAAGAGGAAGCAGCCAAAGCATCCAACTAATCATACCATTTATGCCCTGCTTGAATTATCTTTGAGAGCGCAAATCAAGGCTCAATTGCCTATTCAAAATAATTATTATGTTCAGATCACATACTTGTGGAGAGCTCAGATTAAATGATTGTAAAAATGAAGTAACCCTTGCTGGCTGGGTCCAGACAGTCAGGAAGTTTGGTGCAATCACATTTGTCGATTTAAGAGATCGCTATGGCATTACGCAATTGGTGTTCAATGAATCCCTTAACACAACACTAGATGAGAATCCACTTGGTCGTGAATTTGTATTACAGGCGACTGGAACAGTAATTGAGAGAAGCAATAAAAATACAGCTATCCCAACAGGAGAAATTGAAATTGATGTTCACTCTTTCAAGATATTAAACAAGTCGGCAGTCCCCCCCTTTACCATCCAAGATGATACCGATGGAGGAGATGATTTAAGAATGAAATACAGGTATCTCGATTTGAGGAGAAACGCTGTAAAAAGAAATTTAGAGCTTAGGTATTCAGTTAACCGTGCAGCAAGAAACTATTTGCATGAGCAAGGTTTTATGGATATAGAAACTCCATTCCTTATCAAGTCAACACCAGAAGGAGCAAGAGATTTTGTAGTGCCTTCAAGAATGAATGGTGGACAGTTTTATGCACTTCCGCAGTCGCCACAAACCTTCAAACAATTGTTGATGGTAAGTGGATACGACAGATACTATCAAATTGTAAAGTGCTTCAGAGATGAAGACTTAAGAGCAGATAGACAACCAGAATTTACGCAGATCGACTGCGAAATGGCTTTTGTTGAGCAAGAAGACATTTTGAACATGTTTGAGAAATTGATCAAAAGAATTTTCAAAGATGTCAAGAACATAGATTATACCGATGCAGTCGAGCGCACTACATGGGAAGATGCCATGTGGACTTATGGAAATGACAAGCCAGATATTCGTTTTGGCATGAAGATCTGCACATTGAAAAAACCTTCTTCTGTATACCTCAATAAACAAGACCATGCTGCATTAATCAACGACGCAGGTTTTCCTGTTTTTGATGGTGCTGAAACAGTATTGGCCATCTCTGTACCT
>JBKCGF010000006.1:0-6326 GCA_046303455.1 Chitinophagaceae bacterium | reverse complement strand
GGACTAGATATCCATGAGATGGGTGGTGTGAGAATGGGGCATGATCCAAAAACTTCATTGCTGGACAAATGGAATGCCCTGCACGAATGTAAAAATGTATTTGTGACTGATGGCGCAAGCATGACTTCTACAAGTACTCAGAACCCATCACTAACCTTCATGGCATTGACAGCAAGAGCTGCTAACCATGCAGTAGAACAATTAAAGAAAGGTGAGCTATAAATTATAGCATCCTCTTACCTCAACATCACTTTTATAGTTGACTGTCGATTGCCATTCTGGATGTTAACGATGTAAATACCTTTAGAAAGTTGTTGGGTGTTGAAAGTTGCTTTTAGCTTTCCGCCGACTGGCGTTCCATTAAACATAGAAGTTTGTCTGCCCTGTAAGTCAACCAAAGCGAAAGAAGTTTTCACATCATTGAGCCCTTCAACAAAAATCTGCAATTCAAATCCAGTTTGTAGTACTCTTGACTTATATTTTTTTTTATTATCAAGAGCTATACCAGTATTCACAGCACTATTGGTTATTGCTTGACTAAACAGATATTCAGTCATTACAGGATAATGATCTGAAGTAGTTGTTCCATAAGCTGGTATCAACGATTCCATTTCAGTTCTCAAGATTCTTGAAGAATTTGCGACATAAAAACGATTCATTTCATCTGAGATAGTCACATGATCTATAACATCTGGATAATTAACGGTAGATCTTTGTCCCGCTAAACTCAAAGGCAAAGTAACATTGACAAAACTTGGTTCATTTAAAAACGAAGAATAAGATGAAGTGGTGTTAGGTGCCACTTGAGTAGTTATAGTCCTATCTAGATCATCATTATAGTCACCCAAAACAATCCAATTTCCAGTTGGATTTCTCAATACCAAAGAATCTCTTAATTCTGCTGCACCGTCTCTTCTCCTGTTGTATGAGGTTATAAAATCTGCTGTATTTGCTTTAGCATGTAAAGTAATAAACTGAACCCTGTTGGTTACCCCATTTGTAAAAACATCTGCTTCCATCAAAAATGGGAATCTTCCATTGCTCCAGTTATAGGAAGCATTAGCACTTCCCCCAACTCTCATCATACCTCTATGATTGAGTCTTGTCACAGAACTGGTTTTATATACAAAGGCTAACTTCTGATCACTTCTGCATCCTGTTGCATTTGTACTTGCAGAACAAAAATCAGCAATAATAAATGCATAACCGGGTAATGCGTTAACTAATGCTTGTAATCTTGCAACATCAACAATTTCACCCAAAGCATAGACATCTGCATTCATCTGCTGCATTGCTCTTAATACATTGTTTTGTTGTAACACATTATCAGTTGGACCCAAAGAGCCTCCAAACCATTCTATATTCCAGTTAACTACCTTGAACGTAGACGAAACAACAACATTTGATGTTGTAAATGACCATGTTGCAGATGAACTCATTCCAGCATAGGCGTTGCTACTTGCATCTCTAAAAATACCTGAAGGTATTTCTATCCAATATTGAGTTCCAGCGATTAAACCACTATAAGGTATAGTAACAACATTATTGGAAATAGTAACACTTGCATCTGTGACTGGAATAGTTGCGGCAATACTGTTATCACTAACCCTTTTGATTAAAATGTTACCAGTACCTTTCACGATATTCTCATTGAAAGTCATGGAAAGATTTCCAGAAGTAGGTTGATTACTGCTGGCATTAGTCGGACTAAGATTACTCACAAGTGGTGGAGTTAAATCTACTGTCGCTGCACCAAATGATACTGAAAGGTCATCAATAGCAAGGCCATCTTCTGCGCCCGTCGCATCAAACTCTTTCCATTTAAAATAGAAAATGGTGTTTGCTGGAATACTTAATCCATTAAGTGTAAATTGAACAACTCTTCTATTGGCAGTTTGATTTCCATTCTTTGCACCTGTTGTCGTAATCACTGGAGCCAGAAAGTCTAGTTCATTAACATCAATCCATGTTCCAGTCGCCAAAGATGTAGCATTGGTACTGTATTGTACATCAATTTTATCTTGACGATTAGCTGCACCTGTCCTCCAAACTTCTCCTGTATACCTGACAGTAATTGAAGTCAGTGTTTGTCCAGTACTATTTCTAAATGAGACACCAATCTGAGAATTCAACGTAGCAGAACCCAGCATACCTAAAGCCCTTTCGGTATTGGTTCCTGTCCCATAGCTATAGGTATCCCCGGTAGTGGAAGCACCAGTATTAGCAGTGATTAGCGTATTTGCATTTGCTCCAATTTCTAAAATGGACCATCCCAATGGTACTACAGAACTGGTATTCCTTACATTTAACGTATTGAAGTTCTGTGTATAAACTGTCGTAGTATTGGTTAGATTGACCTGTGCAAAAACACTACAAACCGATAAGAATAAAACAAGAAATAAAATTACCTTTTTCATGAGCTAGTTTTGAATTTAGTAGCTCATAGGATATATAGATTGGATGTGAAAGTATAACTACAAAGATAATTTCGCAGATTTTGTTTAAAACCTTCTCGGTGGTCTTCTATCAAATCCACCACCTGAAGGACCAGAGGGACGATTGCGGTTTTGTCCACCACCACCTGAAGGTCTTTCCTCTGCTGCTTTTACTACCATAGGCTTTTTACCAAGTGATATATCGTTGAGGTTTTCAATGGCATCCATGGCCTCTTCTTTGTTAGGCATATCAACGAAAGCAAAGCCTCTACTTTTGCCAGTTTCACGGTCCATTGCGACTTTAGCCGATTTAACTTCACCAAATTTTTCAAAAATCTCCATCAACTCAGCATCATCAAGATCATAGGGTAGTCCGGCGACAAAAATGTTCATAGTGGGTAGTTTATGCAATAAAGTTAAAGATAAATCACCATTATTTCACCCCTAACCTATTTACTAACTATTATATAAACTGAAACAATCCTTAACTTAGGACTGACCCAAGCCTCAGCAACCTAGTTTTTACTTAAAAAACAAGAAATGTCAATAGCTCCAAAACGATTAGCACTTTTTATAGCAGTGGCTGGAAGCGGCCTGATGACTTTCTTAATTGCCTTCAGCAACATCACCGATTATGCCACCAATTTCGAATTCGTAAAACATGTTTTAAGCATGGATACGATCTTTGAAAACAGTACGGTAAAATACAGATCCATTACCCATGATGGATTTCACCATGCAGCTTATATATTCATCATTGCATTTGAAACTGCAATGGCCTATTTCTTCATTACCAGTACCATTCAAATGTATTTACAGCTAAAAGGTGATAAAGAAAAGTTTAATTCATCCAAAAAGAACGCTTATATCGGGATCTGTCTGGGTTTAGTTTTGTGGTTCGTTGGCTTCACTGTTATAGGAGGGGAATGGTTCAGCATGTGGCAGAGTGCCGACTGGAATGGATTGGATCCAGCCGATCGTATCACAACATTTTTTATGCTCACCTATCTGGCTCTGGTAGTTGTCGATTGATAAAATCTACTACCGTTATGCAGAATTTCTTCCTGCATTGATGATACCGAAGGAACAACGCATGACCAATTTTTCATAACTGGTCTTCAAATTCGACGGCAAATTCTTTTCTTCCATCTCTCTCACTTTGGTTAACGCATACTGCTGTATAGTAGTAATGGGCAATACGATTTTCTCTCTTGTCTGAATTGATATCTGTTCAACAGGATAATCACTCATGAGATCTGTTTTACCAGACAACATCAAAATATACTTTCGTGTGAGATTGTATTCATTTTCAATGGTTCTCCACAACTCTCCATATTGAGGATGATCTGCAAGAAAAGCAGTAAGTGGGAAGAAACATTTTTTCATTGCCATTTCACAATTGTCAATTAATGTTCGGAAAAATGCACAACGTTTATATAAACTTCTTAATTCACCCATTTGTCCTTTTACTTCCATTGCTTGTAATGCAGAACCTACTCCATAATATCCTGTTACGTTTTGCTTCATCTGACTCCAGGCACCAACATATGGTATGGCTCTTAGATCTTGAAGGGTAAGTTTACTTCCTGCACCACGTTTAGCTGGACGGCTACCAATATTGGTCTCAGCATAAAATCTAAGTGGACTTGCATGATAGAGGTAGTCCATGAAATAAGGATTTGACTTTAATGCTGTATAGGCTGTATAGCTTTCTTTGGCCAGCTGTTCCAATAAAATTTGTTCTTGCTGACTCAACGTACTTGATCCGTCAGAAAAGACTGAACTGCCAATGCCTGCATGAATCAACTGCTCAATATTAAATTGTGCAGCATCGATTGTACCGAAATTCGAACTGACTGTTTGTCCCTGTACGGTCAACTCAATTTCCTTATTGGAAATATCATTCCCCATTGATGCATAAAACTTATGCGTCTTACCTCCACCTCTTGCAGGGGGACCACCTCTGCCATCAAAGAAAACAACATCAATATTATACTTTGCAGAAACAGCAGACAAAGATTGTTTAGCATGAAAAATGCTAAAGTTGGCCATCAGATACCCACCATCTTTGGTGCCATCACTGAAACCCAGCATTACTGTTTGTTTATTGCCCCTTCGTTTTAAATGTTCACGGTATTGTGGGAAGTTGTACAGTTCATTCATCACAGCAGCCGCATGTTCAAGATCTTCAATCGTTTCAAAAAGTGGAATAATATCGACAGAGATTGCATCACGCTTCCAACCCCCTGATACAAACAATCCAAACACCTCAAGGATATGAACGGCAGTTTTACACTGACTGATGATGTAACGATTGCATCCTTCTTTCCCATTTTGCTCTTGAATCTTTTTAATCACGCCTACACTTTGCAGTGTGTCTTGCGCAATTGCTGAAAGTTCAGTTACTTGTTGAAATGAACTCGATAAAGAAGTAAGCCATTTGATTTTTTGATCGTCGTCAATTTTTTTATACTCTGCATTTTCAAGCGCTTGATACATTTCACCAATTACAGCAGAATGTACAGAGCTGTCCTGACGAATATCCAATGAAGCAAAATACAAACCAAATAATTGCACCCTATGAATCAGCGCATCAATTAGGTTCAGGAATAGTCCATTGTGATTATAAACAATGACCTCTCTAATGGCAATCAATGTTTCTAGTATTTCATCTTTAGAGAGATCTGCTTGATAACCAGGGATGAATAAATTATTGTATAATTTTTTCTCAAGCTCTTGAAGTTTTGATTCGACTCCTTCAAAAGTGAGACGCCTCCTTAGTTTACGGATATCAAGATAGTAGCATTTGATGATGCTTCCACGCAATGCATCAGCAACTTTTAAGGTAATATCGCTGGTAACAAATGGATTGCCATCTCTATCTCCTCCAGGCCAGAAACCCATGCTGACCAACAAATGAGATGGATTATAATCCTCATTGTATTGCGATGCAAGCGACATAGATATTCTTCCTATAGCAGGGTAAAAAACATTTTCCAGATACCAGATCAAGCTAACAGCTTCATCATAAGGTGTTGGTTTTTGTTTTTTGAAGAAAGGCGTTTTCCCCAATTGTTGCAGGTAGATATTGATTTGATCAAGGTTATTATCAGCAATAGCTTTTGATAAATCATTGATAATGCCTAATACAGAACCCGGATAAAATTGTGTTGGATGAGCTGTCAGTACGAGTCGCACACAAAAATCACGCAACTTTTCTTTAAGTGCATCCTGCTTATTGTTTTGGAAAACTTGTGTTTCAAGATTTTTTAATGTTCCAATTCCTTTCAAATCATTCAGCTTAGAAAACGCTGCATCTTCCAGCGCATCAAAAAGCACTACTTGTCGCTCTACATATTGTACAAACCGAAACAACAAATCGAGTTGTTGTTGCTCAGAGGTATAAGAAGTATGACGAGCAAAGAAATCTTCCAGAATTTGCTGGGGACTCAATTTTCTTTTAAACCCCTCCTCACAATTGGATTGCAACAATGAAAGCAAGATTCCAGTCTTCTCTATGCGGTGAAATGGCAGAGAGGTAAAAAGACTATTGTAAAGCTGGTAACGAATACCAACTTCATTATTGAACTTTGAGAGTTCTATTGAAGAATTATTACTCATGTGCTGGATGTATTAGGAAAAATTGAGGCAAGCAGGACGTAATTTAAAAAAAAATCAAGACTTATACCCATATGACTTATATTGATTATGAGTGAGTTAGATAAAAAAAATATGCTATCATGTAAAAATTACACATCAATTTGTTAAATATTTTTCTTAAATTACTTGAACAAAAGAAGGAATCTGTGGTTTAGCAATTTTAGTGCTTGCCGAAACAGTGTGTAGGATTTTTTTAACGATTGTCATTTCTTAACCAAAACTATACACAAT
>JBKCGF010000005.1:0-13963 GCA_046303455.1 Chitinophagaceae bacterium | reverse complement strand
AAAGCCTTAAACAACAAGCAACAATTTGTACAGCTGAATGATGGTACATTGGGAATTCTTCCTGAGTCCTGGTTACAAAAATACTCTTTGCTTTTCCGAGTTGGTGAAGGAAAGAACAATCAACTTCGACTTTCCAAATATCATTTGAGTGTAATTGATGAGTTGTACAACAACATCGATGAAACAGAGGTGATGATCAAGTTGGAAGAAAAATATGAGCGTCTGCGTTCATTTAATAGAATTAATGAAGTGGATCCTCCTGTAGATTTATCAAGTATCCTAAGACCATACCAGGTTGCAGGATACCATTGGTTGAATTATTTAAATGAAGTCGGTTGGGGTGGAATACTAGCCGATGATATGGGTCTGGGTAAAACGGTTCAAGCGTTAAGTTGTTTGCAACTTTTCAAGGAGAAAACAAAGTCCATGAAAGCGCTCGTTGTTTGTCCCACTACCCTGATGTTCAACTGGGAAAATGAGATTAAGAAGTTTACTCCTAAACTCACCTATAAAATTCATCATGGTGGTGAAAGGGAACGTGATAAAAAACTATTCGACAATTTCGATGTGGTGATAACAACCTATGGCACATTGAGAAGTGATATCAAGTTCATGTCTGAGACCCCTTTCGATTATGTTGTATTGGATGAATCACAGGCAATCAAAAATCCACAGAGTAAAGTGACAAAGGCAGCCTGTCTGCTTAATGCAAAACATCGTGTTTGTATGAGCGGTACTCCTTTGCAGAACAATACCTTCGATATCTATGCCCAGATGAATTTTCTCAATCCAGGTATGTTGGGTAGTGTAGAATATTTCAGAAATGAATTTGCTACACCCATTGATAAATTTGGAGAAAGGGAACATAAGGATCATTTGAAAAAATTACTCTATCCATTTATATTAAGAAGAACAAAAGAACAGGTTGCAAAAGATCTTCCTGCAAAAACAGAAACCATTTTGTTTTGCGAGATGGAAGAAGAGCAGCGTAATATTTATGATGCTTATCGAAATGATTATCGCGATAAGATTCTTGGTGTAATAAAAGAACAGGGTATCGATAAATCTCAGTTAACCATTTTACAAGGCTTAATGAAGTTGCGACAAATTTGTGATTCACCTGCTATCATGAATGAGAAAGAGCAGATGCCCAATGTTTCTGTAAAATTGGATGAGCTTACCAGAGAGATCACTGAAAACATTGGTAATCACAAAGCCTTGGTATTTTCTCAGTTCCTAGGGATGTTAGGATTGATTAGACAAAAGCTGACTGAACTTGGTGTGAAGTTTGAATACTTTGATGGAAGTACATCTGCTCCTGATAGAGAAAAAGCGATACAGTCGTTTCAAAATGATGATGAGGTTCGTGTGTTTTTGATTTCATTGAAAGCGGGTGGAGTCGGTCTTAACTTGACTGCTGCAGACTATGTATACATCGTAGATCCTTGGTGGAATCCTGCTGTAGAGCAACAGGCAATCGACCGAACACATCGTATTGGGCAGACTAAAAATATCTTTGCTTATAGAATGATTTGTAAGGATACTATCGAAGATAAAATTTTACAGCTGCAGGACAAGAAACGAAGTCTTGCAAGAGATCTTGTTGCTGATGATACTGGATTTGTGAAGACACTTACCCGTGAGGATGTTGAATACTTATTCAGTTAAAGCTGCATGACTGTCGCGACGCTCAAATAAAGCGTCGCTACCACAACCACAATACCAAAAGCAATCAGCCATTTAGGATGTTTGTATTCTCCGATTATTCTTTTATTCAGTGAACCTAATAGTACTAAGGTTAGAGCAATTGGAAGTATAAATCCATTAAGGGCACCAACTACTACAAGTATATTGACAGGTTTGCCGACCAGTAGAAATACAATTAAAGCAATCAATACAAATCCAATCAGCATTGGTTTTTCCTGACGTTCGAAATTTTTGTTGATAGATCTGAAGAATGATATGGATGTATATGCTGATCCTACCACTGATGTAATTGCTGCACTCCCCATGATGATTCCAAAAATTTTATAACCAATTGCTCCTGCTGCATTTTCAAATATAGATGCTGCAGGATTACTGCTATCAAGTGATAATCCCTTTGATACTACACCCAATGCTGCAAGGAATAAAAGTATACGCATGGTAGATGCAATCAATATGGCAGAGACAGCAGAGCGACCAACTTCTTTAGTATTTTCGGTCCCGGTTAAACCTGCATCTAATAAACGGTGAGCACCAGCAAAACTGATGTATCCACCAACTGTACCACCAACTAAAGTGATAATTGCCATGGTGTCTATCTTTTGTGGCACAAAGGTTCTCTTCAATGCTTCTCCAATAGGCGGATTTGAAACAAAGACTACATAAAGCGTTAACAGAATCATTACGATACCTAACACCTTCGCAAAAAGGTCCATCCACTTTAGAGATTCTTTATTGATAAAAATAAAAATTGCTATTGCAGCACTGATGATGGCACCTGTTTCATTCGATATTCCTGTTAATACATTTAATCCCAGTCCCGCTCCAGCTAAATTTCCTGTATTGAATGCCAATCCCCCTATCACAATTAGTGTAGTCAGAAGATACCCCGCGCCAGGAATAATTTTATTGGCGAGTTCTTGTGCACGCAAACCAGATGCGCCAAGAATTTTCCAAATATTTAACTGTGCACCGATATCCAGTAAAATGGAAATCAAGATGACAAAGCCAAAACTGGCAAGTAAGGTATTGGTAAAGACAGCAGTTTGCGTCAGGAAACCAGGACCAATAGCGGAAGTGGCCATGAGAAACGCAGCTGCAACGATAGGAGAATTAGATAACCAATTGGTTTTTTTTGTCATCATGCTTTTGAAACTATCTGGATATTTGATGCCAGGATTATTGAATTGATATGTTGCGCAAAACTTACCGCATGTTCTCCATCACCATGGATACAAATTGTATCCGCTTGAATGGGTATGATATGTCCATTGGTTGAAGTGACAGTACCTTTACTTATCATTTGTAAAACCTGACCAATCGCTTCTTCATTAGTATTTATCATTGCATTGTATTCAGATCTAGGAGTAAGCTGTCCTTGATCTGTATAGGTTCTATCGGCAAAGACTTCATTATAAAAAATGAGTCCAGCTTTTTCTGCTGCCTTTCCTGATTCGCTATTGGCGAGTCCGAATAAAATCAATGATGCATCGACCTCCTTAACGGCTTCTGCGATGGCGGTGGCTATCTTGATATCTTTCGCTGCTTTATTGTAAAGTGCACCATGTGGTTTCACATGTTGAAGTTGCAAACCAATTTCTTCTGCTAATTTTTTAACCAGTTCAATTTGTGCAATTACCATGGATTTAATTTCCTGAATAGGAAGCTCCATTTCCTTTCTGCCAAAATTTGCTCTGTCAGGATAAGAAGGATGTGCACCTGCTGCTACATTAAATTGTTTTGCCAGCAATAGGGTTTCTCGGATTGTTTCTTCACTGCCTGCATGGTATCCGCAGGCAATATTGGCCGAACTGATGAAGGGCATAATTGCCGCATCGGTAGTACAACCTTCGCCAAGATCACAATTTAAATCGACCCATTGCTTCATGCAAACAAGTTACTTAAATTCAGTATATTCATTTTATGAAATCAAGAAGAACTTTCATAAGATCAACTGCAGTTGCTTCTGCAGGATTGCTTGCGAGCAAAAGCTTTGCATTTTCTATTGGGAAAAAACATCTGCAACCTGATGAGTTGATCATTGGGCAGAATGGGTTTACTTATAAGGTAGATCATGGATGGGCAAAAATCAATCCTGCCAATCATCCAGTAATCAATTGTCATGAAATGGTGCAGGACAGCAAAGGACGTTTGATCATGCTGGGAGATGATATTCATAACAATATATTGGTCTTTGATAAATCTGGTAAGTTGTTGGATTCGTGGGGCACAGCTTATCCAGGTGGACATGGATTGACCATCAGCAAAGAGAATGGAGAAGATTTTTTGTTGATCGTAGATTGTGGTTTTTACAATGATAGATCGGGGGGCTTTCAATCTCAAGCTGGACAAATCATCAAAACTGATTTGAATGGTCGTATACTTTTTACATTAGGTCAGCCACAAACCATTGGTGCATACAAAGAAGATGAAAGGTTTCAGCCGACTGAAACAGCTGTCGCACCCAATGGTGATATTTATGTAGCAGACGGCTATGGTTCGGATTATATATTGCATTACAACCACAAAGGAAGATTCATTAAAAAATTTGGTGGAAGGAACAATGCCAACAAGGAACATAATTTATACAATGCCCATGGTGTTGTTGTAGATACAAGAGATAAGAACAATCCACAATTGATTTGTACATCACGGGATGAATGTTGTTTTAAAATATATACAATGGATGGTGTATACAAAGGAAGAATTGATACACCGGGTATGTATGTATGCCGACCAGTAATTCATGGAGATCATCTTTATGCTGGTGTTTGTTGGTCGAACGACAAAGCAGGCAAGCGCAATGCGAATACAGGTTTTGTGACAATTCTGGATAAGAGCAATAAAGTTGTTTCTAGTCCAGGTGGTACAGCACCAGTTTACCAGAACGGGGTATTACAACCAACCTTGCAACATGAATCAAAAGTCTTTATGCATGGACATGATGTTTGTGTAGATGAAGACCAGAGCATTTATGTTTGTCAGTGGAATGCGAATAAGACGACGCCGATTAAATTAAGTAGAGTTTAGAGAGAAGGGAACAGGGAACAGGGAATAGGGAAAAGAAATAATATCAAAAAAAGTAAATAAATGGATACTAGTAAAGTCGACATGTTTGTAATGAGTAATGCCAAATATTTTCAGCACAACCAATTGATGTATGTGAGGGAAAAGCTGTTGGCCATGGATGAATCAAAATGGGTTTATGTTCAAACCTTGCAGTTTAAAGATCCTACTATCAGTTTGATTATATCAATACTCATTGGCGCACTTGCGATTGATCGTTTTTTAATTGGTGATATTGGTTTGGGGATTGCCAAGTTATTGACTTGTGGCGGTATTGGAATTTGGGTGATTGTAGATTGGTTTCTGATCATGGGAAGAACCAAAGAAAAAAACTTTGAGATGTTTCAGCAGATTGTTGGCTAATGACTGAGTTAAGAAAGTTTTATTATTTCACTACTTCTTTTTTATTAATTGGACTCAGCTGGGTTGGCTGGAATCTTTTTTATTTTCAGCAAGCAAAACCTGGTCTGCAAATTTGTCTTTTAAAAAATACAGTTGGGGTGGCTTGCCCTTCATGTGGAACAACAAGATCAATCTTGCATGTATTGCATGGAGATATTGCAAATGCAATTTTGCTAAATCCAATTGGGCTTATCGCATTCATATGCATGGTTATAATTCCTTTTTGGATTGTTTATGATTATTGGCAATCAAAAAGAACGCTGTGGTCCACCTATCTTCTGCTTATTAATTTGTTCCAAAACAAAAAGTTCTCTTTTATTGTTATTGTTTTGGTTTTACTCAATTGGATTTGGAATATCCAGAAAGGGATATAGCTTCAAATAATTCATAACTCAATGAAGAACCTATTTATTCTAGTTTTGTTTCTTTCTGTTTTTTTTGGTGGTTGTTATTTTATTTACAAAAAAGTCAATTGGAGTGGTTTATTGGGTATAGAAAAAATAACTGATGATGTCGATCAAAAACTAGGAGATGTTTTCTGGAAATCTTATAGTGCAGATATGGTAGAAGTGAAAGATGATAAAGTGGTATTACCCATAATAAAGATGGTCGATCAACTTTGTGCGACAAATGGCATCAAATCATCTAGTATAAAAGTGCATGTTGTAAATAACAAAGAGATCAATGCATTTGCTATGCCCGGCAGACATTTGGTTGTTCATACCGGATTAATTCAGTTTGCAGATCACAAAGAAGAAATTGCAGGCGTTGTTGCACATGAAATCGCCCACATTGAATCTGGTCATGTAGTAAAAAAATTAGGGAAAGAGATAGGGCTCTCCATTATCATGAATTTAACACTTGGAGATATTGGTGGAGAGGTAGTGCGCAATGCTTTGTCCACACTCACATCTACAGCTTATGATAGATCATTGGAAAAGGAAGCAGATTTAAAAGCGGTCGATTATATGCTCAAGGCTAAAATGGACCCCGAGATGCTGTCTTCCTTCCTTGGAAAACTCGCCGAACAATCCCAAACTCCCGAAGTGTTGCAATGGGTCAACACACATCCTGATTCAAAGGAAAGGGTGAGGTATATAAACGAAAGGATAAGCTCGGTTCAAGGGGGAGTAGCAAAGTAAGGGGAATTGATAAAAATGTAATAACTTTGTAATTACATTTATTCAATCATGAAGGTTTCAATTATCAAAATAGGTAATTCAAAGGGTTTCCGACTGAGTAAAACAGTCCTGGAAAAATACAATATCTCAGAAGAGGTCGAGATGATTCTTGAAGAAGAGCAAATTGTATTGAGACCCATTACAACACCACGCAAAGGTTGGGATGAAGCCTTTAAGCAAATGCATGAAAATGGCGATGATCAGCCACTGATGGATGATTTTTTTGAGGATGAAAATTTTGAAGAGTGGAAATAAGGCAATACGAAGTTGTGTTGGTGAATCTGGATCCGACGATGGGCAGTGAAATAAAAAAAACACGACCATGTGTTGTTATTTCACCTGATGAGATGAATAAGAATTTGCGAACTGTTACCATTGCACCAATGACATCTTCTAGTCGCCCTTATCCAACAAGAGTAGAAGTCAATCAAAATGGGCAGTCGGGATGGATTGTATTAGATCAAATTCGAACAGTCGACAAACTAAGAGTAGTAAAAAAATTTGAACCCCTTACAGAAAGAGAAATTCGCAATTGTAAGAGAGTGATTAAAGAGACTTTTGTAGATTGATCTTAAACTTCACTTTCATTCCTGGCCTGCATTGTGCCAATAAGGAAATATCTTTTGAAATAACTTTAGCTATTCGAGGATAACCGCCAATGGTTTGTGCATCTGCCATTAAAATAATGGGATGACCTTCGTTGGTTACTTGAATAATCCCACGAGTTACTGGTGTTGAAATCAATTCTGTTTTTTCTTTGAGGGATAGAGTAACACCATCCAATCGATAACCCATGCGATTTGATTGTGGGGCAATAGAAAAGGGTTGATTGAAAAATTGTTTTTGTGATGCTTCATCAAACAAATCCCATTCGGGTCCTCTCTCACAAGTAATCTCAACTACATCTTGAAAATGCGGAAGTGTGTTCACCTGTGCCTTCCATTTCGAAATACCAAAACCATCTTCATTGATGATGATGTCTTTTGATAGATCGGTTTCAACAGTACTTTTATTTAATACCAATTCATTACCAGCTTCTAAGTTCCTTCCTTTATAACCACCCAATTGAGAAGATGCATAAGTTGATGCACTGCCTAATTCTTTCTCAATATTCAATCCACCAGCAATTGCAATATAGCTTCTGCAACCATGCGGATCGGGATGCAGTTTTAAAATAGAACCTGCTACTACTTTGATGAGTCTGTTATAAGCGACTGCTTCACCATTGATTGTTGCTCTTGCCCCTCCGCCTGTTAATGCAAATGAAAGTGTTTCATTGCATTTCATTTCTAATCCATGCAGTGTGCATTCTAAAACTGATTCATGATCATCATTTCCGCAAATTCTATTGGCAGTCGTTGCCGAGATCGTATCCATCGCACCACCAATCGGTACACCAAATTGTTGGTAGCCCCAGCGACCTAAGTCCTGGATGCTGCAACTCACACCTGGTTTGATGATGGTAATACTCATAGATATGATTCAAACTCTTTTTTAGTGATGGATTTGAACTGAACGATATCACCAGCTTGTAAGAAACTACAAGACTCTTTACGCTTATCAAACATTTTCACTGGTGTCTTTCCAAGAATATTCCATCCACCTGGAATAGTGGCTGGATAAATACCAGTTTGTAAACCAGCGATGGCAACACTTCCCTCTGGTACGGCCAAGCGCGGATTGTTTTTTCTTTTTGTTTCTAACGAGATAGGAAGTGTTCCCATATATGCAAAGCCAGGGACAAAACCGATCATGTATACACGAAACGCTATACTCGTGTGTATAGCGATGACTTCTTGTATTGAAAGTTTACATGTTGTTGCTACTTCTTCAAGATCTAAACCAAATTCAGCATCATAACAAACGGGAATGATGTGTTTGACTAATTGTATAGAATTGGTATTGTTGGTTGAAGCAGATGCAATGCATTGGCTGTAACGTTCAAGAAGAGTTGTTTCTACTTTTTCAATTGAAACATCCTCTTTAATGTAAACAGTCAGACTGCTGTATGCCGGTACAGATTCAATAAAGCCATCAAATGATTTTTCTTCAAGTGATGCATGCAGTCGCATTACCAATAAATTAATCTCTTCGCTGATTGAAGTAGAAAATTCAATGGTCAGTGCCCTATCGTGTATTGCATATATTCTGGGAGCTTGCACACTAGTAATTGATGACTTGCTCTTCAATGTTTTGCGGAAGTTCGCGCCACTTGTATTCCTGGTTACGCAATTGTGGTTCAAATCCTGCTTCAAGAATAGCATCTTGCATCGACTTATACGTAAACCTGTGAGGGGCACCTGCAGCACTTACCACATTTTCTTCCAGCATGATGCTGCCGAAATCATTGGCACCACCGTGCAAGCACATTTGCGCGACTTTCTTGCCGACAGTCAACCACGAAGCCTGAATATTTTTGATATTGGGCAACATGATTCTGCTGATGGCAACCATCCTGATGTATTCTTCTGCAGTGGTTAGGTTTTGTACACCACGAATTTTTTGCAGCAATGTATCTACATCCTGGAAGGTCCATGCAATAAACGCAAGGAAACCATTTGCTTGTTCAGGTTTTCTGGATTGTACTTCTCTTATTTTCAGGAGGTGATCGAACCTTTCTTCTAAAGTTTCAACGTGACCAAACATCATGGTTGCAGAGGTAGTGATGTTTTGCTGATGGGCTTCGGCCATTACATCCAACCATTCTTGTGCACCGCATTTGCCGTTGCTGACCAATCTTCTAACACGGTCGACTAAAATCTCCGCACCCGCACCAGGAAGTGAATCTAAACCAGCTTCTTTCAATGCTTGCAGTACTTCTTTGTGAGTCGACTTTTCAATTTTTGTGATGTGCGCAACTTCAGGGGGACCTAGAGCGTGCAAACGGATATCAGGAAATTCAGCCTTGATGGCTTTAAAAGTATCGACATAATATTTTAAGCCAAGATCCGGATGGTGGCCACCTTGTAAAAGCAATTGATCACCACCCCACTTCAATGTTTCCCTGATTTTTTCACGGTAGGTGTCCATGTCCGTGATATAAGCTTCCGCATGACCAGGTATTCTGTAAAAGTTGCAGAATTTGCAATTGGCAATACACACGTTGGTGGTATTGACATTGCGGTCGATCTGCCAGGTGACTTTCCCATGGGGGACTTGCTTTTTTCTCAGTTCATCGGCCACATGCATGAGTTCGGTCAGGGGCGCATGGTTAAACAGAAACAATCCCTCTTCAGCTGTTAAAAACTCGAGGTTCAGTGCTTTTTGGTATAAATTATTGAGTTCAGTCATTATTTGTAAATAAACACAACAAAGTTAACGCATCAATAGTTTAAATTAGAGTAAAACCGTAGCTCCTTCTTTTAATGTACCAACTTGAAGACCACGAAAACCATATTGTTTTTGTTCATTTTCCTTTCCACCCTTCTCCAAAAGGTGGAAGCACAGGAGCAATTTGTCGACCCCCCCTCTAAACTCATTTCATCTTTCCCTTTCAAACTTCTTACCGGGGGAGTGATTTTGCTCAAAGCTAAAGTCAATAATTATCCAGACAGCTTGAATTTTGTATTGGATACGGGTAGTGGAGGAATTTCATTGGATTCTAATACAGTTGCAGAGTTTAAAATCCCCGTTGTGGAATCTGGTAAGACCATCAAAGGAATTGGAGGGATTCGAAAAGTCTCTTTTCTGTATAATGCTGTTTTAAAATTACCGGGACTCGAGGTGGATAGATTAAATTTTCATGTCAATGATTATAGTTTACTTACCAGTGTATATGGTATCAAAATTGATGGCATTATAGGGTACAGTTTTTTCAGCAAGTTTATTGTCAATATCAATTATGATAGCTTATTGATTAAAGTTTTCAGTATTGGTGAATACAAATATCCTTCAGGTGGGCATATCCTCAATCCTATCTTTACTGCACTTCCTATTCAAGCAATGCGGTTTACCGACAAAAAGAAATTCTATAACAGGTTTTATCTGGATACTGGTGCAGGATTAAATTTCTTGCTTTCCGAACAGTATGTTGTTGATAGTAATGTATTGAAGAAAAGAAGGAAACAACCATTACTAACACAGGCTGAGGGTGTTGGGGGGAGGACAAACATGAGGATTACTATAGTCGATGAGGTGAAATTAGGGCCGTATCGATTCAGAAAAGTACCTACCTATCTCTTCAAAGATGAAAACAACATCACCAACTATCCTTATTTAGGCGGATTGATTGGTAATGATTTGCTGAGAAGATTTAATGCAACTTTTAATTATGTAAAACAGGAAGTGCACATTATTCCCAATTCACATTATAGAGATGACTTTGATTATGCTTATCATGGTCTCTCACTCTATTATATCGACAATCAAATTGTTGTAGATGATGTGATTCCTGGTTCTCCGGCAGATAAAGCAGGTTTTATAAAGGATGATGTTATTATTGCTTTGAATAACGACATCAGTAACAATATTCAGGTATACAAGATAATGATGCAGGAAATAGGAGTCAAGATGAATTTTGTTATTCTTCGTAATGGCAAAGCACTTCAACTTAGTATGAAGCCCATCAGTATTTTATGATTAATTTTGCAGCATGATTAAATTTGAACGGTTTGTGCTGGGAAATGGACTCAAGGTTTTGGTCCATCCAGACCAAAGTACCCCCATGGCCGTCGTGAATGTACTTTACGACGTTGGCGCTCGTGATGAAGTTGCATCAAAAACAGGCTTTGCGCATTTGTTTGAACACCTCATGTTTGGAGGTTCTGTCAACATACCCGATTACGACGAACCTTTACAGGTAGCAGGTGGTGAAAACAATGCATATACTACAAACGACCTCACCAATTATTATTGTCAGTTGCCTGCTGATAATTTAGAAACAGCTTTTTGGTTAGAAAGCGATCGTATGTTGAGCTTGGCATTCAGCAAAAAAAGTCTGGATGTACAACGCAAGGTTGTTTGCGAAGAGTTCAAAGAACACTACATCAATAAACCTTATGGTGACGTTTGGCATACCATGCGTGAATTGGCTTTTAAAGAACATCCTTATAAGTGGATGACGATTGGAAAAGAATTGTCGCATGTTGAAAATGCAACATTGGAAGATGTAAAAGCTTTTTTCTTCAAGCATTATACACCCATCAATGCAATTTTAGTTGTAGCTGGTAATGTTTCAGTCGAGCATGTAAAAACACTCGCTGAAAAATGGTTTGGCGATATTCCTTCAGGTGAAAAGTACAACAGAAATCTTCCAGTAGAACCCAAACAGGTTGAAGCAAGAAGATTGACTGTGCATCGCAATGTACCCATGGATGCCATCTACAAAACATGGCACATGTGTGCGAGGCGTGATGATGATTATTATGCAACAGATTTACTGACCGATATTTTGGGTGGTGGTGCGTCATCAAGATTGTATCAGAGTTTGGTGAAAGAACAACAGTTGTTTGCGAATATCAATTGTTATCATTTTGGTAGTCTCGATAAAGGCTTGTTTACCATCGAAGGCCAATTGATCAAAGGTGTAGATATTCAAAAAGCAGAAGATGCAATTGAACTCGAACTTGATAAAATGAGAAAATCATTACTTGATGATCGTGAGTTGCAGAAAGTAAAAAACAAGACAGAAAGTGTGATGGCTTTTGAAGACATGAGTGTGATGAACCGTGCGGGTAGCCTTGCCTTCTATGAATTATTAGGCGATGGAGAGCTCATGAATACTGAGTTTCAGAAATACCAGCAGGTAAAAGCGGAAGATTTGCATCGCCTTGCAAATGAAGTATTAACGACTGAAAATTCCAATACACTTTGGTATTTGTCAGATAATCAATAAGAACAATTTCAAACTATTTCATGCCAGATAGAAGTTTAGCTCCTGAGATCAAAGACGCTGTTGAATATAAAATTGAATTAAAAAGACCTGATACTTTTCACCTCGATAATGGAGTAAAAGTGTATAATGTTCATGCAGGAACAGAAGAGGTTGTTCAAATAGAATGGGTGTTTAAAGCAGGAAATTGGTTTGATGAAAAGAAGAATGTTTCTTCAGCCGCCAATTTTTTAATTAAGAATGGCACATCCAAAAAATCTGCATATGAAATCAATGAATATGTTGATTTCTATGGTGCATATTTAAACCGTAACTGTTACAACGAGACGGCTGTAGTAACCCTACATTGTTTAACACGTCAGCTTGCACAATTACTTCCTTTGGTAAGAGAGGTTTTTACTGAAGCAATTTTTCCTGAAGAAGAATTGGTGATTTATCGCCAAAACATGAAGCAAAAGCTTGCGGTCAATTTGCGCAAATGTGATTTTGTTGCTGGAAGAAAGATTGATGAGTTGTTGTTTGGTTTCAAGCATCCATATGGTGTCTATAGTTTTGAAGAGGATTACGATGCCATTCAAACGGAAGACCTCAAAAGATTTTATGCTAAATATTATCAGGAGGGAAATTGTACAGTTTTCTCCGCCGGTATTTTGCCAAGTGATTACCAGCAATTGATGAACCAGTATTTTGGTGATCTGCCGTTTAACAGCAACACAATAGAGGAAATAGCACATCCCATTGTTGCAGCGGAACAAAAAAAATGGAACATCATCAACGATGAGGAAGGTGTACAAGGTGCAATTCGTATTGCCAGGCCTTTCCCAACGCGCAAACATCCTGATTTTCCGAAAGTGCAAGTGCTCAATACTTTGTTTGGTGGATTTTTTGGATCGAGGTTGATGACCAATATTCGCGAGGACAAAGGTTATACTTATGGTATATATAGTTTCCTGGTCAACCATGTTCAATCCAGTGCCTGGATGATCAGTACCGAGGCTGGTCGCACTGTTTGTGAAGCTACCGTCAATGAAGTGTACCACGAAATGAAACAGCTCCGTGAAGGGGACATTGACCCAGAGGAATTGATGTTGGTGAAAAACTATCTGATTGGTACTTTGCTCGGGGACTTAGATGGCCCATTCCATATTATTGGAAGATGGAAGAACCTCATACTAAATGGGCTGGATGATTCGTTCTTTTATCATTCGGTTGATACCATCAAAAACATCCAGACAGATGAATTGAAGGAATTGGCCAATAAGTACCTGCATCCAGAAGATTTTTATGAACTTGTAGTGGTCTAAACGGATGCCAATCACTGAATATGCAATTCGAGCGTAAGCAACTTTCCAATGCACAATTGATTTCCTTTTACAAGGAACTTCTTTATTCGAGAATGATCGAAGAGAAGATGATTGTGTTGTTGCGTCAGGGTAAGGTTTCTAAATGGTTCAGTGGAATTGGACAGGAAGCAATTTCGGTCGGTGCTACTATGGCCATGCAGCAAGATGAATGGATCATGCCGCTCCACCGCAATGTGGGTGTATTTACGGCGAGAGGGATGTCGCTTGAAAAATTATTTCTGCAATGGCAGGGCAGCAAGGATGGATTCAGTAAGGGTAGAGAACGAAGTTTTCATTTTGGTTCTAAAGTGCACCATATCGCGGGGATGATTTCTCATTTGGGTCCGCAGTTGGCATTGGCCGATGGTGCCGCACTTGCTTATAAATTGAAAGGCGAGAAGAAGGTCGCTCTCACATTTACTGGTGATGGAGGAACT
>JBKCGF010000004.1:0-14428 GCA_046303455.1 Chitinophagaceae bacterium | reverse complement strand
GGTTGTCATCTTGGTTGTGTTTTTATTCTATGGCCCTATCCAAATGCACATATCCTCCATCCACGTGAATCAATTCACCCGTAGTATGTGAAGCGCAATTGGATATAAGAAAAATAACCATATTAGAAATTTCATCCACCCTGGTCATTCTTTTTTCCAATGGTACACGTTGTTTGATTTTATCTAAAACTGCTTGGGGGTCAGGTAGACCATTTAGCCATGTTTCATACATGTCTGTAAAACATTCAGCCACAACTACTGCATTCACACGGATGCTGTATTTAAGTAACTCAACAGCCCATTCACGGGTAAGTGCATTTCTGCCACCATTTGCTGCTGCATATCCAGAGGTATTGCCCTGTCCCGTCTCTGCAACCTTGGATGTAATATTTACAATAGCACCTTTGCTTTTGATGAGATAGGGAAGTGCAGCTTTTGCGGAGATAAAGTAATGGGTAAGATTTTTTTCCAGGGATTGAAGAAAGAGCGCGTGGGTACCATGCTCAAGAGAAACACTATCGTTTATGCCTGCATTGTTGACCAGTCCGTCTACTTGGCCATGTTTGCTTAAAAACTCTTCTAAAGCAGGTACGCAAATATCTGGCTTGGATAAATCTACAGACAGGTGATCACCTTTTCCGATTTTTTGGATCAGCTCCAAGGCTGATTTGTTGTCGCGGTCGATGATCAAAGGGAATGCTCCTTCTTTTGCCAATGCAGTTACTATCCCGGCACCAATTCCTTTTGCTCCTCCTGTTACAATGATTTTTTTATCCTGAAGGTTGAGGTTCATGCTCTTTTGCTTGTTTATTGAAAAGCGACTATAATTTATAGAATTCTTTTGTGTTTAAGCCAAAGAGTTTTTCTTTTTCTGTTTGGGTAACCTGTTGGCAGAACTTTTCAACAATTGAATAGGTGGTATTGTAAGAACCTGCAACCAGACAAACTGGCCAGTCTGAGCCAAAGCAAATTCGGTCTGTACCAAAATACTCAGCTACAATTTCCATATAGGGGTACAAATCATCGTATGTCCAATTTTGATAATCGGACTCCGTCGTCATTCCACTTAGCTTGCAATAGATGTTTGGATTCTCTGCTAGTATTTTAATGTCTGATTTCCAGTTTTTGATTTGTTTATTTTTAATATCGGGTTTACCCAAATGATCTAGGATAAATCTATTGTCTGGTAATTGATCTGTGAAACGAATCAAGGACTTCATTTGAGTATTATGGACCAAGAGGTCGTAAGTGTAGTTGTATGATGACAAGAGTTTTACATTGTCTATGTATTGTCGGTTACCTAAATATTTTTCATCTGGCGCACCTTGCGTAATTGTTCTGAAGCCAACAAGCTTTTGTATGGATTTCAGATCCTGCATTTTTTGTTCTGCATGTTTGTCTAGTAAATCTAACCAGCCAACAATTCCTTTGATAAAACCATTTTCATCAGCTAAGTTATTCAAGTAGAAATTCTCTTCTAGTGTTTCTTCTACTTGCACCGCGATGGCACCTGCAAAATTTAAGGATTCAATTTCTGTTTGGACTTCCTTTGGGGTAAAGTCTCTTCTGAGGGCACGCATTTCGTCGTTGATCCAACCTTGTGTGATTGGATTGTATTGCCAGAAATGTTGGTGAGCATCAATCCGCATGGGCAATCGCAATTTGGTGTTGTTCACCCAAACCCTCAATGCCTAGTCTTATTTCATCTCCAGCTTTTAAATACACTGGTACTGGTTTTTGTCCCATACCCACACCTTCAGGTGTTCCAGTACTGATGATGTCTCCTGGTAACAAGGTCATGAACTGGGATATATAACTAACGATAAAAGGGATATTAAAAATCAAATCGGCAGTGGATGAATCCTGCATTCGTTTTCCATTTACATCCAACCAAAGATGCAAATGGTGAGGATTTTTTACTTCTTCTTTGGTAACGAAATAAGGACCAAGTGGTGCAAAATGATCACAGCTTTTTCCTTTCACCCATTGTCCGCCTCTTACCAATTGAAAAGCCCTTTCGCTGTAATCGTTGTGTAAGCAATAGCCTGCAACACAATGCATCGCTTCTTCATAAGTAACATAGCTGGTTTTTTTGCCAATGATGACAGCCAGTTCTACTTCCCAATCGGTTTTTTCGGATTGTTTAGGAATGATTACAGGATCATTTGGACCACACATGGCACTCGTACTCTTAAAAAACAACACAGGTTCCTTGGGCACATCCATGTTACTTTCTTTGGCATGTTTTGCATAATTAAGACCAACACAAATTATTTTGGATGGTCTTCCAACACAAGAAAGAAATTTTGGTGTCTCTTTTAATTCATCACATTGTTCCGCATGGGAAATCAGCCAATTCGACAAATCATTCAAACCATCTTTATCAAAAAAGTCTTCATTAAAGTCTCTTTGAAAGCTGCTGATGTCAATGTGCTTTCCATTTCCATCCAACATACCCAAGCCAATACTTCCTGCTTTATCAAATCTGAATAGTTTCATTGTTTATCCGTTTAATCTTATAAAACCGCCATCAATTGGGTAATCCGAACCAGTAATGAAAGACGCTTGTTTGCTGCACAAATAAAATGCCAGCGTGGCTATTTCATCTGGCTTACCCATTCTGCCAATGGGTTGAGAATGAGACAATTTGTGGAACATCTCTTGTTGTTGACCTGGATAGTGTTTATTTAAGAAGCCATCGACAAAAGGAGTATGTACACGAGCAGGTGAAATACAATTGCATCTTATTCCTTTTTTTATAAAGTCCTTTGCTACACTGAGCGTCATGGACAGAATTGCTCCTTTACTCATGCTGTAAGCAAATCTATCGTTCAATCCTACTGTCGCAGCAATAGAAGCCATGTTGAGTATTACACCATTTTCTTGCTCTTCCATGAAAGGTAATACTGCATTCATGCAATTGTAACTTCCTTTTACGTTGACATCAAAAATGCGTTGAAGATCATCCGCAGTTGTTGTTATTGCATTTCCAATATGTGCTATTCCGGCATTGTTGATGAGTATACCAATACCACGTTTGATGGAAATCAGAGATATTATTTCTTTTACCTGCTCTTGATTGGTAATGTCTATTTCGTGAAAATGAACAGTTTCATCTGCTAGTCCCAATTCCGAAATTTTGGTTGGATCTGGCTTGTTTACATCCAATACATCAACAATTGCGCCTTGGTCGTGAAACAACTTTACAATTGAAAGGCCTATGCCGCTTGAACCTCCGGTAACGATTACATAGGGACTTGATAATTGAAAAGGGGAGGCAGACATTTTTATATTTTTTGTGTCTGACAATTTAGCATAATCCGATATAATTATTTCAATTAAAAGGTATTTTTAAAAACATTTTATTTCTCCTTTTAATTTGAATACATTTAAGTATCTGTCTAAAGCTGCAACATATGAAATCTCTTTTCTCGATTGTTTTAATTCTGATTATTTCTTGTTCATATAGTTTTGCCCAGGAAGCTCCAAAGCCATTTGGTGCTGTACCTTCTGAACGTCAGTTGAAATGGCACGAAACGGAGCAATATGGCTTGATTCATTTTACACCAACTACCTATGAAAACAAAGAATGGGGGTATGGGGATGCAAACCCAGCAATCTTTAATCCGGTTCATTTTGATGCAGATAAGATTGTAGCAGCACTTAAAGATGGGGGATTAAAAGGATTGGTTTTGGTTGCCAAGCACCACGATGGTTTTGCCTTGTGGCCAACCAAAACAACCAGCTACAATATTAGTCAATCGCCTTTCAGAAATGGCAAAGGTGATATGGTAAAAGAGTTTGAGCAGGCCTGTAGAAAAGCGGGATTGAAATTTGGCGTTTACTGCTCTCCTTGGGACAGAAACCATCCATTGTATGGTACTTATGAATATGTTCAGGCATACCGCGAACAATTGAAGGAACTTTATACCCAGTATGGAGAATTGTTCATGTCTTGGCACGATGGTGCAAATGGTGGGGATGGCTATTATGGTGGCGCAAGAACCACACGTAAAATCGACCGCAATACTTATTATGCCTGGGACACCACCTGGCAGCTTACAAGAAGGTTACAACCCATGGCCAATCTTTTCAGTGATATCGGATGGGATGTTAGGTGGGTAGGCAATGAGAGTGGGTTTGCGGGAGAAACTTCGTGGTCGACTTTCACACCAGTGCCGGCAAAAGGAGAGAGCAAGGCTTTTCCAGGAAACCTGGATCAAGAACAAAATCCATTTGGCACAAGAAATGGCAAATCTTGGGTTCCCGCAGAATGTGATGTGCCTTTGCGAAAAGGATGGTTCTGGCATCCAGAGCAAAAGAATCAAGTAAAAACACCAGAACAGTTATTCGATCTTTATTTGAAGAGTGTTGGAAGGGGAGCAGCATTGGATTTGGGAATTGCGCCGACTACCTCTGGATTGTTGGCAGATGAAGATGTAGAGTCACTAAAGGGGTTTGGTGTTTTGGTAAAAGAAACGTTTAAAAATAATTTATTATCGACAGCAAAACTGACAGCCTCCAATGATCGGGGAAAGTCATATGCTGCAGCAAATCTGGTAGACGAAAATTGGAATTCCTATTGGGCTACTTCGGATGAAATTCATGAAGCCAATTTTACGATTGAATGGAAATCGCCGCAAGCGATAGATTTCATTCGTTTAAGGGAGTATATTCAATTGGGTCAGCGAATTGAAAAAGTGACTGTCGAAAGTTTTGAAAACGGAAAATGGATGGAAGTTGGAAATGCCAGTTCCGTTGGTGCATGCAGAATAATTGCATTTGACAAAACTTTGCTTGCTGCAAAAATTAGAATTAGAATCGAGGCGCCTGTATGTCTTACACTTTCAGAATTGGGATGTTATACAAAAGTCAAGCCTTAATCTTTTAAAATATAACTTATGCGAGTTCTATTGATTGCCTTTTTATTGTTGACCTCTTTATTTACACAGGCACAGAAAGATTTTTTAAATGAAACAACGCAAGATCGAGATGCACGCATGCAATGGTGGCGGGATGCGACTTTCGGCATGTTTATCCACTGGGGTGCTTATGCTGTTCCTGCTGGAGAGTATAAAGGTAAAGTTGTAAATGGTGTTGGTGAGTGGATCATGCATACTGCAAATATTCCTATTCCTGAATACGAAGAGTATGTCCGACAGTTTAATCCACTTCAATTTGATGCAAAAGAATGGGTTCGTATTGCAAAGGATGCAGGTATGAAATATATCGTCATTACATCCAAGCACCATGATGGTTTTTCTCTGTGGGATAGTAAAGTCAGCAATTACGATGTAATTGATGCATCACCCTTTAAACGCGATATACTAAAAGAACTTTCTGATGCTTGCAAAGAAGCTGGAATAAAAATGTGTTTCTACCACTCCATCATGGATTGGCACGAACCAGATGCAGAGAGTAAAAAGGAGTATACGCACCAAAACGCCCCAAATCCTGATTTTGCTCGTTACAGAGAACAATTTTTAAAACCCCAATTAAAAGAGTTGGTTGAGAAATACGATCCTGCAGTACTTTGGTTTGATGGCGAGTGGATACCAGAATGGACGGAAGAACAGGGAAGAGATTTGTATAATTATTTGAGAAATCTCAAACCAGATTTGGTCATTAATAATCGTGTTGGAAAGGGAAGAGCAGGTATGCAAGGAATGAATTTGTATAAAAATGCAGCAGGCGATTTTGGTACTCCGGAACAGGAAATCTTAGAAGGGACTTCCGATACAGATTGGGAAAGTTGCATGACCATGAACGATTCCTGGGGCTTCAAAAAAACAGATCACAATTGGAAGTCTGCAGAACTCCTTATCCATAATCTGGTTGATATTGCTGCCAAAGGAGGAAATTACTTGTTGAACGTTGGACCAACAGCACAAGGACTAATACCAGTAGCTTCAGTTGATCGTTTGAGAGAAATGGGAGAGTGGATGAAAATTAACAACGAGGCGATTTATGCTACCAATAGTACAAAAAAATACAAAGAAGGAGAGGTTAAATATACCGTTAGCAAAGATGGAAATTTTGTATACGCAATTGTTACAAAAGCTGTTAGTGGAGAACTGGTATTGCATAACGTCGATCTAAAAAGAGGTTCAAATATTTACATGTTGGGTGCAAATAAACCACTAAAATACAAAGCAGATGCGAGTGGTTCGTTGCATATTGAATGGCCAAAAGATTTGCCTTGCAAATATGCATGGACTTTAAAAATTACGGGTAGTCCTAAATGATAGGATAAACTGGACTTAAATTAGGGGTTTTTTATTTTTCTAAAT
The DNA here is from genome assembly GCA_046303455.1 of Chitinophagaceae bacterium. Lineage (GTDB taxonomy): Bacteria > Bacteroidota > Bacteroidia > Chitinophagales > Chitinophagaceae > Pollutibacter. The sequence continues at coordinate 8,138 of JBKCGF010000004.1, read as the reverse complement.
TTAAGAAAGCGTCCCATAGTAATCGAGTAATATTGTTTGATGCTGTGCTAAAAGTATAGCTGTGGTCAATTCTTTGTACTGGCATGATTCTTTTTGTAGAACTGCTGATGAAGACTTCTTTGGCTTTGTATAATTCTTCTAATGGTATATTTCTTTGTTCTATTTTAAGACCTATTGAATCCACTATTTCAATAATTTTCTTTCTTGTTATTCCCCAAAGCATATTTTCTTTTGGTGTGACAAGTACATTGTCGTGATCTATCATGAAAATATTTGATCTGGGACATTCTGTGACGGTCTCCTGGTTGTAATAAAGTAAATCATCACCACCTTGTTCTTTTAACCATGGTTGCAGCCATATCGCCATCAAATAATCTGTTGTTTTTACTCCAGGGAGCTGTCGTTGGTATGCTCTGCTAACTAAATGAATACCTTTTTCTGGTAGAACAAGTGGTGGCGGAATTAATGGTAGTTGAAATATGCTGAGTCTTGGTTTTTGAATGGTGTATCCATCACTTGCATCACCTCCAGTCAGCAAAAGCTTGATGCCACTGAATGGCAATTGGTTTTCTTTTAGCAGCGTTTGAACAATATCAATGATTTCATTCCTGCTTTTGGAAACAGGAAGATGCATTGCATCTGCAGAAGCGAAAAAGCGATCAAGATGGTCGTCTAAAAAATGTGCGTGTTGTTCAGTCGTTCTTAAAAAATCGAATATTCCATACCCCCTTTGCACACCCAAATCTGCAACCGGTATACTTAAATCGTTATAATCTTTAAACTGACCGTCTTGGTAGCAAAGCAACGCTTTCATGGTTTTGTTTGGTTGTGAAATTAGGAAATCCCTTTTGATTGTACCTTTGTGCTTAAAACCTATTCAATATATGGAAATTGGTATTGACAGTTTTGCCGCAAGAATGAGTGGCAACAATGAAAGTGCAGAAAATGATGCAGTGGTAATGGCAGAACTGTTAGACAGGATGGCTTATGCGGATGAAGTGGGATTGGATTTTTTTGGTATAGGTGAACACCACCGAAAAGGGTTTTTGGATTCAGCGCCAACTTTAATTTTGGCAGCGGCAGCAGCCAGGACAAAAAAAATAAGATTAGGATCAGCTGTTTCCGTAATAAGTGCTGCAGATCCTGTGCGTGTGTTTCAAAACCATGCAACACTCGATTTAATATCTGGAGGTAGGGCTGAATTGGTAGCAGGTCGTGGTTCCTTTATCGATGCATATCCCTTGTTTGGGTTGGATTTGGAAGATTATGACGAGCTTTTTGTTGAAAAATTGGATTTGTTGTTGAAGATACGCGACAATGAATTTGTTAATTGGTCGGGACGATTTAGAGCGCCAATGCAAAATCAGGCAGTGTATCCAAGACCTTTACAAGAAAAACTTCCTATATGGATTGGCGTTGGAGGTACACCCAAGTCCTTTGCTAGAGCAGGCGCTTTGGGCTTGCCTTTAATGGTAGCCATTATAGGGGGTGAAACACATCGTTTCAGGCCATTGATAGATTTATACAGGGAGACGGGATTAAAAGCGGGACATAGTTTGGATCAGCTGAAAGTTGGATTGCATTCACTGGGTTATGTAGCCAGAACCACTGAACAAGCACATGAAGAATTTTTTCCAGGTTATGCTGCTAGTATGACAAAAATTGGAAAGGAGAGAGGATGGCCTCCTACTACCAGAGCACATTTTAATGGGCAAGTCGGACCGACAGGCGCATTACTGGTTGGAGGAGTAGAAGAAGTCGCTGAAAAAATTCTCAGGCATTCAAAAGCCTTGGGCGGCATATCCAGATTGACTTTCCAGTTGGATACTGCTGAACTGTCTCATGAAAAATTAATAGAAACCATTGACTTAATAGGTAGGGAAGTGGCACCCATTGTAAAGGGGAATTAATTATCTTGAATTATGATTTCTTACAATCCAAAGGAGTGGTTTACTTTTTTATTCAGGATTCACAGGTACGAAACTTTCAGGCAACTATTACCTTTAATGGTTGGAGTAGCTGTTTATAGTGGACTAGTTGCATATGTTGAATTGCATTCTTTCTTTAGTCCTGAAACAAAAGAACAAACAAAATCAATTTCTACAATTTTCTCTATTCTTGGTTTTACGCTATCCTTGATGTTGGCTTTTCGTACCAATTCAGCCTATGATCGCTGGTGGGAAGGAAGAAAGCTTTGGGGAGATCTCACCAACTCAACACGTGGAGTTACTGCACACATCAATGCGATTTTGGATAAAAACGATTTGGTAAACCGAAGAATTATTGGAGCACATATAGCATGTTTTGCCTATGCGTTGAGATTTCATTTAAAGGATGAGTCCACTGATCGGGAAATATTGGAAAATGAACTTGATGAACATTATTTATTGAACTATAGGGAGCTATTCAGTAGTGCGCCACATCAACCTATGATAATTTTCAAATCTCTAATTGATCATATTCATCAGTTAAATAAAAAAGGTTTGATAACACCTGAGCAGTTGTATTTATTAAAACCTGAACTCAATAAGTTAATCGACGTTTGTGGCGCATGTGAACGAATAAAATCAACTCCTATACCTTTTTCATATGCAGCATTCTTGAAAAAATTTATTTTTTTCTATGTGATGCTTTTTCCTATTATATACGGTATGCACATGTCGTTTTATATTATTCCTGTTACCGTGTTCATTCTATATGTGTTGTCCAGTATCGAATTGATAGCAGAAGAAATTGAAGATCCCTTCAGTGATTCCCCTAATGATTTGCCAACATTTAAATTGGCTAAAGGAATTGCGATGGGGGCAAAGAATATGTTATCATGAAAACTGATGTTGATCAATTTTTCGATTCGCTAAAATCTGGTAAAGAATCACTTCAACTATTGAGAAAAATTCTTCAGGAAACAGATTTAGTTGAGGAGTTTAAATGGAAACAACCTTGTTATACTCATAAGGGTAAGAATGTAATCATTCTAGCGGCATTAAAAGATCATGTTGTTATTAGTTTCTTTAAAGGTGCTTTAATGACAGATAAAGATAATCTACTCGAAAAAGCTGGGGATCATTCACAGTCGGCTAGAATTATCCGATTTTATAGTTTGGATGAAGTAAAGAAAGCATCAACAACAATTAAAGCTTTCATTAAACAGGCCATTAAAATTGAAGAGACCGGCAAAAAAATTGAGAAAGATGAGTCTTTCTTTATTGAGAAACCTCTTGAATTGGTTGAACAGTTCAATAAAGACAAACAGTTTGACAAGGCTTTTCATCAACTTACTCCAGGCAGGCAGCGAGCTTATCTAATGTTTTTTACTGCAGCAAAACAGACTGAAACCCGTACTTCAAGAATCGAGAAATACAAAGATCGAATCTTGAAAGGTTTTGGATTCAACGATTGTGTCTGTGGGTTATCCAAGCGCATGCCCAATTGTGATGGTTCGCACAAGTATATTTCTGAACCTAAGTAATAGCATCAGATTTGTACAAAACAAAAAAACCCACGAAAATTCGTGGGTTTTGATCTTGTTTGGCGGAGAGAGAGGGATTCGAACCCCCGGACCTGTGACAGTCAACGGTTTTCAAGACCGCCGCATTCGACCGCTCTGCCATCTCTCCGCGGCAAAAGTAATTCAACAGTTTTGATTAAAGAAAAAATCATTAAAAAAAGTAGAAACTCTTCTAAAAAGGGATGATTAACTTTGCATTTCATGAAGGATCTTAAAAGCCTGAACCCTTATTTTTGGAAATACCGCTGGCGTCTATTCTTGGGCATCCTTTTTATTCTTATTTCCAATTATTTCGGTGTTTTGGCTCCACAAATGACAGGTTTCGTTGTCGATCAAGTCAGCCAAAAAATAAATCCCTCAACAGTAAATGATAATCGGGTTTTCTTTGATCCTTTGGTAAAGGCTTTTGTGGATGTAGTTCAAACCTTGAATATCAGCTTTTCTCAATTGGTCATGTTAAGTGGATTGACCCTGCTCAGCTTTGCACTTTTTAGGGGGTTTTTCATGTTCTTGATGCGTCAAACCATCATTGTAATGAGCAGACACATTGAATATGATCAAAAAAATGATGTCTATGCCCATTATCAGAAACTAGACACACAATTTTACAAAGTACACAGCACCGGAGATTTGATGAGTAGAATGTCTGAAGATGTTTCAAGGGTCAGAATGTATACAGGGCCAGCATTGATGTACCTGGTTAACCTGACCATCATGATTGTACTCAGTCTTTTTTATATGTTTAAAAAAGACGTAATGCTGTCTGTTTATGTTCTTTTGCCACTCCCTTTTTTGGCAGTTGCTATGTATTTTGTCAATGCCTTAATCAACAAGAAAAGTGAACAGATACAATCACAGCTGAGCGACCTCACAACGTTGGCACAGGAATCTTATTCGGGTATTAGAGTAATTAAATCCTATGGACAAGAAAAAGCTAACTTGAAGTTCTTTGATGAAAATGCTGAAGCATACAGGAAAAGTGGGTTGTCTTTATCAACCATGGAGGCTATTTACTTTCCAGCCATTGGCTTGCTGATAGGGTTAAGCACTTTAATTACCATTTATATTGGTAGTTTATATCAAATTGAACATAAAATCAGTGCAGGAACTATCGCTGAATTTGTGATCTATATCAATATGCTCACTTTTCCAGTTTCCGCAATTGGTTGGGTAGCTACCAATATTCAACGTGCAGCCGCTTCACAAAAAAGATTGAATGAGTTTCTTGATACAGTCCCGGCGCTACCCATTGCCGAAAATCCTCAACATCTTGAATCCATTGAAGAACTGGTTTTTGATAATGTCAATTTTATATATCCTCATACAGGAATTCACGCCATCAAGGATTTTTCTTTTCAGGTAAAGAAAGGAGAGAAGGTCGCCATTCTAGGTAAAACAGGTTGCGGAAAGTCGACTATCGCTCAATTGGCCATCAGATTGTTCGATCCGGTAAACGGAAAAATATCCATCAACGGTATTGAGTTGAATCAAATGGATCTTGAAAATTTAAGATCTCAAATCAGTTATGTTCCTCAAGATGTTTTCCTCTTTAGTGATACAATTAAAAACAATATCAATTTTGGATCAGCAGATCAATCGATGGATAATGCAGTCGGTGCCGCTGAAAAAGCTGCCATTCGGACTGAAATTGAATCCTTGCCAAACGGGTTTGAGACCTGGGTGGGCGAAAGGGGGGTTACTTTATCAGGTGGACAAAAACAGCGAATATCCATAGCAAGAGCACTGTCAAAACAAAATGAACTGCTCATTTTTGACGACTGCCTAAGTGCTGTCGATGCAAAAACAGAACACAGAATCGCTGAAAACCTCAATCAATACTTGTCAAATAAGACAGCTATCATCATTACCCACAGAATTTTTCCCAGCTTTAAATTCAACCAAATTATCGTGATGGATGATGGTAAAATCATTGAAAAGGGGACACATGATTCTCTTTTGGCCCAAAATGGAGCCTATGCAGAACTGCTAAGAACCCAACAAATTGATCATTAAAGCTCGTTTTTCTCTCTTTTTTCTACAGTAAAATTGGTCTGAAAAAAAACCTTGGAATTTTTTAACAATTCCAAAACAATGCTATCTTTATAAGAACCAACCAAAATTTAACCAAAACTTTTAACTGTGGCGTACGACAACAACGAAAAAAGAATGGACAGTGTTTACAGCAAAAGAATCAGAGCTGGAAAGAGAAGAACCTATTTCTTTGATGTGAGAACTACCAGAGGTAATGACTATTACCTTACTATCACAGAAAGCAGAAAAAGATTCAATGATGATGGTTATGATCGCCACAAAATATTCTTATATAAAGAAGACTTCAATAAATTCCTTAAAGCACTAAATGAGGCAGTCGATCATGTCAAGACTGAGTTGATGCCAGATTTCGATTTTGATGCTTTTAACCATGAATATGATGAAGATGCTCCAGAAGGTGGAAGCAATTATGATGCTGCCCCATCTGCTTCTGCTGCTACAGAAGCACCCGAAGCTCCAGCTGCACCGTCACCGTCTGCACCAGAAATGTCATCAGGTGACAATGGCGCAGATGAGCCTGTAGACAAATGGTAATTGAACTCTTTAATAAAATCAAAAGGGGCCCTTTTAAAGTGCCCCTTTTTTTATTGATCTAAGCAATTTTTTAGCATTTGGCCCATTGTTTATATTGATTGATCAATCCATTCGTTGAATGATCATGACTGTTCACTTCTTCAGTCGAAACAAGTTCAGGTAAAATTTTATTGGCCAGTTGTTTCCCCAGTTCAACACCCCACTGATCGAAACTATAGATATTCCAAATTACGCCTTGAACGAAGATCTTATGTTCATAAGCAGCAATCAATTTGCCTAATTCAAATGGATTGATTTCTTTAATCAAGAAGGAGTTGGTGGGTCTATTGCCATCAAAAACTTTGAAAGGAACTAATTTCTTTCGCTCATCTTCAGACAAATTCATCAGTTCTGCTTTTGCTTCTTGTTCAGTCTTGCCATTCATGAGGGCCTCGGTTTGTGCAAAGAAATTGGAAAGTAATTTAGGATGATGGTCGCCAATCGGATTATGACTTATCGCTGGAGCAATGAAGTCGCACGGAATCATAAGTGTACCCTGGTGAATCAACTGATAAAAAGCATGCTGACCATTTGTTCCGGGTTCCCCCCAAATAACTGGGCCAGAAGAATAGGAAAGCGAATTACCATTTCTATCTACACTTTTACCATTGCTTTCCATATTCCCTTGCTGGAAATATGCTGCAAAGCGATGCAAGTACTGGTCATATGGCAAAATTGCCTCAGATTGAACTCCAAAGAAGTTGACATACCAAAGACCAATTAAAGCCATTTTAACAGGGATGTTATCCTTTAGAGGCACGGTTTTGAAATGCATATCCATTTCATGTGCTCCTGCCAATAACTTTTCGAAATTATCATAACCAATGGTCAGGGCAATAGACAATCCAATTGCACTCCAAAGGCTATATCTTCCACCAACCCAATCCCAAAATTCAAACATATTCGACTTATCAATGCCAAAAGCGGTCACAGCTTTTTCATTGGTGGACAATGCCACAAAATGCTTTGCTACATGTGCTTCATCGCCAGATTTTTCAATAAACCAATTCCTGGCGGTATGGGCATTGGTCATGGTTTCTTGGGTAGTAAAAGTCTTGGAAGCAACTAAAAATAAAGTTGAGTCAGCCTCTATAACTTTCAGACATTCAGCAATATGTGTACCATCAACATTTGAAACAAAATGGACTTGCATCCCTTCCACCCAATAAGGTTTTAAGGCTTCAGTCACCATAACAGGACCCAAATCGCTACCTCCAATTCCGATATTGACAATGTGTTTAATTGGTTTGCCTGAATAGCCTTTCCATTCTCCGGAATGGACTTTCTGGCAAATCGATTTCATTTGTCCCAATACGCTTTGGATATCCGGCATGATGTCCTTGCCATCCGTTTGGAAAGTTTGCCCACTCAGGTTTCTGAGGGCTGTATGTAAAACAGCTCTGTTTTCTGTTTTATTGATTCTTTCACCAGCAAACATTGCTGCAATTGCTGAAGGGAGCTGACAATCATTTGCCAGTTCAATGAGCAAGTCCAAGGACTCCTGTGTTATTAAATTTTTGGAATAATCAAAAAGCAGATCACCATCTTTTTGAGAAAATGATGTAAAACGGGTAGCATCTGCTGAAAACAAATCGCGCATATGAACTGACTTCATTGATTCAGCGTGCGCGGTTAATTTCTTCCATGAAGGTGTGTTTGTTGGATCAATTGAGGGGAACGACATCAGTAAGTTGACTTTATAGTTGTTTCAAAATAGTTTATCATTTCAGGGGTAATATCCAAATGGGTTACAAGCCTGAACTTATTTTTGGATATCGCATAAAACAAAATGCCTTTTTCCTTCATTTTGGATTGCCATCCCAATAAATCAAAATCAGATTCACATTCTGCGATAATGATATTGGTTTCCACCGGTAAAATATTATTTACAAATGGGAGGGTAGTCAGCATAGAATTAAGCTGACTTGCATGGTTATGATCTTCTGAAAGACGGTCGACATGATTTTTCAAGGCATATAAACCAGCAGCAGCCAAACTTCCCGCC
>JBKCGF010000003.1:0-2891 GCA_046303455.1 Chitinophagaceae bacterium | reverse complement strand
TCCTTACCCAAAAAAGCGACCCCACTTTTATAGCCAGCAGGAATTGATATGGGCTGACCAATTTTTATGGTTTTATTCAATTCAAAAACAACCATTGCACTATCGGATCTTTTGGCATCGGAAAAATCACCGCCTACGATCACACCTTTTTTAAGTCGGCTTGAAAAGATCAAACCGTTTGCTCCTGTATAATTTTTGCCCGACTGCATTGGCAAGGCAATACATTGGCCTTGAAAAAACAATCTGGACTGAATACCTCCTGAAACATAGAGCGGAAAGTAAGTCCCTCTTTTTTTGAGCAATTGAATGTTGCTACCACTGGCTGCAAAAAAAGCTTCACCATTGATAGTTAGCTGGCAGTCGTTTTGTAAGTATTGCACTTGCCATGTTTCACCATTGTTGCTTGTCGATGCAATGAAAGGCCGCCCATCTATTGGATCACCAATTACCACACCCTGCTTTCCTTCAAAATGCATAGCATCTAAAAACATTCCAGGCCGGTTGTCTTCAAACACTTTATACCAAGAGCGACCACCATCTATTGTTTTAAGAATTACAGCAGGTGTATCTATGGCAATGATAACAGCTGTACTGCTATCAAAAGCATGAATATCGCGGAAGTCGCGTTGCTCATATCCTTGAACAGTAAACCATTGAAATGAAACTCCCCCGTTGGTTGTTTTGGCCACTTTACCATTGCTTCCGCTTACCCATACAACATTTTCATCCACAACAGAAAGTCCACGCAAGGAAGAATTTACTCCTTTTGTAAGGATCTTGAATTCCTGAGCAAGATTACTGGCAGGAAAAGCAACTAACAAACAAATAATGCTTAGTGCATTTATAAAAGAATAGAATTTACGCATCATTAAAAAACTTAGATTTATAAGTAATATAATCACCAATTCAACAACAACCATGAAAGCTTCTCTCAGTTTTTTACTCGCCATTTCGCTTCTCCATATTAAAGCGCAAGAGAACAGTATGATTCAATCTTCAACAGAAATATCAACACCATTGGGCAAGCTTACGGGAGTTGTTGAAAATAAAGATGTTGTTGCCTACAAAGGCATCCCGTATGCCAAAGCGCCTGTTGGCGAACGCAGATGGAAAGCTCCTGAACCAATTGACAAATGGGATGGTGTTCGTGAAGCCAAAAAATTTGGTCCCAAAGCCATGCAGACCAATATTTTTGGCGATATGGTTTTCAGATCGAATGGCACTTCCGAAGATTGTCTTTATCTGAATGTATGGAAGCCAGTGAAAACGAGCAATAAACCATTACCTGTTTTGGTATATTATTATGGTGGTGGCTTTGTGGCTGGTGATGGATCAGAACCCCGATACGATGGAGCAAGCATGGCAGAAAAGGGAATTGTTGCAGTAACCGTTAATTACAGATTAGGTGTATTTGGACTTTTAGCGCATAAGGAACTCTCAAAGGAATCCGAAAATGGATCATCTGGAAATTATGGATTAATGGATCAAGCTCTTGCATTAAAGTGGGTATATGATAACATTGCAGCATTCGGTGGTGACCCTAAGAAAATAACCATTGCCGGTGAATCAGCAGGTTCTATTTCTGTAAGCGCATTGATGGCCTCTCCTCTTTCCAAAAATTTTATCGCAGGAGCAATTGGCGAAAGTGGTTCTATACTTGGTGCATTACCCGCAATACCACACAACGAAGTAGAAAAATCAGGTGATCGATTTATGAAGATGGCCAATGCAAATTCAATTGCAGCATTAAGGGACATGCCTGCTGATTCAATTCTCAGTTATGCTAGTAAGTTTGGTCTTTTCAATTTTAAAATGAGCATTGATGGTGTATTTTTTCCTAAAGACCCTGAATTGATTTTTCAAAATGGAGAACAAGCAAACGTACCATTGTTAGCAGGATGGAACAGTGAAGAGTCGAGTTACAAAAGCATTATGGGGAACGACAAACTGACCGTTGAAAATTTCAACAAGAATGTCACCAAGAGATTTGCTAAACAAGCTGAAGCATTGTTAAAAGTATATAAACCTACCAATGAAGCAGAAGTGAAGGAAGCAGCAAGGGATTTGGCTGGCGACATGTTTATTTCTTACAGCACTTGGAAATGGCTGGAGCGTCAGAAACAAAGTGGACAACCCGTCTACCGTTATTATTACGAGCAACCAAGACCAGGTGATGAAGGCGCATCACATTCTGCAGAAATAGAATATGCCATGGGTAATCTAGATGGTAACAAGGTTTTTCAGTGGACAGCAGAAGACAGAAAAGTTTCTACTATCATGCAAAGCTATTTTGCCAATTTTATCAAGACAGGTAACCCCAATGGAAAGGGACTACCCAAATGGGAAAAACTACACAAAGAAAAAACAGCTGTAGTGATGCACATCGGAAGCAATACCAGACAGGAAACTTCCAAGTACGAAGACCGTTACAAGACCATGAATAGTTTTTCCACGAGCAACCAATAATCAACATGAAAAAGACAAAACAAATCTTCTTCTTTCTTTTGATATCTTTTTTCTTCTGCAATCTTAATGCACAAGAAAATCAACCAACTAAAGAAGTGATTGGTGGAAAAATTCGTGGCACGAATAACAATGATGGTTCGGTTGCGATTTACAAAGGCATTCCATTTGCTGCACCTCCTGTTGGTGAATTGAGGTGGAGAGCCCCACAACCTGTTAAACCATGGAGTGGTGTTTTGGATTGTACACAGTTCAGTGCAAGTCCAATGCAAGCAAAGCCCGCTCCCTTCAGCATGTGGTCGGAAGAGTTTTTAATTCCTGCAGAACCCATCAGCGAAGATTGTTTGTATTTGAATGTGTGGACGAATAATAAAAATAAAAAAAGCAAACAACCTGTTTTGGTATGGATATATGGAGGTGGTTTTAGC
>JBKCGF010000002.1:0-8563 GCA_046303455.1 Chitinophagaceae bacterium | reverse complement strand
TGATTTTTTTGATGAAGCTTATGTAACTTACGCCTGATAAAGTTGCATGCTTATGAAACCTCATATAAAAAAAGTTGCTGTATTAGGAAGTGGAGTAATGGGATCCCGAATTGCCTGTCACTTCGCAGGAATTGGAATACCAGTTTTGTTGATGGATATCGTGTCTCCAGATGCTTCTCCAGAAGCAAAAAAAGCCGAGAAGAATAAGTTGGTGAATACCGCATTACAAAATGCGATTAAATCTAACCCATCTCCAGTTTACACAAAAGATGTTGTAAAAAAAATCACGACTGGAAATTTCGACGATGATTTACCACAGATTGCATCTTGCGATTGGATTGTAGAGGTAGTTGTAGAAAGACTCGATATCAAACAACAGCTTTTTGAAAAAGTAGAAAAGTATAGAAAGCCAGGTACACTCATTACATCAAATACATCTGGTATACCCATCCATATGATGGCAGCGGGCAGATCAGCTGATTTCCAAAAGCACTTTTGCGGAGCACACTTTTTTAATCCGCCAAGATACCTAAGGTTACTTGAAATTATCCCAACTGCACATACTGAGAAATGGGTTGTAGATTTTCTAATGCAGTATGGAGATTTATATTTGGGTAAAACGACTGTGCTTTGCAAGGATACGCCAGGGTTTATCGCAAACCGAATTGGAATTTTTGGCATCATGTCATTATTGGGAACCAAAGAAAAAATGGGCTTCTCGATTGATGAAGTTGATGCGCTAACTGGTCCAATTATTGGTAGACCTAAATCAGCAACGTTTAGGACTGCAGATGTGGTAGGTATTGATACTATGATTCATGTAGCAAAAGGGTTATATGATAATTGTCCTGATGATGAAGCACGCGATCAATTTAAAATACCAGATTGGTTGAATAAATTGGCAGAGAACAAGTGGCTTGGAGATAAAACGGGACAAGGATTTTTTAAAAAAACCAAGAACGCTGCTGGTGAGAAAGAAATTCTTACACTTGATCTTGCTACCATGGAATATGGTCCAAGAAAAAAACCAAAATTTGCAGCACTAGAGGCAGCAAAACCAATTGATGATTTACATACAAGATTAAAGATGTTGTTCAATTCACCTGATAAAGCAGGTGAATTTTACAGGCTATTTCATTATAATCTCTTCTCCTACATTTCTAACCGCGTTCCTGAAATATCTGATTCATTGCATAGCATTGATAATGCCATGATGACTGGCTTTGGCTGGGAAATTGGAGCTTTTGAATCATGGGATTTACTTGGCGTAGAAAAAACAGTTGCTGATATGAAGAAGGCAGGTCACAAAGTGGCAGCCTGGGTTGATGAAATGCTTGCAGCTGGATACAAAACTTTCTTTACGATTAAAGATGGTAAAAGATTAGTCTATTCTCCTATTTCCAAATCGTTAGTATCTGTTTATGCACCTGGACAAGAAAATGCATTCATTGTGATGAAGCATTTTGAAGGACAAACGCTATGGAAAAATAGCGCTTGCAGAACTTATCATTTGGGTGATGATGTGCTAGGGTTAGAGTGGTATACTAAAATGGGAAGTATTGGTGGTGAGGTGTTGGAGGGGATACAAAAAAGTATATCTCTTGCTGAAGACAAATACAAAGGACTTGTTATCGCAAATGAAGGAAATAATTTTTCTGCTGGTGCCAATGTGGGTATGATTTTCATGCTGGCTATCGAACAGGAATACGATGAAATGGATATGGCGATCAGAATGTTCCAGAATACCATGATGCGTGCAAGATATTCAAGCATTCCAGTTGTTGTCGCCCCACACTCACTCTCTTTAGGAGGTGCATGTGAATTGAGTTTGCACTCTGATAAAATATGTGCTGCAGCAGAAACTTATATTGGATTAGTTGAATTGGGAATTGGTGTAATTCCAGGTGGTGGCGGTACCAAAGAATTTGTTTTGCGTGCCGCTGATGAAATGCATGAAGATGAACCAGAAACAATTACACTAAAGAATAGGTTTATCAATATCGCGACAGCTAAAGTGGCGACATCTGCGGCAGAAGGTTTCCAAATCGGTGTTTTGAGAAAAGGGCTTGATGAAATCATCATGAACCAGAGCAGAAGAATCAGTGAGGCTAAACGTTCTGTAATTGAAATATACGACAGTGGATATGTAATGCCACAACAACGTTCTGATATTAAAGTTTTGGGAAGAACAGGTTTAGGTGCCTTATTAGCAGGTATTCACGTAATGAAAGAGGGGGGATATGCAACTGAACATGATGCATTTGTAGCAAAAAAACTTGCGTATGTAATGTGTGGCGGAGATTTAAGTGAACCAACTTTAGTTTCTGAACAGTATTTACTCGACCTTGAAAGAGAAGCGTTCTTAAGTTTGTGTGGGGAGAAGAAAACTTTAGAAAGAATTCAGTCGGTTTTAAAGAGCGGAAGACCTATCAGAAATTAATTTTTAGCGTTTTATTGGCAGTTGATTTTATGAATGGTAAATCAAATACTCAATTTACATTTACCTTGTAAAAAATTCTACCATGTCTGTTTTACAGATACATAATTTATCAAAGTCTTATGGTAAGATTAAGGCATTGAATGATGTTTCATTCAATATCCCCAAAGGTTCCGTATTTGGGCTCTTGGGTCCCAATGGAAGCGGTAAGACAACTTTACTCAGTATTGTTTTAGATATTCTTGGGGCAGATGCTGGAAGCTATTCCTGGTTTGGCGAGCCCTCAACTTTTGTTCACCGCAAAAGAATTGGATCCTTATTGGAGACACCTAATTTTTACCATTATCTCTCTGCAGTTCAAAATCTGAAAGTCACCCAATCAATTAGTCAGCGTGGTAATGAAGCAGCAATTGATGATGTATTGAAAAAAGTGAATTTGTTCGAAAGAAGAAATTCCAAGTTCAGTACATATAGTTTAGGAATGAAACAAAGACTGGCTATTGCTGCAAGTTTGTTAGGTGAGCCTGAAGTTTTGTTGCTTGACGAACCTACAAATGGCTTAGATCCAGTAGGTATTGCAGAGATTCGAGAGTTGATAAAATCATTGGCTGCTGCCGGACATACAGTTATCATGGCCAGTCATTTGTTAGACGAGGTTGAGAAAATTTGTGATCATGTTGCCATTTTGAAATTTGGAAAGTTAATTGCATCTGGCACAGTTGCTTCAGTATTGGCAGATGAAGATTGTTATTTGCTAAATGCTGGTAATCAGAAGAGTTTAATTGAATTGCTAAATTCATTGCCCGGTGTTAGCCGACTAGCTGTTACAACGGAAGGAGTTGAATGTTACATCAAAGATGAAAGCTTAAATGCTGAAGTCATCAACAATTATTGTTTTCAGCATCAAATTGTATTGAATCAATTGACCGCCAAAAAGAAAAGGCTGGAAGAAAAATTCTTTGAACTTACCAGTCAATCATAATTATATAAAATGGCTAAATTTCAAAATATCATTAGAACCGAGTGGCTAAAGCTTAAAAATTATCTGGCATTTTGGTTATTATTATTGGCTACAGCTATTTCATATCCAGGAATTAATGCAATCGTTTATTTTGGTTATGATGAAAGTACAAAACCTAAGAATCAGAGCGGGCAATTGCTGAAGATGCTATTGGGTAATCCTTTTCATTTTCCAGAAGTTTATCATACAACAGCTTACCTCAGCTCTTTCTTTACGTTTATACCAGCCATTGTTGTGATCATGCTCATTACCAATGAGTATCAGTTCAAAACACATCGTCAGAATATTATTGATGGCTGGCAAAAGCAAACATTTATCTGGGGGAAATTTATTAGCGTGTTGCTGATTTCTATTTTAGTTTCATTGTTCTTTTTTGCTGTTGCAACTGGAATTGGTTTTATCGCTACGCCAGATACTTCTGCAGTCTCTTTGTTTACTAAAGGGAAGTACATTGGTCTGTTTTTTCTACAGATTTTTACTCAGTTGTCGTTTGCGTTTTTACTTGGACTGCTGGTGCGTAAGGCATTTATTGCTTACGGGCTCTTTATATTTTATGGCATGATTGTGGAAAACATTGCTGGAGCATTTTTCAAAATAAAAACACAAAAATTTGGCTTTGATTATGGTCAGTTTTTGCCTTTGGAAATTTCAGACAGACTTATTCCAATCCCTGCTTTTATAGGCAGATTGAATGAGGCTGATTATAAGGTTGCATTAGCTGCAGTTGATAAACACATTATTTATTCTTTGGTATTTTTATTGCTTACATGGATACTGTCATTTTACATATTTAAAAAAAGAGATCTCTAATGAAACTGTTGATTAGTGGCTTTATGTGTTTATTTATAATATTCAATGCTTCGGTAAATGGACAGCATGCTTCTTCAATAAAGACAGCTGCTCTTGATATGGGTAATGCATTGGCGCAGAAGAACAGTAGCAAATTTATTGGCTATATGCATCCTGTGATGCTTGAACTGGCTGGAGGTGAGGAGCAATTGCGGATGATTTCAGATTCGGCTTTAAAAGTATTTGAGCAATTTGGAGGACGCGTTTCTAAAATAAGTTTTGGAAATCCTAGCGAAGTAGTAAATCATAAGAAGATGCTTCAGTCGGTTATACCGCAAACACTTACATTGACTTCGTTTATTGGGGATGTTGAGTTATCAACCAGCTTGATTGCTATTTCAGAGGATGGGGGTAAAAATTGGAAATTTATTGATACTAACTTGTTCAGTCTCAAAGAAATCAAATCAGCAATGCCTGAAATCAGTCCCGCTTTGGTTATACCCAAATCTGCACCACCTAAGATTACAATGAAGCAGTAATTTTCTTATCTTGTAGGATCTCAAAAATCAATAACATGACAAGGATCCTATTCGTTTTTTTGTCGCTTTGCACATTTACAATTGCACAGGCACAAAAGAAAAAAGTTGCAGATGCTAAACCTGCAGTAGCTTCAAGTAGTTACGATGCTTCATTATTCAAGAATGTCAATTATCGCCTCCTAGGTCCATTTCGAGGAGGTAGAAGTGGAGCAGTTACTGGTAGTTACAAATCAAAGAATACTTTTTATTTCGGAGCAACTGGTGGTGGTGTTTGGAAAACTACAGATGCAGGTAACAACTGGAAAAATATTTCTGATAAATATTTTGGAAGTTCTATAGGAGCTGTCGAGGTTGCACCTTCTAATGACAATGTCATTTATGTTGGAGAAGGTGAAAATACCATGCGTGGAAATGTTTCTGAAGGTTTGGGCGGCATGTGGAAATCAGAAGATGCTGGTAAAACATGGAAAAATATTGGATTAAAAGATGGTAGACATATTACCAATATTGTGATACATCCAGATGATGCGAACACATTGTGGGTAGGTGTAATGGGGCATTTATTTGGTCCAAATAAAGAAAGAGGAATTTATAAGTCGACCGACGGTGGTAAAACCTGGAAGAATGTTTTATTTGTAAACGAGCAAACAGGTTGTAGCGACTTAGTCATGGAGCCAGGTAATCCATCTGTTTTGTACGCTGGTACATGGAGATTAATCAGGACTCCATATAGTTTAGAAAGTGGTGGTGATGGAAGTGGATTATGGAAAAGTACAGATGGCGGTGAAACTTGGAGCAATATTAGTGCTACAAAAGGTTTGCCTAAAGGAACCTGGGGTATTGTGGGTGTAGCTGTTGCGCCATCCAACACAGAAAAAGTATATGCCATCATTGAAAACGAAAAAGGTGGTTTGTACATGAGTGCAGATGGAGGTCAGAGCTGGACTTTGCAAAGCAGTGATAACAATATTCGCCAACGTGCATGGTATTATACCAAAGTTTTTGTTGATCCTAAAAATGAAAACCTCGTTTATTGTCCGAATGTAAATTTCATGAAGAGTCGTGATGGTGGAAAAACTTTCCAATCAGTTAGAACTCCTCATGGTGATCATCACGATCTGTGGATAGATCCAACTGATGGCAAGCGCATGGTTGTTGCTGATGATGGAGGTGCTCAGGTTAGCTTTGATGAAGCAAATACATGGAGTACTTATATGAATCAGCCTACTTCTCAATTGTACAGAGTAAGTACGGATAATTCATTCCCTTATCGTGTTTTGGCAGCTCAACAAGACAACTCAACGTTGAGGATAAAATCTGCAACATATGGTTCATACATTACCGAACAGGATTGGGATGTAACAGCAGGTTCTGAGAGTGGTTATGTAGTAGCAGATCCTACCAATCCTGATATTGTTTATGGCGGTAACTATGGCGGATATTTATCAAGGCTCGATCACCGTACAGGTGAAAACCGTGCAATTTCAGTATGGCCAGATAACCCAATGGGTGGTGGGGCAGACGTATTGAAATACAGGTTCCAATGGAATTTCCCTATTTTCTTTTCACCTCATAATCCAAAACGTTTGTATGCCGCTGGTAATGCATTGTTCGTGACTGAAAACGAGGGTGCAAGCTGGAAACAGATTTCACCAGATCTTACAACTAATGATAAATCAAAACAGTTGTCAAGTGGTGGACCAATTACTAAAGACAATACTTCAGTAGAATACTATTGCACAATTTTTACTGCAACAGAAAGCAGTCTTGAAAAGGATTTACTTTGGGCAGGTAGCGATGATGGTTTAATGCACATCAGTAGAGATGGTGGAGCAAACTGGACAAACGTAACTCCTAAAGATGCTCCTAAATGGATGATGTGGAATGCAATTGATGCAGATCCATTCAAAAAAGGTGCTGCCTATATTACAGGAACAAGATACAAGGTGAATGATTTTACTCCCTATATCTACAAGACAGAAGATTATGGACAAACCTGGAAACTCATCACCAATGGAATTGATGCAATGCACTTTACCAGAGTTGCAAGGGCAGACCACAAAAGACCGGGTCTCTTGTATGCGGGTACTGAATATGGCATGTATATCAGCTACAATGATGGGGCTTCTTGGCAATCTTTTCAATTGAATCTGCCAGTAGTGCCTATTACAGATCTTACAATTAAAAACAATGACCTTGTTGTTGCAACTCAAGGTCGTGCGCTTTGGATCATAGATGATTTGTCATTGGTTCAACAAATGGATCCTGCTGTTAAGAATAAATCTTTACACGCATTTGCAACAAATCCAGCTTACCGTATTCCTCCTATAGTGAGCCGTTGGGGGATGATGGCAGGAACACCTGCAAATGCTGCAGCAAATCCTCATAAAGGAGCTGTCATCAATTTTTATGCTGCAAATGTTACTGATTCCAGTACAGGTTCAGTTGCTGTATATGATAAGAATAAAAAATTGATCAGCAGAACAACTACAGAGGATAAAGCAAAAGCTATCAAATTGTCAAAGGGCAATAATCAGTTTGTATGGGATATGCAATACCCAGGTGCAGAAAAAATTGATGATTTGATTTTATGGAATGGAGTTCCAGGAAGTATTACTGCAATACCTGGTAATTATACAGCAGTAGTTCGTGTGGATAAAGACTCTGTAGAAGTGCCGTTTAGCTTATTGGCAGATCCTAACTACGTATGTTCACAAGCTGATTATGAAGCGCAATTGGATTTCTTGTTGCAGATTCAAGGAAAGTTCAATGCTACCATGGAAGCAATCAAAGACATTCGCAGTGCAAGATCACAAATGAAAGATTTTGTTAGTAAGCAAGGAAAAGATTGTCCAAAAGAAGTTAAACAACTTGCTGATAGCTTAAGCAAAGAACTTACAGCCATTGAAGAAAAATTACACCAGACCAAAGCAAAGAGTGGTCAGGATGTTTTAAACTATCCAATTCGTCTTGATGATAAATTGGGAGGTGTTTACGATATGGTGAGCAGTGGAAATATGGCGCCTAGCAAACAAGCGAAGGATGTATTTGCTGAATTAGCTACTCAAGTAGATGCTGAAATGACAAAATTAAAAGTAGTGTTAGAGAGTGGACTAAAAGCGTTCAATAAAATGGTAAGAGAAAAAGAAGTACCAACAGTAGTACTTAAGTAACCAACACTAACTTCAAAATAAAAATCCGGGCCAAGACCCGGATTTTTTTATGCCTCAAATGAAGAGGTAAAATATAGCTGAGTTCAATTATTCTTCAGATTTCAAAACTGGCCTAACCCCAGTTGTTCCACCACCACTCAAGGTCATATCATGGGGCTTGTTGTTCTTCCATGCTCCTCTGGTGAAATCTGGAACATCAATAGATTTTGATTTGTTGGCAACTGAAGTACCACTTAGAGGGAACACACAGCTCCATGATGCAGCATCATACACATCCTGATCAAGTGGTAAGCCGTTTCTTAAACAATCTATCAATCTCCAATCCATGATAAAATCCATTCCACCATGACCACCTACATTTTTTGCAATCTCACCAATATGCTTGACAATGGGTGGAGTATACTGCTCTCTCATTTTAGTCAATTCGTCTTGCTTCATCCAGCCATGACCAAAACCAATTCTTTCCGGTCCAGGCCATTTTTGTGCAATACCCTTTGTGCCACTCACCAAATGAATCCTTGAGTAAGGTCTTGGCGTAGACACATCATGCTGAACCATCAATGTTTTTCCAAGGTCGGTTCTAATCAACGTGGTATTCATATTC
>JBKCGF010000001.1:0-1149 GCA_046303455.1 Chitinophagaceae bacterium | reverse complement strand
AGGAGGGGCTCTGATCTCTTTTTGCTTATGCGTTTCTGTTGATACAGTTCAGATCTTCGAAGGCCGTTTTTAATCTTGCCATGAATGTTTCTTCTCCTTTTCTCAACCAAACCCTTGGGTCGTAGTATTTTTTATTGGGCTTATCTGCACCTTCAGGATTTCCCAATTGTGCCTGTAGATAAGCTTCTTTCTTTTTATAATTGTTGAGTACACCTTCCCAGAATGCCCATTGTAAATCTGTATCTATGTTCATTTTGATGGCACCATAACCAATTGCTTCTCTGATTTGGTGTTGAGGAGAACCTGATCCTCCATGGAAGACAAAGAATACAGGTTTTTCTCCTGTGTTGAATTGCTTTTGAATATAGTCTTGTGAATTCTTCAGGATTTCAGGTCGGAGTTGAACGTTACCGGGACTGTACACACCGTGCACATTTCCAAATGCTGCAGCAACAGTAAACAAATCGCCAACCTTTTTTAGTTCTTCATATGCATGAGCAACGTGTTGAGGTTGGGTATAAAGTTTATCATTTTCAACATCAGAATTATCCACGCCATCTTCTTCACCACCAGTCACACCCAATTCAATTTCAATACCCATACCTAATGGAGCCATCCTCTTATAAAATTGTGCAGATGTTTCAATGTTTTCTTCCAGTGGTTCTTCACTTAAATCCAACATGTGAGAGCTGAATAGGGGTTGTCCCTTTTCTTTTTTAAACTGCTCACCTGCATCGATCAATGCACTGATCCAAGGAAGCCATTTTTTTGATGCGTGGTCTGTATGCAAAACAACAGGTACACCATAATATTTGGCAATATTGTGAATATGTAAGGCGCCAGATACTGCACCAGATATATTTGCTTGAAGTTGATCATTTGGCATGCCCTTTCCAGCAATGAACTGTGCTCCACCATTTGAGAATTGCACAATTACAGGTGAATTGACTGCAGCAGCAGCTTCCAATGTAGCATTAATGGTATCAGTTCCTGTTGTATTGACAGCAGGTAATGCGAATTGATTGTCTTTAGCGTCTTGGTAAAGTGCTTTCAGTTCATCTCCAAATAATACGCCAGCTTTAGATTTGCCCATATTGGTTGTTTTAAGAATGGCAAATATCGGAAAAATGAGGGATACTCTACACCCTG